>NZ_JAMQML010000001.1:0-495427 GCF_030068685.1 Nitratireductor sp. GZWM139 | reverse complement strand
GGGATACACCTTAGCTGACTGTCCGATTTTCCGGGACCACTTCAGCCACACTCCGGAAAGAGATGCTGGACAAGCTGGGCATTCTAGAAGACCTCATCAGACAGCAGATGCAGACCGCGCCAAACCGTGGGCATAATAACCCACCTAGCCTGCTTGAGATCGAGCCCCCAGCCTCTCAAAAACAACTTCTCGAACTAGCCAGCGCAATTGATGAAATCCGCAGAGAAAGCACAAAGGCTTCACCGGACCGGAGGAATATTGAAGCCAACCTATCAGTATTACGACGAGCAGCTAAAACGAAATTAACCGGACTAGGATGGATCGCGGCCGCAGGTTTAGCAGGCGTCATAGGGAACGAAGCTACGCTAGTTTTTGAGAAACTTAAGCCATCACTCTATGACGCAGTTGGTCATGCGATAGAGGGTGTCGGCGCTTGGCTCGAAAGCCTTCCATCATTTTAGTTCAACTACCCACGACACCGTCCTAGGTGAACTTTCCACAGAAACGACGCACAATTTTGAAGCCATTACATTGTTACAAAATGAATTCATTCCTAACTTGAAAGCCAAATATTGTCAGTGACTTACGCGAAGAACGATGAGAGAAATGACAATTCGAGTCTCTCATCGCCCACCATTCCCTCCCTCACTTTTGCGCTTTTCCTGCCCCGCCATACGCGGACTTTCAGGCTATGAGTGCTGTTTTTCCCGCATGGAGCCGGTGTGGCTGAGATTCGCAAAGCCCGGAAAGACGATCTGGTCGATCTGATCGAGATCTGGCGGGGCTCGGTGCGTGCGACTCACGATTTTCTGGCCGAATCCGACTTCCGCGCCATCGAACGGGACGTCGCGGAAAAATATCTGCCCTGCGCGTCTCTCTGGGTTGCCGTTGATGAGCGCGATTCTCCGCTGGCCTTCATGGGAATCGACAAATCGCACATCGACAGCCTGTTTGTGGCCCCTGAGGAGCGTGGCAAGGGGCTTGGCAGGCTTCTCATTACCCATGCCCGCCAAATCGCCGGGAATCGCCTCACGCTGGACGTGAACGAGCAGAACGGGCAGGCGCTCGCCTTTTACCGCAGAATGGGCTTTGCGGTGCATGCACGCTCACCACGGGACGGTGGAGGCCGTCCTTACCCGCTCCTGCATATGACACAGCGCGCGGTCTGAGGCGCCCGACGCCCGAGTAGGCTGCCGGATCACTGCGAATCTTCACTTTTGAGAGAATTCAGGCGTTTCCACCGCCCGCACAAGAATCACAGCGCTACGTTGACGGGCTGAACGATTCTATCGGTATTTCTCGGTATCGGCGTCGGTCCACGGGCGGATGAGAATCGTCGCCGCATCATCGTCGCCCTCAACGCGATAGGCAGCCGGCTGCACTCCCGCCGCATCATCCTCAAGCCTGCAGAGAACCTTCTCGACAAAACGCGAAAAGTCGCCGCTTTCCTCAACGAGTTCCGCCGTCAGCGCAAGCTGACAGTCATGCCCCTTCTTCCTGATGTAGAAAGCGTATTCGGCAGCTTCATCAGGCCGCAGATCACGTGACATGGAAAACAACACGGGCTCGAGTTCCCGGAATTCATCCGCCAGCGCCGGGCCTGACAGGACCGCGGCCGCCACAGCCACCAATATGCGCTTCATCATCGGCCCTCCCCGACCGCAAACAATGCGCTGCATAATGCAGATCGCCCATCCTGCGACAAGTCCCGGCCCAAGCGGGGCGACTGGGACCGGGCAGGCGGGCAACTGAACAGCAGACAAAAGAAAAGCCGGGTCGAAACCCGGCTTTTCTTGTATTCCCAAAAGGGCGCAATCAGGCGTTGACTGCGTCCTTGAGGCCTTTGCCGGCCGAGAACTTCGGCACGTTGCGGGCCGGGATCTGAACTGCGGCACCGGTCTGCGGGTTGCGGCCGGTGGAAGCCTCACGCCGAGAAACGGAGAAGTTTCCGAAGCCGACGAGGCGCACGTCCCCACCCTTCTTGAGTTCGCCTTCGATAACGGCAAAAACCGCATCGACCGCGGACTGGGCGTCGCCCTTGGAGAGGTTGGCCTCTTCTGCGACTGCGGATACGAGCTCGTTCTTGTTCATGTAATTACCCCTTCCTGATAAGGACCAAGTGATGCGACTCACTCAGCTCGAGGCAGTCTAGGGAGAACAAGTGTCCCGACCAAGCAAGAAATGATCAAAAACTACTCGCAAACCCATGTTTTCCGGGGTTTTCGACAGAAAAGCCGGGCACGAAGCCCGGCTTTTGTCGATTTTAGCGAAATTACGGCCACAAAGTGGCGCAATCCCTTGTGCTGCACCGGCTCGACCGCTTTGCCGAACCGGTTCAGGGCAAGCCGTCAATGGGCGACGGCAGGCCCCTCATTTCCAACGCCAACCTTGCTGGCCGGCTCCGCAGGCTCGACCCATTCAATCGGCTCGGGCATCCGCACGAGAGCATGTTCCAGCACCTCGCCGACGCGGCTGACGGGCACGATCTCAAGACCGTTCTTCACGTTCTCGGGAATGTCAGCCAGATCCTTGGCGTTCTCTTCGGGGATCAGCACCTTCTTGATGCCGCCGCGCAGCGCCGCCAGGAGCTTTTCCTTCAGACCGCCAATGGGAAGCACACGGCCACGCAGGGTGATCTCGCCGGTCATGGCGATGTCCTTGCGCACCGGGATGCCGGTCATGATCGACACGATGGAGGTCGCCATGGCAACACCGGCCGACGGGCCATCCTTGGGCGTCGCGCCTTCCGGCACGTGCACGTGGATGTCCTTCTTGTCGAACACGGGCGGTTCGATACCGAAATCGACCGCGCGCGAGCGTACGTAAGACGCCGCTGCGGAAATCGATTCCTTCATCACGTCACGCAGATTGCCGGTGACGGTCATCTTGCCCTTGCCCGGCATCATGACGCCTTCGATGGTCAGAAGCTCGCCGCCAACCTCGGTCCAGGCCAGACCGGTGACCACACCGACCTGATCCTCGCCCTCGGCCTGACCGAAGCGATAACGCTGAACGCCCAGATAGTCGGCCAGATTGTCCTCGGTCACTTCGACCTTTTCCTTGCCGCCGTCCTTCTTGGCGTTGCGCAGGATCTCCGTCACCGCCTTGCGGGCAAGCTTCATCAGCTCACGCTCAAGGTTACGCACGCCCGCTTCGCGGGTGTAGGTGCGGATGATCTCGCGCAGCGCGCCGTCGGTCACCGAGAACTCCTGCGGCTCAAGCGCATGTTCGCGCACGGCCTTGGGCAGAAGATGCCGCTTGGCGATCTCCACCTTCTCATCCTCGGTGTAACCGGCGATGCGGATGATCTCCATACGGTCCATCAGCGCCGGCGGAATGTTCAGCGTGTTGGCCGTGGTGACGAACATCACGCTCGACAGGTCGTACTCAACCTCGAGATAGTGATCCATGAAGGTCGAGTTCTGCTCGGGATCGAGAACCTCGAGCAGGGCCGAAGACGGATCGCCACGGAAATCCATGCCCATCTTGTCGATCTCGTCGAGCAGGAAGAGCGGGTTGGACTTCTGCGCCTTCTTCATCGACTGGATGACCTTGCCGGGCATCGAGCCGATATAGGTGCGGCGGTGACCACGGATCTCGGCCTCGTCACGCACGCCGCCGAGCGCCATGCGGACATATTCGCGTCCGGTGGCCTTGGCGATGGACTTGGCGAGCGAGGTCTTGCCGACGCCGGGCGGTCCGACGAGGCACAGGATCGGGCCCTTGAGCTTCTTCTGACGGCTCTGCACCGCCAGATACTCGACGATCCGCTCCTTGACCTTCTCGAGACCGAAATGGTCCGTGTCGAGCACGTTCTCGGAAAATTCGAGATCGTTCTTGATCTTGCTCGGCTTCTTCCACGGAATGGAGAGCAGCCAGTCGAGATAGTTGCGCACCACGGTGGCCTCGGCCGACATGGGCGACATGGTTTTGAGCTTCTTCAGCTCGGCCTCGGCCTTCTCACGCGCTTCCTTGGAGAGCTTCGTCTTCTTGATCCGCTCTTCGAGCTCGGCAGCCTCGTTGCGGCCGTCCTCGCCCTCGCCGAGCTCCTTCTGAATGGCCTTCATCTGCTCATTCAGATAGTACTCGCGCTGGGTCTTCTCCATCTGCCGCTTCACGCGGCTGCGGATACGCTTTTCCACCTGCAGCACGGAAATCTCGGCTTCCATGAAGCCCATGGCCTTTTCAAGCCGCTCGCGCACGGAGAGCGTGGCCAGCATTTCCTGCTTTTCAGGGATCTTGATCGCCAGATGCGAGGCAACGGTATCGGCCAGCTTCGAGTAATCCTCGATCTGGTTCGCCGCACCGACCACTTCGGGCGAAATCTTCTTGTTCAGCTTGACGTAATTCTCGAAGTCCGAGACCACCGAACGCGCCAGCGCCTCGATCTCGACCTGATCTTCCTCCGGCTCGGGAAGCAGATCGGCGGTTGCCTCGTGAAACTCTTCACGATCACTGAACTGCGAAACACGCGCACGCGACGTGCCCTCAACCAGCACTTTCACCGTGCCGTCGGGCAGTTTCAGGAGCTGCAGAACGTTAGCCAGCGTACCGATATCATAGATGCCACTCGGCTCCGGATCGTCGTCCGCCGCGTTCATCTGCGTCGCCAGCAGGATCTGACGCTCGGCGCCCATCACCTCTTCCAGCGCCTTGATCGACTTGTCGCGGCCGACGAAGAGCGGAACAATCATATGCGGGAACACCACAATGTCGCGCAGGGGCAACACGGGATACAGAGCACCACCAGCGGTCTTGGGGGTATCAGTCATGTTTCAGCCTTTCAAACCGCAGCCGCTCAAGAGCCAGCCGCGGACTTCAGTCTATCCGGCCAGAGCGTTATCCACCAGAAGCACCCGCATTGTCGCGCGATGCGTGAATGGAAACCACCCCACCATTGCTCCCCCCTTAGTTGGAGACATGGACCGAGAAGATCAAGGGCTTACGCATGATGCATGGGCCGGACACACAGCAAGCGCCCTTCAGGCTTCTCGATCTGGGCAAACGGTGGACAAGAATAGTGCAGACAACACAACGTCACCGAAGCGGAGCCCCGGTGACGCTGAAACGCTTTGCACATCGAAACGCCGAACAATCGTCAGGCGCTCGCATTGCCTTTTTCCTGCTCGCGCTCCGCATAGATGTAGAGCGGGCGAGCATTGCCGGCGACCACCTCATCGGAGATCACCACTTCCTGGACGCCTTCCAGCGCCGGCAATTCGAACATCGTGTCGAGCAGGATCGCTTCCATGATCGACCGCAGGCCACGGGCGCCGGTCTTGCGCTCGATTGCCTTGCGGGCAATCGCGGCAAGCGCGTTCTCGTGGAAGGTCAGCTCGACATTCTCCATGTCGAACAGACGCTGATACTGCTTCACCAGCGCGTTCTTGGGCTCGCTGAGGATCTGCACCAGTGCAGCCTCGTCGAGGTCCTCAAGCGTCGCCAGAACCGGCAGACGGCCAACGAATTCGGGGATGAGACCGAATTTCAGAAGATCTTCCGGCTCGACCTGGCGGAACAGCTCGCCCGTCGGGCGATCTTCCGGAGAGGCCACCGTCGCGCCGAAGCCGATGGAGGTCTTGCGGCCACGGTCGGAAATGATCCTGTCGAGGCCGGCAAAAGCGCCGCCGCAGATGAACAGGATATTGGCCGTGTCCACCTGCAGGAACTCCTGCTGGGGATGCTTGCGACCGCCCTGCGGCGGTACGGAAGCGACCGTGCCTTCCATGATCTTCAGCAGCGCCTGCTGCACGCCCTCGCCCGAAACATCCCGCGTGATCGAAGGATTGTCGGACTTGCGCGAAATCTTGTCGATCTCGTCGATATAGACGATGCCGCGCTGCGCCCGCTCGACATTGTAGTCGGCCGACTGAAGCAGCTTGAGAATGATGTTCTCGACGTCCTCGCCCACATAACCGGCCTCGGTCAGCGTCGTCGCATCGGCCATGGTGAAGGGCACATCAATGATGCGCGCCAGCGTCTGGGCCAGAAGCGTCTTGCCGCAACCGGTCGGGCCGATCAGCAGAATGTTGGACTTGGCGAGTTCGACCTCGGCATTCTTGGATGCGTGGGCCAGGCGCTTGTAGTGATTGTGGACGGCCACAGACAGCACGCGCTTGGCATGCGCCTGACCGATCACATAATCGTCCAGCACCTCGATAATTTCCTGCGGTGTGGGCACGCCCTCGCGCGACTTCACCATCGAGGATTTGTTTTCCTCGCGGATGATGTCCATGCACAGTTCGACGCACTCGTCACAAATGAAGACAGTGGGTCCCGCAATAAGCTTGCGGACTTCGTGCTGGCTTTTGCCGCAGAAGGAGCAGTACAGCGTGTTCTTGGAGTCTCCGCTGCCGTTGCTGGCCTTGCTCATGTCTTACGTCCTTTCACTACCACCGGCAGGTCGACCCGCACTTGCCGGGCGGTCATGGTGCCTCGGAACACGATAGCCCCGGGCGGTCCACGCTCTGTCCTCGAAACGAAACACAAATCCGAAAACGCGGCAACCATACCGAGCCCCTGTCCAGACCTTGGATCTGGAAACTCAATATAGACTTAACGTAGGCGTTCACACACCGGCTGCAAACACAAAAATGTGACGGAAATGACGCAATCGGCGGCAAATGCCGGCCAAACCGCGCCATGCCCGGCACAAGGCCGGGCAGACCGATTGCAAAAGCCGCGTTCCGAATCAGGATTCGGCTGCTTTCTCGGGCGTGTCGCGGGAGCTGACGACCTTGTCGATCAGGCCAAACTCCTGCGCCTCGTCCGAGGTCATGAAATGATCGCGGTCAAGCGTGCGCTCGATCGTGTCGTAATCCTGGCCGGTGTGCTGGACATAGACCTCGTTCAGACGACGCTTGAGCTTGATGATGTCCTGCGCGTGGCGCTCGATATCGGACGCCTGGCCCTGGAAGCCGCCCGAAGGCTGATGCACCATGATGCGCGCGTTCGGCGTCGCAAAGCGCATGTCCTTGTGGCCGGCGCACAGAAGCAGCGAGCCCATCGACGCAGCCTGGCCGATGCACAGCGTGGAGACCGGCGGCTGGATGAACTGCATCGTGTCGTAGATGGCCATGCCCGACGTCACCACGCCACCCGGCGAGTTGATGTAGAGCGCGATCTCTTTCTTCGGGTTCTCTGCCTCGAGGAAGAGGAGCTGCGCACAGACCAGCGAGGCCATGCTATCCTCGATCGGGCCGGTGATGAAGATAATGCGCTCCTTGAGGAGGCGCGAGAAGATGTCGTAAGCCCGTTCACCCCGGTTCGTCTGCTCGACGACCATGGGCACCAGATTCATGGCGGTATCGACGGGATTCGGCATGAAAACACCTTTCGGTTTGAGGTCGCACGCCCGATTGGCTGGCGCACGCAAAAGCGGCAGAATCGTTTGGTTCAACGGGATAGATATGATGCCCCATTCCCCCGACGCAAGAGCAAGCCTTTATCTTGATGATCGCCGGCGTTCGATTCGCCGGTTCTGACAGGCCCATACCGCGCCCCGCGCGCGACGCAATGTACCCATCGGGGGCCCCTTGAGGCGCCCATCAAGCCGGACCGCACCATCATGCCCCAAAGACCAGCCCACCTCCTCTACGATCATGATCGCAAAGCCGTTCGGCTCGATCCGCACGATCCGGACTTCGTTCAGGATCCCTACCCGGCCTATGCCTATCTGCACGCCCATGCGCCCGCGTTCTTCTGGGACGACTTCGGCTTCTGGTGCCTGACCGACTATGAAAGCGTCAACCGCGCGCTGCGCGACCGGCGCCTTGGACGCGAGCAACCCGCCGACCAGAAGCCCGACCCGGCCACGCGCACGCATCTGAAGCATTTCGACGCCATCGAGGCCAACTCGATGCTTGAGATCGAGCCGCCCGTGCACACGCGGCTCAGGAAGCTCGTCAACCGCGCCTTCGTCTCACGCCAGGTCGAGCGGCTGCGCCCCCGCGTCGAGACGCTCTGCCACACGCTGATCGACGGTTTTGAGAAGACCGGCGAAGCGGAGCTGCTTGACGCCTATGCAACGCCCATTCCGCTGGTGATCATCACGGAGATGCTGGGCGTGCCCACGGATATGGGGCCGCAGCTCGTGGAATGGTCGCATCGCATGGTCGCCATGTATATGCACGGCTCTGACGAAGAGACGCAGCGCAGCGCCGATGAGGCCGCGCGCGACTTCGCCGCCTTCATCCGCGACTACGCCAGAAAGCGCAGCGCCACACCGGGCGATGATCTGCTGAGCCTGCTCATCGCCGCGCAGGAAGATGGCGAACGGCTGAGCGAGGATGAGCTTGTCTCTTCGGCCATTCTTCTTTTGAACGCAGGGCATGAGGCAACCGTGCACCAGCTGGGCAACGCCGTATCGACCCTGCTGGCGCAGGGCGGCGATCCGCGGCGCTTCTTCGGCTCCGACGCGGAAGCGGCGGCAACGGTGGAGGAATGCCTGCGCTACGATCCGCCGCTGCACATGTTCACCCGTTATGCCTATGAGACGGTGGAAGTCGCTCCGGGCCTGACCCTGAAGCCCGGCGAGACGGTCGGCCTGCTCCTGGGCGCAGCCAACAACGACCTGACGGCTTTCGAGGAGCCGCGCAGTTTCCGCCCCGATCGCCCCGACCAGAAGAATGTGTCGTTCGGCGCGGGCATTCATTTCTGCATCGGCGCGCCATTGGCGCGGCTGGAAATGCAGGTGGGGCTAAAGGTTTTGTTCGAGCGCCTGCCCTCGCTCGCCCTGAAGACGCCGCCGACCTATGGCGACACCTACCATTTTCACGGGCTGGAGCGGCTGGACTGCGTCTGGGACGCCTCCTAGCGCCCCCACCTCCCTGCAATAAGAAACGGCGCGGGCCTTTCAGCCCGCGCCGTTATTGCATTCGCGATCAGTCGCTTCGATCAGATCTTGGCGAGCGCCTGCTCCAGATCGGCGATGATGTCTGCCACGTCCTCAATGCCGATGGACAGGCGGATCACATCGACGCCGGCGCCAGCCGCCGCCTTCTGCTCGTCGGAGAGCTGGCGGTGAGTGGTGGAAGCCGGATGGATGATCAGCGACTTGGTGTCGCCGATATTGGCCAGATGCGAGAAGAGTTCGACGCTCTCCACCACCTTCACGCCCGCATCGAACCCGTCCTTCAGGCCGAAGGTGAAGACAGCGCCAGCGCCCTTGGGCGAATACTTCTTCATGAGCGCGTGGTTGGGATCTTCCGGCAGGCCCGGATAGGAAACCCACGACACCTTGTCGTGCCCCTTGAGCCATTCGGCCACCTTCAGCGCATTGTCGCTGTGGCGCTGCATGCGAAGCGCCAGCGTCTCGATGCCGGTGAGGATCTGGAAGGCGTTGAAGGGCGAGATCGCCGGGCCGAAATCGCGCAGGCCCAGAACGCGGGCTGCGATTGCGAAGGCGAAATTGCCGAAGGTCTCGTGCAGAACCATGCCGCCATATTCAGGGCGCGGCTCGGAGAGCATCGGATATTTGCCGGACTTCGACCAGTCGAACGTGCCGCCATCGACCAGCGCACCGCCCACGGAATTGCCGTGGCCGCCCATGAACTTGGTGAGCGAGTGCAGCACGATGTCCGCGCCATGCTCGATGGGACGCAGCAGGTAGGGCGACGCCATCGTGTTGTCGACGATCAGCGGCAGGCCGTGACGGCGCGCAATGTCGCCAATCTTTTCCAGATCCACGAAAGTGCCGCCCGGATTGGCCAGGCTCTCAACGAAGATCGCCTGCGTGTCGTCATCGATCTGGCTTTCGAAACTGTCGAAATTCTCCGGATCGGCCCAGCGGACATGCCAGTCGAAATTCTTGAAGGCATGGCCGAACTGATTGATGGAACCGCCGTAAAGCCTTTTGGCAGCGATGAAATTCGCGCCCGGCCGCATGAGATTGTGGAAGGTCAGCAACTGAGCCGCATGGCCGGAAGCCGTGGCCAGCGCCGCCGTGCCGCCCTCAAGGGCTGCAACGCGCTCTTCGAGCACGGCCTGGGTGGGATTCATGATGCGGGTGTAGATGTTGCCGAAGGCCTTGAGGCCGAACAGCGAAGCGGCATGGTCCGCATCGTCGAAGACATAGGAGGTGGTCTGGTAGATCGGCGTGGCGCGTGCGCCTGTCGCCGGATCGGGCTGGGCCCCTGCATGCACCGCCAGCGTGTCGAAACCGGGAGTACGCTCACTCATATGACAATCCCTCCATGTCAAAAATCAGGGTTGCGGGCATCAATACAGAGCCCTTGGTCGCAGGCAAAGGAGATTTATGCCCCGCCGACCGGCTGCACTGAAAAATCAGCGCTGGCGAATGCCGAAGCTCTGGAAACCTTTGCGCATGATCGGCTTTTTCGACGAAATCACGCGGCTGTTGACGCCGTTCCAGCCGATTTCGCGTGAAAGCCGCGCATATTCGATCTTCGGGCAGCGATCCATCACGACCTGAATGCCCTTCTCCTCAAGCCGTTTTGCGGACGCATCGTCACGCACAGTTAGCTGCATCCAGACCACTTTGGGGAGCGTCTCCATGGCGAGGATCTCTTCCGTCAGGCCCGGAATGGCGGAGGATGGGCGGAAGACATCGACCATGTCGACGGGCTCGGCGAGATCGGCAAGCGTTGCGGCGACGGGACGACCGGCGATCTCCTTGCCGGCCTGACCGGGATTGACGGGAAACACCGTGTATCCCTTGTCGATCAGATACTTCGTGACAAAGAAGCTGGGCCTGACCTCATTGGCCGAAGCACCCACAATGGTGACGCTCTTCACCGTGTTCAGAATGCCGGAAATATAGGCGTCGTCGTAACTGTCGTGGTTCATCGTCGCTCCCGAACCCTGCGAATGCCGCCTCAATCTCGGCAAAGCCGCAGGCTATGATATGATAATCGTTATCCGCTGCACCCGTTGCAGCCTGCTCAAAGCAAAGTGACCGATCATGTTGAGATACATCGCCCTGACCCTTGGAATGGTCGTTCTGGCCAGCCCTGCCGGAGCCATATCCCGCTACACGTCAACTGCCATGAGCTGTGCCGAGGCGCAAGCCAGGATCAATGCGGAGGGTGCGGCGATCATGCGCTACCAGTCGCGCAACAATCCGAGCCTGCCGCGCTATGACCGCTATGTGGCGAATGAGAATTTCTGCCCGGTGGCGCACATCGCCGTGCGCGATTACATCCCCACCGCAGACCGCGAATCCTGCCCGGTTCTGCGCTGCAAGGCGGAGATGCGGGAGCGGCTTTTCGACCGCCGGTGGATATTCCGGAACTGACGGGAACGGCCCAAAGAAAGGTACTCCGGATGCGGTCTCCATGAGAACCGTCCGGCGTTATATTGCTATAAAAGAACATCTCAAAAATCATTGATTTATTTAACTTTATAGCCGCTTTTACCGGCAATTTTCCTGCTGCATAACGTCCCGGCGCGCCCCTGAAGCCACCAGCATTTCTGGCCGGCGAAAAGCGTGTTTGAAAGTCAAAAATTTCAGAAAGGGAAGCTATGCGTAAGTCATTGATGTTAGCGGTTGCCTGCGTCCTCCTTTACCCCAACAGCAGCGCTCAGGCAGGTGGTCAGACCTGCAGGGAGCTTCAGGATTCCATCAGCGAAAACGGGGCGGTCATCCTGCGTTATCCGTCGAGCACCGCACAGGCTCCCCGGCGCTACGACCGGTTTGTCGCGGATCAGAGCGAATGCCCTGCGCATTATGAAACACTCAAAGTGCGGCTTTTACCGGCGCTCGATACCGATGCGTGCCCTGCCCATGTGTGCTGGAGCGACGACTAGATCGCCTGCTTCACGCCAGGCATTTGCGGAGGCGGCGCGTTTGCCGCCCCCGTAGATCGCTCAATCCGGCAGCGAGATCGCGCCGTCGTCGCTGATCGGAAAATCCGGATTGAACGCGACCTCCCAGAGGTTCCCCTCTGTGTCGGCAAAATACCCCTGAAACCCGCCCCATGAGGCATGAGCGGCAGGTTTCACGATCCGGCCACCCGCTTTGGCGGCGCGGTTGAGCACGACGATCACATCGTCCTCGCTGCGCGTGTTGTAGGCGAGCGCCACACCTGAATGCCCGGCCGCCGCCTCATGGGCTGCGCGATAATTCTCTTCGCCGACATCGGCCACAAGCTCCTCGCGCGGCCAGAGCGCCAGGATCATCCCGCCCATCTGGAAGAAGGCGACACCACCCGTCATCTTGCGATTACGCTCAAGCCCCATGGCCTCGTAAAACGCCACCGCGCGCTCAAGATCGTCTACGCCAAGCGTGATCAGCGAGATGCGCGGCTCCATGCCTACTTCCCTTTCCACTCGGGAGCGCGTTTTTCGATGAACGCGCCGATGCCCTCTTCGGCATCACGGGCGAGCATGTTCTCGACCATGACCCGCACCGTGTAATCATAGGCCTGTGACAGCTCCATCTCGGCCTGTGCATAGAACGCCTCCTTGCCGATCTTCAGCGTCAAAGGCGATTTGGAAGCAATGGTTTGCGCAAAATTCATCACGGTTTGATTCAACGCATCCTGCGGCACGACACGGTTGACGAGACCGAAGGCATGCGCGCGCCCGGCATCGACCATCTCGCCCGTCAACAGCATCTCCATCGCATGCTTGCGCGAGACATTGCGCGACAGGGCAACCATGGGCGTGGAACAGAACAGGCCGATATTCACGCCCGGCGTGGCAAAGCGCGCCGTCTCGCTCGCAACCGCCAGATCGCAGGAGGCGACAAGCTGGCAACCGGCAGCGGTGGCGATGCCGCTCACTTCGGCGATCACCGGCTTGGGATGACGCACGATGGTCTGCATGAGGCCCGAGCAGAGGAGCATGGTCTTTTCGAAGAACGCCCTGCCCCGGTCCGCATCGGCGCGGTGGGCCGTGAGTTCCTTCAGATCGTGACCGGCGCAGAACACCTTGCCCTCGGAACGCAGCACGATGACCCGGACCGCATCATCGTCGCGGGCGCGGTCGAGCGCTCCCTTCAGCGCCTCCATCATGGCGATCGAGAGGGCATTGGCCGGCGGGTTCGCGAGCGTGATCTGCACAATGCCGTCCGCCTCACTGACTGAAACCGGCGCCTGGACGCTCTCCTGCACTGCCGCCGCATTGGCCATGGTCTTCCTCCGTGTTCATGAACCGCCGTCACCATAGTGCCGCTTGTGTTGCAACGGCAATCCGGCAATTCTCTTCGCAGCCGGCCTTTTGCGACAGATCCAGCCGGCGTCGAACGGGAGGTCAGGATCATGGATATGAAGCGGGAAGGCACAAGGCCGGACAGCGTGCTCCAGCCGGTGATGGACGCGGAAGAGGTCAATCTCTATCTGCGCGATGTTTTTCCCCAGGCCTGCAGCGGGGAGACGCCCGATTATCGCGCGCTGGAAGTCTGGCCGGGGGGCTGTACGGTGCGTCTGGAAGCAGGCTTTCAGCATCTGCGCCCCGGCGACACGGTGGCCGGCCCCTCGCTCTTTGCCCTCGCCGATATCGGCGGCTATGTCTGCGCGCTCTCCCATGTCGGGCGCAAGGCGCTGGCCGTCACCACCAACCTGAACATCAACTTCATGCGCAAGGCCGGGGCAGGCGTCGTGGACGGCCATTGCCGCATCCTGAAACTGGGCCGGCGGCTGATGGTATTCGAGGCCGAGCTGGTGGCTGGCGACACGGGCGAAACCGTTGCCCACGCAACCGGAACCTACTCCATTCCACCCTCAAAATAGGCTTTTGCACGGCTGAAGCGCGCCAAACGGGCGTCAATTCATGCGGTATTATAATACCATATTTTTAAACCATTGTTTTTATTGATTTTTTCAGCGCAATACTCGAAACATTGCGCTTGACGATCCCCCGGTCCGTCTATAGGTAACCATCGCTGCACCTTAAATGTGGTGCTGCATTGGTTTGCGCTGGCGAAATCCGCACCGGAAGAGACAGCCGCGAACACAAGCAACAAGAAACGCCCTGCCTTCGGGCCGGGTCCAGTAAAACGGAAAAGACCCATGAAAACCTTTTCGCAGAAGCCTGCGGAAGTGACGAAGAAGTGGATCCTGATCGACGCCGAAGGTCTCGTCGTCGGTCGTCTGGCCACCATCGTCGCAAACCGTCTCCGCGGCAAGCACAAGCCCACCTTCACCCCGCATGTGGACGACGGCGACAACGTCATCGTCATCAATGCCGACAAGGTGGTCTTCACCGGCAAGAAATACACCGACAAGAAATACTACTGGCACACGGGTCACCCCGGCGGCATCAAGGAGCGCACTGCGCGCCAGCTGCTCGAGGGCCGGTTCCCCGAGCGCGTGGTTGAGAAGGCCGTTGAGCGCATGGTTCCGCGTGGCCCGCTTGGCCGTCGCCAGATGAAGAACCTGCGCATCTATGCAGGCGCCGAGCACCCGCATGTCGCCCAGAACCCGGAGACGCTCGACGTCGCCGCCATGAGCAAGAAGAATGTGAGGGCCCAGTAATGGCCGAAATCAACTCCCTCGAAGAGCTGGGTGCGGCAACCGCTGCGCAGAACGCCGAGCAGGAAGCTGCTCCGGTGCATGTGCAGAAGCTGGACGCACATGGCCGCGCTTACGCCACCGGCAAGCGCAAGAACGCAATTGCCCGCGTGTGGGTCAAGCCGGGCTCCGGCAAGATCACCGTCAATGGCAAAGAGTTCGCGGCTTACTTCGCACGCCCGGTTCTGCAGATGATCCTGCAGCAGCCGATCGTTGCTGCCGACCGCAACGGCCAGTACGACGTTGTCGCCACTGTCGTTGGCGGCGGCCTGTCCGGCCAGGCCGGTGCAGTTCGTCACGGCATCTCCAAGGCTCTGACCCATTACGAGCCGGAGCTGCGTGGCGTCCTCAAGAAGGGTGGCTTCCTGACCCGCGACAGCCGCGTGGTTGAGCGTAAGAAGTACGGCCGGGCAAAGGCTCGTCGTTCGTTCCAGTTCTCCAAGCGCTAAGCTTCACGAACTTCCAAGAACGAAAAGCGGGCCTTCGGGTCCGCTTTTTTCTTGCGCAGATTTTGCCTTCCCCCTACCCATTGGGCCGATGGAGCGGTTCACCGCCTCATGGCGTCGCAGCCGGGCTCTGTCTTTTTGTTTCACCGCATTCGTGCGGATGTCAGGCGGGTGGGCCTGACTGCGAAATGCTCTGAAGGAGGAGCGCCATGCCGTCGAATTCCATCGACAATGCCTTCACCGCCCGCGGCCTGACGGGCGCGGCCAGCGACCCGACCTATGCGGGAGCGCTCTCCTTCATGCGCCGCAAATTCACCAAATCGCTGAAGGGCGCCGACGCCGTCGTGTGGGGCATCCCCTTCGACGCCGCCGTTTCCAACCGGCCGGGCGCGCGTTTCGGCCCGCAGGCGATCCGCCGCGCCTCGGCGATCTTCGACAATGATCCGCAATATCCGTTCGACGCCGATCTGTTCGAGGCGCTGGCCGTCATCGATTATGGTGACTGCCTTCTGGATTACGGCAATCACCAGAAGACGCCGGCGACCATTGAGCGCGAAGCGGCAAAGATTCTCAAATCCGATGCGTTTCTGCTTTCGCTTGGCGGCGACCACTTCGTCACCTGGCCGCTTTTGAAAGCGCATGCAGCAAAGCACGGGCCCCTCGCCCTCGTGCAGTTCGATGCGCATCAGGACACCTGGTATGATGACGGCAAGCGCATCGACCACGGCTCCTTTGTCGGCCGCGCGGTGCGCGACGGCGTCATCGATCCGGCGGCGTCCATTCAGGTCGGCATTCGCACCCACGCGCCGGGGGATTGCGGCATCGCCATTCTCCACGGCCATGATGTGGAAGAGATGAAGGCCGGCGAGATCGCCGAGGCCATCATGGCCCGCGTCGGCGACCGGCCTGCCTACGTCACTTTCGATATCGACTGCCTCGACCCCGCTTATGCGCCCGGCACCGGAACACCGGTGGCCGGCGGCCCATCCAGCGCCCGGATGCTTTCCGTTCTGCGCCAGCTCGGCGCGCTCGACATCGTCGGCGCGGATGTGGTGGAGGTCGCTCCAGCCTATGACCATGCCGACATAACGGCCATCGCGGGGGCGACCATCGCCATGCACTATCTCGGCCTTCTCGCGGCGCGAAAGCGACGATAAGAGCTGAAGCAGCGATTCAAGCGCTTTGCGGATTGATTCCGCCGGCGCGCATAACCAGTTGAAATCCGACTCTTTTCCAGGACTGACACCATGACGGCGAAAATCTTCATCGATGGCGAACACGGCACCACCGGCCTGCAGATCAGGACGCGGCTGGCCGAGCGCCGCGACATCGAAGTGATCTCCATTCCGCCAGAAAAGCGCAAGGACCCGGCGGCCCGCGCCGAGTTCCTCAACGCTGCCGACATCGCGATTCTGTGCCTTCCCGACGATGCCGCGCGCGAAAGCGTCTCGCTGATCGAGAACGACAGCACCCGCGTGATCGACGCCTCGACCGCGCATCGGGTAGCCGAAGGCTGGACCTACGGCTTCGCCGAAATGGACAAGGCGCAGGGCGACGCGATCCGCACGGCAAAGCGTGTCGCCAATCCCGGCTGCTGGCCGCAGGGACCCATCGCCTTCCTGCGCCCGCTGATCCGCGCCGGCCTGCTGCCAGCCGATCTGCCCATCACGGTGAACGGCATTTCCGGCTATTCCGGCGGCGGCCGCACCATGATCGAGGATTACGAAGCGAAGGGTGACGCTGCGCCGGAGTTCATGCCTTATGGGCTGTCGCTCAACCACAAGCATCTGCCGGAGCTTCAGGCCTATGCAGGCCTTGCCGGCGCGCCGCTCATGCAGCCGGCTGTCGGCGATTTCGCGCAAGGGATGCTGACCGCCCTGCCCCTGCAGCTTGGTCACCTCGACAGCGTGCCGACGGGTGCCCGGATGCATGCCGCGCTCGCCGACCATTACAGCGCCATCAAGGATGGTGTGGTGAAGGTCGCTCCTTACGGCGTGATCGAGCGCACGGAAAAGCTGAACCCGGAAACCCACAACAACACCAATGACATGACGCTGCATGTCTTCGTCAACGATGCGCGCGCGCAGGCCCTGCTGGTCGCCGTCTATGACAATCTCGGCAAGGGCGCTTCCGGCGCTGCCGTGCAGAACATGGATTTGATGCTTCAGGGGCTCTGAGCCTCCAGACATCGCCCAATAAAAAAGGCGCGTCCCCGTGGGGCGCGCCTTTTTTTGTTTTGGGGCGTTTTTGTTTGGAACGCTCTGCGCGGCTAGATCGCCGCGTAGACCTCGTCTTCGTCACGCTTGAGACGTCGAGCGCCGGGCAGCGGATAAGGCCCCTTCGTCGCGCGCCAGTGGGCGCAGGCGAAGAACAGAACCACCAGCGCCACGCCCTGATGGGTGAGCGCCACGTCGATGGGCACGACCATGAGCAGCGTGACGATGCCAATGGCCGCCTGCACCAGAACGAGAGCGGCAAACAGGACCGCCCGGCGCGCATGCGGTGTGGAGGGCGCACGGCGGAGCACGAACACCATCTGCCAGAGCGCCAGCGCCAGAAGCGCGTAAGCGCCGAGACGGTGAATGAACTGCACCATCTTCGGGTTCTCGAAGAAGTTGAGCCAGGCAGGCGTCTGCGCGAACAGGCCGCCCGGCACCAGCGCACCGTCCATCAGCGGCCAGGTGTTGTAGGTCATGCCTGCGCGAAGACCGGCCACGAGACCACCCAGATAGATCTGGAAGAGGACGGCGACCACCATCCAGCCGGCGAAGCGGCGAATGCCCTCCTCGGCCCGCCCCGCCGAGTGGGGCGCAAGCCCGCGCGCGACCAGCGCGGTGGCGGCGAAGATGAAGCAGGCGATGGTGAGGTGCGTGGCGAGCCGGTACTGGCTCACATCCACACGGTCGACAAGACCGGAGGCGACCATCCACCAGCCGACTGCGCCCTGAAGCCCGCCAAGCGCCAGAATGCCCAGAAGCTTGGGCTTCAAATCGCTTTCAAGCCGCCCGGTCATCCAGAAGAACGCCAGCGGCAGCGCAAAAACGAAGCCGACGCCACGCGCCAGAAGCCGGTGCGCCCATTCCCACCAGAAGATGGTCTTGAACTCGCCAAGGCTCATGCCCTTGTTGATCTGCTGGTATTCGGGGATCTGGCGGTACTTCTCCAGCTCTTCCTGCCATTCGGCTTCGCTGAGCGGCGGGATCACGCCGTGGATCGGTTTCCATTCGGTGATGGAGAGGCCGGATTCGGTCAGCCGCGTCGCGCCGCCGACGATCACCAGCGCAAACAGCGTAAACAGCACAAAGTAGAGCCAGAGGCGCACGAATTTTCGATTGCGCAGCAGGGTTTCCTGCGGAACTTGCGCGGTTGCAGCACTGGTAGCAGTCATATCCACAGCGTCAGCCATCATCGTTTCGGAAGAAGTCTGTAGGTGAACCAAAGCCCGGCAAGTTGCAAGCCGCAGCGCCAATTACGCGACAAGCCGTCGCGCAGGTGAATGCCTGCGATTGCATCGCGGGGCGGCTCACTCTATGAAGCGGCGGAAAGGTCTTCCCAATGCCCGTACGCCTGCGAAAATTCATCGGTATGGTCGCCCTCGTGGCGCTGGTCGTGATTTACGCCATCCTGTCGACGGCAATCGCCGTGGCGCAGCTGGCCGATGCCGGTCCGCTGATGCACCTTGCCTATTATTTCCTGACCGGCCTTCTGTGGATCATTCCCGCCATGTTCATCATCCGCTGGATGATCGGGCGACCGCAGAACGACGCCTGATCCGTCGATCTTTCTTTCACCTTTTGCGGTTACACAGGATCAAAAGCCGCCCGTGCGGCGGTCCTGTTGATCGCGATGGATGATGACGGTTTCCAACCAGCCTGAACGGACACCGAGCGCCACGGCAAGCCCCCCTGCAGGGCTGACAGTCGAATTGCGCCCGGCCGATAGCGCGGCGCTGGCTCTCTATCGCGGGGACAGCTCAGCCTCCTGCTTCATGCCGGCGCAGAGCCCTGAATGGGTTTCTGCCTGGGCCAGGCACAGTGTTCACGAGACGCTGATCGTTCGGCTTTCAGACAGTGAAGGCCATCTTCTGAGCCTTCCGCTGGAGCTGGCTGCGCAGGGGCGCTTTCGCGTGGCGCGCTTCATCGGCGACCGGCATGCCAATGGCAATTTTCCGCTGACCGACCGGCGGACGGACGACCGCATCGGTTCTGTCCAGCTGCGGGACCTCCTCAGCCACATCCATGACCAGAGGCCGGACATCGATCTTCTGAGCCTGGAGCGTCAGCTCCATGCCTGCGATGGCGTGGCCAATCCACTTCTTTTCTGGCCGCACAGCGAAAGCCCCAATCTGTCGCTTGCGGTCGATCTGGAGGGCGGATTCGACGCGGCGCTTTTGCGCGCCAGCGGCAAGCGAAAACGCAAGCAGCACCGCTCGCAGGCGCGCAAGCTTGAAGCCGCCGGCGGCTTTGCACGGCGCATGGCGAAAACGCCGGATGAGGCGGATGCGATGCTGGAGGCCTTCTTCGCCATGAAGGCGGAGCGCTTTGCACAGATGGGCATCCAGAACGTGTTTGCGCCAGCGCCGGTCCAGGCTGCGTTTCACACGCTGTTTGGCGAAGCAACGGCAAGCGAACATCCGAAATTCGTGCTTCACGGGCTGGAGGTTGCCGGCAGGCTTCGCGCCGTGACCGGCTCCAGCCTCACCGATGATCGCATCATCTGCGAATTCAGCTCGATCTCGGACGACGAGCTGACCGAGATCAGCCCCGGGCGCTTTCTGTTTTTCGAGAACATTCAGGAAGCCTGCGAACAGGGTCTGAAGGTCTATGACTTCAGCGTCGGCGACGAATATTACAAGCGCCTGTGGTGTGATCTGGAGACCGTACAGTTCGACAGCTTTGTTCCGCTGACGGTCAAAGGGCGGGCAATGGCCCTGACACGCGGCGCCATTGCGGGCGGAAAACGCATCGTCATCAACGACCCGCGCCTCTGGGCCATGGCCAAGGGCGTTCGCAAACGGCTTTCGGCGCTGAGACGCTAGGGTATTTTTCCGTCAGGTGGAGCCTCCCGACGGCCACACAAATGCGGAAGTACAGGATCAGGCGGCGTCGCGTCCGGGCGGTGCGGGCGGCTTGGAACCGCCAGTCGGCGAAACGAGGATGGGCGTTGCAATGCCGCTCTCGCGCAGTTCCTCGGCCGTTTCCGCAGCCAACTCACCGGCTTCCGGATCAATCATGCTGACAAGAACCTGCGTATCGGACGACATGAGACGTCCAATCCCCTGCGCATCGACAGGACCGCACTCGATGATGACCACATCATAGGCAGCCGACAGCGATTCGATGATGATGGGCAGCCGGTCGGCGGCGCGCATGGCGCGCTGCGGGTCCGCCGTGCCAACGGGGATGATGTGGCACTCGGAGAACAGGTCCGTGTGGATCACATCGGCAAAGTTTGCCTCGGACGCCAGAAGATTGGTGATGCCGGCATAGGCAACGCTTTCCAGCATGGGAAGCGACGCGGCACCCGATGAAGTGAGGTCGAGCAACAGGACCCGCATGCCGGAATCAGCCACATCCCGCGCGACCAGAACCGAAGCGGCAGCCGCCTCATCCCCTTCCGGCGAAATGAACAGCGCCCGGGTAACGCCCCCGGTGACGAGCCGCTCGGAGGCCTGCTCCACATCGATGCCGCCATAGCGGGCCGTCCGCGATACGGGCTTCGGGAAAGGAAGGTCTGCGACCTCGGGCGTCGGCAGGACCGGCTCCGAAGGCCGTTCCGGGGCCGAAACCGCATCAAACGCAGGCTCGGCCCGCCGCATGGGAACAGCGGCTGGAAGCGGCGCGGGCGCCACAGCCGACGGGCGCATGGCGCGGCCGGAGAACAGTTCCTGCAGAAGCGTGATCACGGCCATGATCAGCAGAGAAGCGACAAAGGCCGCCGCCGTGATCGGCACGATTTTCGGGAAATAGGGCTCGCTCGGCGTTATGGCGCGCGAGAAGATGCGCACATCGGCGGGGAGATAATTGCGGTCGCTGCGCGAGGCAGCCTCGCGGTAGCGGGTCAGATAGGATTCCAGCAATTCGCGCTGTGCGGCGGCTTCGCGCTCCAGGGCGCGCAGTTCCACCTGCTCTTCTTCGGCGCGCGCCGAGGCGACCTTGAGGCGGTTGAGTTCGGCCTGCAGCTCCTCCTCGCGGCGCTCCGCGCGGGCGGCCTCGGCTTCGAGCCCCGCGAGCACCTTGGTGGCCTCATTGCGAATCTGGACATCGAGATCGCTTAACTGCGAGCGCAGGGCGCGGATGCGCGGATGGTTTCCAAGAAGCGTGGTCGACAGATCGGCGATCTGCGCGTTCAATTCCACCTGCCGCTCGCGCAGCCGCTGGATGAGTGGCGACGCCAGAACCTCCGGCATGCTCTCGATGGCCACACCGCTTTCAAGGGCGCTGCGCACCGATGCCGCCTGCGCGGCTGCGGCCGAACGGTTGGCGCGGGTGCGCGAAAGCTCGCTGGAGAGTTCCGAAAGCTGCTGCGTGGCCAGCACGGTGTTGTTCTGCCCAAGCAGAAGGTCCGACTGGGCGCGGTATTCCGCGACCCGCGCCTCGGCCTGTTTCACGCGCTCGCGCAAATCCTCGATTTCCGGCTCAAGCCACTGGGTCGCACTGGTGTTGGACTGAAGTTTGGCGTCGCTCTGCATGGCGACATAGGCGTTGGCCACCGCATTGGGCACCTCTGCGGCAAGCTGCGGGTCTTCCGAGGAGAACTCGATCACGATGACGCGCGAATTCTCGACGCGATAGACCGTCAGCCGTTCACGAAAAGCCCGCAGCACTTTTTCTTCGTCGGTGCCCTCGACCGGCGCGTTCTTGAGACCGACCATCACGAGGATGCGCGAGACAAGCGAGCCCCCGCTGCCGGAGAACTCCTTGCGGTTTGCAAGGTTGAGATCGCGCGCCACCGTGTCGAGGATTTCCGTCGAGGTGATCAGCTCGACCTGGCTGGTGACCCCTTCCCCGTCAAGAATCGGACGGTCGCCATCGCCCACGCCCTGCGGACGGGTGTAGATTGATTCGCGCGTCTCGATCAGAAGCCTTGTCTGCGCGCGGTATTGCGGGGTGGCCATATAGGCAAGCGCGAACACCAGTCCCGTAATAATGAGAGAAGCAAACAGAATGCGCGGCCATTTGCGCCGGACAGCGGCAAAAAGCCGGCCCAGGTCGACATCCACGTCACCATGCGCGATCTGATCGCTGTTCATGCGGTCTGCTCCCAAATTGGTCCGCGCCAAGGTAAACGCGCATAGTAACCAGCGGGTTAAAGCTTCACGCACACCGCTAGACGGTTACGGTATGCGCGCTATGAGGGTATAAGAGCGCGCTTTACCCGACATTAACCCTAATGGATGGATAAAACGGCCATGGGACCTGTGTTTGCGGGTCAAGATGACGCCAGAGGTTTGCAGTCCGTCATGAAGAATAAAGCCAAATTCTTGCCAGTGCTGGCAGCGCTCGTTGTCGCTTCAGGCTGTTCGGGCTATCGCCCGGCGCCGGCGGCGTTTCACGAAGCGCTCTATCAGCCCTATGTGCTTGATGCAGGCGACACGCTGCGCATCACCGTCTTCGACCAGGACAACCTCAGCAACACCTATAATGTCGACCAGTCCGGTTACATCGCGTTTCCGCTGGTGGGATCGGTGCCGGCGCGCGGCAAGACCTCCAAACAGGTCGAGCAGTCCATCGCCAGCATGCTCCGCCAGGGATATCTGCGCGATCCCGACGTGACCGTCGAGGTCGACCGCTACCGCCCGGTCTTCATCATGGGCGAAGTGGGCGCACCGGGTCAGTATTCCTATGTGCCGGGCATGACCGTACAGAAGGCCGTTGCGGCGGCCGGCGGTTTCAGCCCGCGCGCCAATCAGGGCAATGTGGACATCACCCGCGACATCAATGGCAAGGTTCTGACCGGTCGCGTGGTCACCACGGACCCGCTGCTTCCCGGTGACACCGTCTATGTCCGTGAACGCCTGTTCTGAGGCATCCCCCCCGCAAACGCCCCTGCCGGCTGAAGCTGGTGGTGGGAAGCTGCGCATCGTTCACTGTTTTCGTTCGCCGGTCGGCGGCATCTTCCGCCATGTGCGCGACCTGTGCGACGCGCAGCGCGCGGCGGGGCATGATGTCGGCATCATCTGCGATTCCACCACTGGCGGCGACTATGAGGCAAGCCTGATCGCCGCGCTGGAGCCCAGCCTCTCTCTCGGTGTGCGCCGCACGCCCATGCAGCGCCATATCGGGATCGGCGATCTGACAGCTGCACGGCGCGCCTATCACGTGGTGCGCGAAATGCGGCCCGATGTTCTTCACGGCCATGGCGCAAAAGGCGGCGTCTATGCGCGTGTGTTCGGCACGATGATGCGCATGGCGGGACAGCGGCCCGCGCGCATCTACTCGCCCCATGGCGGTAGCCTGCACTATGCGGCGGAGACGGCGACGGGGCGCGTGTTCTTCGCCATCGAGCGCCTGATGGACCGCTTCACCGATCACATCCTGTTCGTTTCGGACTACGAAAAACGCACCTTCGAGCAGAAGGTGGGGAAGCCCCGCGCACCGTTCTCGCTTGTTTATAACGGACTGACGCCGGCCGAGTTTGAGCCTGTCCGGACAGTCGGGAATGCGGCGGACTTTCTCTATATCGGCATGATGCGCGACCTGAAGGGACCGGATCTCTTCATCGACGCACTGGCGCTTACCCGCGACCTGCTCGGACGCGACCTTACGGCCGTCATGGTCGGAGACGGGGCCGGTCTTGAAGGGTACAGGCGTCAGGCCGACGAGCTCGGCTTCGGGGAGCGCATTCGCTTTCTCCCGGCCATGCCCGCGCGCGAGGCCTTCGGACTGGCGCGGATCATGGTGGTGCCATCACGCGCCGAAGCCATGCCCTATATCGTTCTGGAAGCGCTGGCCGCCGGGCGCACGCTCATCGCCACCGCCGTGGGCGGCATTCCGGAGGTCTTCGGAGAGGCGTCCCCTGCCCTCACCGAGCCCGACGCCGGCGCCATTGCCGGGACCATGCAGCGCGCCCTTGATGACGAGCGCGCCTTTCACGCCCTCATGCCGCCGCCTGAAGAACTGCGCGCCCGTTTCGGCGCGGATGTGATGGCGAAGGCCATTGAAACGGTCTACCGGACGAGCCTGCCAATAACTCGTTAAGCACAACCGGAAAATATTCCCAGCCAGTACTTTCATGAAAGGGAATCTTACGCCCCGCAAAATATGCTGCGCGCATAAAAAGCAGGGGGCGTATTCCGTTCATGAACCAGGTAGACCCGAAGCGGATCTATGCATCGAAGGCGAGACAGACGGGAATCCTGAAGGCCGGTAGCGAGCAGACCAAGCTCAATCCGATCGCCTGGCAGGTCGCGCAGCAATACAAGCGCGAAACCATGTCTCCTGTCATGGTGCTCGGTGTCATGCGGCTGGTTGAGCTGTCCATGCTCCTCCTCACCGGCATTGCGCTCTACTTCGCCTATGTCGGTTTTTCCGCACCGCTTTTCTGGCACTACATGACCGTCGTCGGCGGCGGCTCGGTTCTGGCCATCGTCATCTACCAGTTCACCGGCTGCTACGACATGCGCGCGCTGCGCAATCCGTCGGGCTCCATGGGGCGCATCTTCGTTGCCTGGATGGCCACATTCGCCGCACTGGCGTTGACCGGCTTCTTCCTGAAAATTTCTGACAGTTTCTCGCGCTTCTGGCTCGGCGCATGGTTCGTGTGCGGCTTCGGTGCGCTGCTCATGCTGCGCATCACCGCCTCACAGCTCCTGCGCCGCTGGGCGCGCAACGGCACCATCGAGCGCCGTGCGGTGATCGTCGGCGGCGGCGCCAATGCCGAAGACCTGATCCGCTCCATCGAGCAGCAGCCCTATAACGACATCCGCATCTGCGGCCTGTTCGACGACCGCGACGACCTGCGCTCGCCGCCCGTGGTCGCCGGTTATCCAAAACTCGGCACCATCACGGAACTGGTGGAGTTCACCCGCATCGCGCGCATCGACATGCTGATCGTCGCCCTGCCGATCTCGGCGGAGAAGCGCGTTCTCTCGCTTCTGTCGAAGCTCTGGGTCCTGCCGGTCGACATTCGCCTCTCGGCCCATGCCAACCATTTGCGGTTTCGTCCGCGCGCCTATTCCTATATCGGCTCGGTGCCGATGCTCGATATCTTCGACCGCCCGATCAATGACTGGGACTCGGTCGCCAAACGCGGTTTTGATATCGTCTTCAGCCTGATCGGCATTGTGCTTTTCTCGCCGATCATGCTGGCCACCGCCATCGCCATCAAGCTCGACAGCAAGGGCCCGGTTCTGTTCAGACAGAAACGGCACGGCTTCAACAATGAAGCCATCGAGGTTCTGAAATTCCGCTCGATGTATGTGGAGCAGTGCGACCCGACGGCGAAGGCCGCCGTGACGAAAAACGACCCGCGCGTCACCCGCGTCGGTCGCTTCATCCGCAAGGCCTCCATCGACGAGTTGCCGCAGTTCTTCAACGCGCTTTTTGGTTCGCTTTCGCTGGTCGGACCGCGCCCGCATGCCGTGGCTGCACAGGCCCACAACCGCCTCTATGAAGAGGTGGTGGACGGCTACTTTGCCCGTCACAAGGTGAAACCGGGCGTGACCGGCTGGGCGCAGATCAATGGCTGGCGCGGCGAAATCGACACAGATGAAAAGATCCGCAAGCGCACCGAATACGATCTCTATTACATCGAAAACTGGTCGCTCTGGTTCGACCTCAAGATCCTGCTTTTGACGCCGATCCGGCTTCTCGACACGGAAAACGCATATTGAGCCTGCTCGCCTATGATAGCGCGCCGCCGGTTCTGCCCCGCGCGGCGGTCGACGCCAAACTGGTTTCGCTTCTAAAACTGGCGGCCATCGGCTTTGGCGTTTTTCTGTCCGGCTTCGTCATCCGCGAGCCTGCGCCTTATGAGCTCTACATGGTGGGGCTCATCGCCATCTGGGCACTGGCGGGGCTGAAGATTTCACGCCGCATCGCACCGCTTCTGGCGCTTCTGATCGCCTTCAACATTGGCGGCCTCATCTCCATGTCGCAGCTGGCGAGCCTTGGAACGATCCCGCTCTACATCGCGGTCTCGCTCTTCCTCGCGCTGACATCGGTGTTCTTCGCAGCCGTCGTGGAGGACGATCCGGACCTGCTCGCCGTCGTGTTCCGCGCCTGGGTGGCGGCGGCCTCCGCCACCGCCCTGTTCGGCATTCTGGGCTATTTCCACGCCTTTCCGGGCGCGGAGATGTTCACCAAGTTCGAACGCGCCGCCGGTGTCTTCGAAGACCCGAACGTGTTTGGCCCGTTTCTGACCCTGCCAGCGGTCTATCTGCTCTATCTGGTGCTGACCGCACGCCCGGTTACGGCGTTTCTGTCCGTTCCGCTGTTTCTGATCGTCGCCGGCGGCATCTTCTTCTCCTTCTCGCGCGGCGCGTGGGGCCTGCTCATCATGACCTGCGGGTTACTGGTGCTGGCGGTTTTCCTCAATGCCGACACGGCCGCCGCGCGGCTGCGCATCGCCGTCACCGCGTTTCTGGCGCTTGTGGGCATCGCGCTGGTGCTGTTGCTCGCACTCCAGATACCGGCCGTTTCGGAGCTTTTCTTCCAGCGCGCGCAGCTTGTGCAGGATTATGACGGCGCGCGTCTTGGCCGGTTTGCGCGTTTCGGCATCGGCTTTGGCTGGGCGACCGAGCACCCGCTCGGCATCGGGCCGTTGCAGTTCGGGCAGATTCTCGGCGAAGACACGCACAATATCTGGCTGAAAGCGCTGCTCGATTATTCGTGGCTCGGCTTCGCAGCCTATCTGACGCTCATCCTGTGGACGCTGGCGGCGGGCTTTCGCATTCTCTTCCGCCGCCGCCCATGGCAGCCCTACCTGATCTGCGTCTACATCGTGTTCGTCGGCCATGTGGCGCTCGGCACGGTGATCGACACGGATCACTGGCGGCACTTCTATCTGCTTCTCGGGCTCCTGTGGGGCATGATCGCGCTGGAGCAGAGGCACATGGCGCAGCGCTTCGGCTTTGCCCGCTACGCCCCTTCCATGTCCTGCCCCTGACCCTCATCCGGATTGCGCGGCTCAAGGCGCGTTCCGGTCTCGATGGCCGATCCGGGATAGGCGACGACGCGCTCGCCGGCGCTGAGGCCTGAAAGGATCTGCGCCCATTCGCCGGTCATCCTGCCCACATCCACCTGCCGGAGCGCTGCACGGCCCTCCTCTTCGACGAACAGCGCCCATTCGCCGGCACTGCGGAAGAGTGCGCTCTGCGGCACCTGCAGCACGTCCTCTTCCTCCCATGTGACGAGGTTGACGAAGACGCGATACTGATCGCCCAGCCCTTTGCGCTCCTCAAGCGGCGTCAGCACATCGAGCACCAGCGGCACACGCTGTTCCTCGATGCCGAGCGCGGAAACACGGGTGAAGGCGGAGGGCTCGACCTGCCGCACTTCCGCTTCAAGAACGCCCTCGCCACCCCAGCGGTCGATGAAGGCGCTTGTGCCGCGCACCACGCCAACGGCATCGCTGGAGAGGAGGTCGACCCTGATTTCCAGATCTGCCGGATCTCCCACCGTCACCAGGGGGCTGCCCGCCTGCACCAGACGCGCGTTCAGATCCGTCACATTGAGCACGACGCCCGAGCGCGGCGCTTTGAGCTCGGTGCAGCACTGGGCTGGCGGAGCATCGACAATCGGAACCTCCGGCCCTGAGAGCTGCGCCTCCATGCGCTGCTGCGTCGCGCGCTTCAGTTCCAGATCGGCCTGCGCCGCATCCCGAAGGGCCTTTGCAGAGGCCACGGCCTGCTGCGCGTCGAGAAGCGTGGTTGCGGGCAGCGTTCCACGCTCGGAGAGCTTCCTGTAACGCTCCACCTCTGCCTCCAGATGGGACAGTTCGGTTTCCGCACGTACGAGATTGGCCTCGGCCACATGGATGGCCGCCTGCGCCTCGGCGACGGCGGCCTCCGCCAGGCGGCGCGCACGCGCATCGAGAAACGCCGGTTCGGCGGGCTCGATCAGCGCGACGACGGTCTCACGGGCGACCACCTCGTCACCGACCTGAACCGGTGAGCGCATGACATTGCCGGTCACCGGCGCGGTCACCGTCCATGTTTCGCGTATTCGGGCGATGCCCTCGGCCGAAACGATGACCTGCATCGGCGCGCGACGGGCGGCGACGAGGTCCACCAGCACGGGCGCCGGCAGTAGCGCCCAGACCAGGGCGGCGATGAGGGCGATGCCGACAAGGGCGGCGGTCGCCATGCGGAGATGCCTTGTGTGTGTCATTCTTTCTGCTTCAACGCGCTAACGATATCGATACGATCAAGCCGCCGCCGCACCAGAAGCGCGGAGGTCAGGGCCGTGAAAATGACAATCAGGGCGGCAGCCGCAAAGGTGCGCTGCGTGACGACCAGCGGGATGCTCACCACCTCGGTCGAGAAGCCTTGCGCCATCAGGGCGCACAATGCGTAGCCACCCAGCCAGCCGGCGGGGATGGCGATGAGCGTCAGGAGCATCTGTTCCGCCACCAGAACATAGCCGACCTCGCCGCGCCTGAAACCCAGAACCCTGAGCGAGGCAAGCTCATGCGCCCGTTCGGCAAGCTGGATACGCGCCGCATTATAGACGACGCCGATGGTGATCAGCATGCCCAGGGCCGCGAAGATGATTGTCATCGTGACGAGGCTCTCATTGAGCGTGGTCTCGAACTCCTTCTGCACATTCGTCCACAGGGTGAACCCGGCAATGGCCGGCGTTTCCTGCACCCTGGCCTCCAGCTCGGTCAGGGCATTCCGGTCGATGGCCAGATGGATCATATTGACCTGCGGGGCCTGTCTGGCGAGCCGGAAGAAGGCATCGCGGTCGATAAAGGCGTCCTGCCCGAGGCTTTGGCGGATCACCGCCGACACCGGGATGTCCCACGTCTCGCGCGGCGGGCTCAGCACTTCGACCCTGAGCGGATCGCCCGCGCCCACATCGAGCCAGTCGGCCAGTCCCTCCGCCAGCACGATGCCGGAGCTCGGCATGGCGACGGTTTCGCCTTTTTCATCCAGAAGCACGGCCAGCCGCGCCTCAGGCGGCCGCCCCTGAAGACTGACCAGCCGGGAGCGGGTTCCGTTGATGAGACGGACAGGCACGGCGAAGATGCCTTCGGCGGAGAGCACGCCCGGCAGCGCCAGCGCATCCTGCTCGGCGCGGGCGTTCACCGCGCTTGTCAGGGTCAGCGTGGCATCCTGCCGGTTCGCATGTTCGAAGATCTCCAACATGATGATGTCGATGGCGTCGAAGGTGAAAAAGGAGGCGACCAGAACGGCAACGGAACCACTGACGCCGAACAGCGTGACCGCCGCCCTGCCCGGCCAGCGCACGATGGAGCGCAGGATCATCATCGTGGTCTGGCGAAGCCGAAGCGCCAGGCTGACGCCATCGAGCCAGCCGCGCTGGAACACCGGTGGCGCGGGCGGCTGCATCGCCACGGTGGGCGCAAGCCGCACGGTGGACAGGACCGCCCTGAGCGCGCCCAGAACGACACAGCCAATGCCCAGAACGCCGGAGATCACGAGCGAGCCTGCACCGGGCCGATAGATGAGCCAGGGAAACCGGAAGAAGTCGGCATAGATCTTCGTCAGCTCATGTCCCAGCCACCAGCCGGACAGCCAGCCGATGGCGACGCCGGCAATGCCGATGCCGATGGTCATTTTCAGATAATGCACCGCGATGGCGCGGGTCGAATATCCGACCGCCTTGAAGAGGCCAATCTGGGCCCGGTCGAGCGCGACGAGGCGGCCAAGCACCATGTTGACCAGAAAGGCCGAGACAATCAGGAAGATCGGCGGCAGCACCGTGGCCATGGCCCCGAGCTGTTTCAGTTCTCCATCGATGAAGACATTGGACGCCTGTCGGTCGCGTCCGAACGCGCCGGTGCCGCCATAGGGAGCGAGAATGCGGTCAATGGCGGCGATGACCGGTCTTTCATCGGCCCCGCGCGACAGGGTGAGCGACAGATCGTTGAATGCGCCTTCAAGATCAGTGGCGGCGGCAGCCGCGCTTTCCCCCATCCAGATCAGACCAAAGTGCCGGTCGTCGGGCATCATCGCCCCTGCCCCGATCGTGTAGATATATTCCGGTGACAGGACGAGGCCGGTTACGACAAGCTCCTTGAGACGCCCGTTGAGCACGGCGCGAAAGCGATCGCCCGGCTCCAGCCCGTTGGCCTGTGCGAAAGGCTCGGAAATGGCCACTTCGCCGGCGTGTCCCGGTTCGGGCAACCGGCCCTGCCGCACTTCAGGAACATTGAGGATGGCGCGGCCCGTCTGTGGCAGGGAAATGACACGCGCGGAGGCCGGCTCCGTCATGCCCTCCAGATTGACCATGGCGGTAAACACCACGCGCCCCTCCACGCGGGCCACGCCATCGATCCGGGCAATATCGTCAAGCAGGCTGCGCGGGGCGCGGGTAAGGCTGGCAAACACATCGGCGAAGCGGTTGCGTTCGTAGTAGGCTTCGCGCGTTTCCGACAGCGAACGCTGCGTTCCGCTCGACAGGATCAGCACCATGACGCCGCAGGCAAGCACGAGCGCGATGGCGAGCGACTGGATCCAGATGTGCCGCAGATCGCGAACGAGTTTCAGGTCGAGCGCGCGCATCACCAGCTCACCTCGGCCGGCGCGAGGCGGTCGGCGTTTTCCTCCGCCCGGGCGATCTCTCCATCCGCCATGTAGATCACGCGGTCGGCGATCCGGCGAATGGCGACATTGTGGGTGATCAGGGCCGTTGTCGTGCCGAGCGTGCGGTTGACCTCGACAATCGCCTCGAGAACCGTGACGCCGGTCTTACTGTCGAGCGCGCCGGTCGGTTCGTCGCACAGAAGAATGTCCGGACGCTTGGCGATGGCCCTGGCGATTGCGACGCGCTGCTGCTCGCCACCGGAAAGCTCGGCTGGAAAATGATCCATCCGCGAGGCAAGCCCCACCCGGTCGAGCGCTTCCTCGGGCGTCATCGCGTCTTCCGCAATCTCGGTGACGAGCGCGACATTCTCGCGGGCCGTGAGGCTTGGCACCAGATTGTAGAACTGGAAGACGAAACCCACATGCCGGCGGCGAAATTCCGTCAGCCCGGCATCGGACAGGGCCGACAATTCGCGGCCGCGATAGAACAACCGCCCGTCAGTGGGCAGGTCCAGACCACCAAGAATATTGAGAAGGGTCGACTTGCCGGATCCCGAAGCGCCCAGAAGAGCGACGATTTCACGCTCGTAAAGGGCAAGATCAACGCCCTTGAGCGCGTCAACAGCGACCGTGCCGCTGCGATACACCTTGGTGATACCGACGGCTTTGAGTACTTCCACCCGAGATGACTGCGTTTCGCTCATCATGCCAACCCGACCTTACGGGAGGGTGCGTCGGTTGGGACCGATCGTCAACTGCCTGAGTTGAGGCAGGACGGGCGCGCTGAAGCGAACGCGCCCAAAAATCCTCTAGGCCTGAATGACCACGACTTTTGCGCCGGGCGTCACGCGCTCGTAAAGATCGATCACGTCATGATTGGTCATGCGGATGCAGCCGCTGGAGACCGCGCCGCCAATGGTGGACGGCTGGTTGGTGCCATGGATGCGGAACATCGTGTCGCGGCCGCCACGATAGAGATAGATCGCGCGCGCGCCCAGGGGATTGTTCGGTCCGCCTGGAACGCCGCCGGCATATTTCCGGTAGCGCGGCGTGTTGCGCATCATGTTGGCGGTCGGCGTCCAGCTCGGCCACTCCGCCTTGCGGCCAACGGTGGCGTTGCCACGAAGGGCAAGCCCCTGCTTGCCCACGCCAACGCCGTAGCGCATCGCGCGGCCATTGCCGAGGACGTAATAGAGGCGGCGCTCCGGTGTGTTCACAACGATTGTGCCAGCCGGGTAATCACCATCGAAAGCCACTTCCCTGCGGCGCAGCTCGGGATCGAATTTGGACAAGGGAAGTGCAGCAACGGGAAACTGCTCATCGCGAATGGACGCGTAGTTCAAGGCGTCGGATCGGATCGTTGTGGTGGAGCAGCCCGCAACAAAAAGCGGAAGCCCCATAAGAAAACTGCGGCGGGAGATCGACATCGACACCTCGAAACTGAATGACGGCAACGAGCAACTAGTAAACAGTTATGGTTAATGAATTACTGCCACGGTCATTCGGCCCTTGTGAGAAACGCCTTGCATGCGGAATTGGCCGCGAAAGCGTGTACGCGTGAGCCCGATGGGGGATTCGCCTCAGGAATGGCTCTGGTCATTTTTTGGAAAGAGAAGAAACGCGCGATGCGTCCTGGCAGACTGGCTGGTAGCGAAGCCAAAAATGCGAAGGAAAAAATGGTCGGAGCGGCGGGATTCGAACCCACGACCCCTTGACCCCCAGTCAAGTGCGCCACCGGGCTGCGCTACGCTCCGAACCGGCGCAAGGGATATAGTTTCCGAGGGGGGCGCGCAAGGCCTAAAAATCATTCCGCAGCAAAAAGCCGGCAACGGGGCCGGCTTTCAACAACAAGGATGCGCGGTGGCGATCCGAAACGATCAGCGCACCTGGTCGAGAAGGCGCTTGCACTCCAGGAGATCGAACAGCGCCTCCTGCAAAAGCGCCCTGTTGTCACGCGAAAGGCTCTCCGCATCCGCCGGGACGGGCCCCTCCTGCTCGCCGCGCCCAAGGCCGAAAAAACGCTTGCTCGGCTTCGCTTTCGGAGCGCCAACCAGCACTTCCTCCTCGGAAACCGTCTTTTCCACGTCCGCCTGCTGGCTCTGGGCGATGGCCTCGACCGCCGCCACATCGCCACGACCAATGGCCACGACGAACGGGTTGCCGTTCTCGCGCAGAAGCTTCTGTACGCCCTTGATGGTGTAACCCTGATCGTAGAGCATGTGACGAATGCCCTTGATCAGGTCGATGTCCTGCGGCCGGTAATAGCGGCGTCCACCGCCCCGCTTCAAAGGCTTGATCTGCGAGAACCGCGTTTCCCAGAAACGCAGCACGTGCTGCGGCAGATCGAGTTCTTCGGCGGCTTCGCTGATGGTACGGAAGGCGTCGGGGCTCTTTTCCATGGTCACGCGTCTCCTGCGGGCTGTGGCTCCGACCTGCGTGCGGAGCCCTGCCGAACGATGCGGGCCTCGGAGGGAAACGCAACAGCTTCCAGCCAACGCCCGACGATTCGGGAGTTTAACCAGTTCGTGAGCCTGTCGAAAGCACCACGCGCAATTGTGCACCGTGGTGGCCCTGCGGGGCCGGAAAAGGTCAGGCGCTTTCGCGCGGCTGCCTGTCCTGATGCGCCTTGAGGATACGATCCTTGAGGACGTTGGAAGCCTTGAACGTCATGACGCGGCGTGGCGAGATCGGTACTTCCTCGCCGGTCTTCGGGTTGCGGCCGATGCGCTCGTTCTTGTCGCGCACCTGGAAGGTGGCGAAGGAAGAGAGCTTAACGGTCTCGCCGCGAACAACCGCGTCGCAGACTTCCTGCAGAACCATTTCGACAAGCTGGGCGGACTCGGTGCGTGACAGTCCGACTTTCCGATAGACGGCCTCAGCCAGCTCGGCACGCGTCAGTGTCTTTCCCCCCATAGGGCTACCCATCCAAATCTTGAAAATGCTTATGATTTCAATACGCGGCGCTGACGTTACAAAAATTGCTTCGTAACGGTCAAGGACGATGCATGTGATTTGCTGTCGCTACCAGCGCACCAGCACGGCGCCCCAGGTGAATCCGCCGCCCATCGCCTCAAGAAGAACCAGATCGCCCTTCTTGATCTGGCCGTTTTCCACCGCAACGGAAAGCGCCAGCGGCACGGACGCCGCCGAGGTGTTTCCGTGCCTGTCGACGGTGATCACAACCTTCTCCTCGGCAATGCCGAGCTTCTTGGCGGAGGCGTCGATGATGCGGCGGTTGGCCTGGTGCGGCACGAACCAGTCGATATCGTCGGCAGTGATGCCCGTTTTGGCAAACACGTCTTCGATGACGTCGGTGATCATGCCAACGGCATGTTTGAACACTTCGCGGCCCTGCATGCGCAGATGCCCCACCGTGCAGGTGGTCGAGGGCCCGCCATCCACATAGAGCTTGTCGCGCTGGCTGCCATCGGAGCGTAAGGATGCGGCGAGAATGCCGCGATCATCCAGAGAGCCCTCGCCTTCCTGTGCTTCCAGAACGACAGCGCCGGCGCCATCGCCGAAGAGCACGCAGGTGGTGCGGTCATTCCAGTCAAGAATGCGCGAGAAGGTTTCCGCGCCAATCACCAGCATGCGCTTTGCCTGACCACCGCGAATGTAGAGATCGGCGGTGGTGATGGCATAGACGAAGCCGCTGCACACGGCCTGCATGTCGAACGCGAAACCGCCGCGCATGCCGAGACGTTCCTGAATCTCGACGGCCGTGGCGGGAAACGTGTTGTTGGGGGTCGACGTGGCCAGAATGATCATGTCGATGTCGTCGGCGGTCAGCCCGGCGCTGTCGAGCGCTGCGCGCGCAGCCGCCTCGCCCAGCGACGCCGTGGTCTCGTCTTCCGAAGCGATATGGCGCTGGCGGATACCCGTGCGCTGCACGATCCACTCGTCAGTCGTGTCGACGAGCTTCTCGAATTCCGCATTCTTCATGATGCGGCGGGGCAAAGCGGAGCCAATGCCACGCACGACGGATCTAATCATCACAGCGTCCTATTCATTCACGGCTGCAGCGCCGGCGGCCGGAAGCGGCTGGCGGGCGTGATAAAGGTCAAGAGTGGCGCGCGTCTTGTCGAGCAGATGACTGCGCGCCATTTCATATCCAAGTTCCACGGCGGCAGAGAAGCCTTCAGCGTCGGCGCCACCATGGCTTTTCACCACGATGCCGTTGAGCCCGAGGAAGACGCCGCCATTGATCTTGCGCACATCCATCTTTTCGCCGAGGCGCTGGAAAGCGCCGCGTGCAAACAGATAACCGATGCGCGCCATCATGGTGCGTCCCATCGCCTCGCGGAGATAACCGGCAATCTGACGCGCCGTGCCTTCGGCGGTCTTCAGCGCGATATTGCCGGCGAAACCTTCTGAAACGACCACATCGACCGTGCCCTTGCCGATATCGTCGCCTTCGACAAAACCTTCATAGCGCATGGATTTGAGTGCGGCCTCGCGCAGCATGCGACCGGCTTCGCGCACTTCTTCCTGACCCTTGATCTCTTCAACGCCGACATTGAGCAGGCCCACGGTCGGACGCTCCACGTCGAACAGGGCATTGGCCATGGCAGCGCCCAGAATCGCAAAATCGACGAGCTGCTGGGCGTCTGCGCCAATGGTCGCGCCCACATCAAGCACGATGCTCTCGCTGCGCATGGTCGGCCAGATGGCCGCAATGGCAGGGCGTTCGATATCGGCCATGGTGCGCAGGCAGAATTTCGACATGGCCATCAGCGCGCCGGTATTGCCGGCGGAAACGCAGGCATCCGCATCGCCATTCTTCACCGCTTCGATGGCCTTCCACATGGAAGACTTCCAGCGGCCCTGGCGCAGTGCCTGGCTGGGCTTGTCGTCCATCCGCACCGCGACTTCGCAATGGGTGAACTCGCTCACATCGCGAAGGCCCGGCAGCGCATCAAGCACCGGAACAACGGCGTCTTCACGACCGTATACAAGAAAGCGGGCGTCGGGACGCCGCTCGATGACCTTGGTCAGGCCACGCAGCGTGACCTCGGGACCATGATCCCCACCCATCGCGTCAATCGAAATGCGTACCACGCGTGATTTGCCTCAAACGTTGATCGGTCGCCGGCATCGGCTCAAATGTGCGGCGAAAATAGCGCTTTTGACCGGTGGCACAACCTTGTTTCGCCCATCGGTCACGCAATTCAGCTTTTTTGCCCGAGCTTGCGCAGGCCTTCATAGAGTGGCCCGGCCTCTTTCGGTGCATCATCGCCTGCATCGGGAGCGTCAATAACAGCCCCGGGCTTGCGCGGATAGGGGTCAATGCCAAGCGCGAAGAATTCCTCGGCCAGCGCGCCCACATCAATGATGCTGCCCTGGAAGGGTTCGGGCATGTCCGGCCCCTCCGCATCGAGCACGAACTCGCCGCCATCAATGTCGTTGCGGGCGAGCCGGGAGCCCTCGGGCACCAGCGTTGCCGAAACCTCTTCCTCGATGTGAGTCGTCACCGGCTCCAGCGTGACCACGCAGGACTGCGTGATATCAGCTTCCACCTTTCCGATAATCCGCACGCCATCGGCCTTCCAGGGGCGAACGGTCATTGCGGCGACATAACGCTCAACGGAAAGAAGGTCGTGTTCGGCAGCCAGCGCGCGGCGCTGGTTCTCATCGGCGTTGATCTCAACCGGCATGCCCTTGCGCGGCAGACGGTGGACATTCACCTCGAATGAAACCGGGGATTTCCTGGTGGCGGACATGGTTCAGATCTCCCTTTGTGCGTCAGGGAATGAAATTTCGGCGGCGATCAGCTTTTCCACCGGCTGCGCATCGAGCGCATCGGCGGCTTCCACCGCATAATCGGCAAGCGGGCGCGCGCCCTGCCAGTTTTCAACATCCGGGCGGATGTTGCGCTGCATGGCGGCTGCCAGCGCCTCGACATCGCCTGCATCAAGCGCGTCGCCATAGGCAGCAGCGCGGCCATAGAACATGCGCGCCAGCTTCTTGATGCGCTTGGGCACGCCCAGATCACCGATTCCCAGTTCGCGAATCGCATATTCGACATCGCTGAAAAAGAGATCGGTCAGCTCCTGGGCCGTCTCGCGGACCTTGGGGTCCTCTTCGTTGCGAACGCGGCGCAAAACGAGGATCATGTGCAGCGCAATCATCTCGAAACGGCCAAGTGGCGTGTCCGGCGCTTCCCACTTTGCGTAAAAGACGGGCTGCCGCGAGGCCGCCACGATTCGTTCATACAAGCCGTCAATGACGGTGAGGCGCGAACGCTGCCCAAAGCCAAACAGCTTCTTGAACATGGGAATTGCCCTCCCTCGGGGCTGGTTTGGGACAGGATCAGGTTGCATCGGCGCTTAAGCTGGTTTACCCGTTTTGCCGGCGGGAACAAGGGCTTTCGATTGAAAGCCTTGGCGCCGGGGACGCTATGGAGATGTCGTTGCAGGTGAAAAAAATCAACAGCTATCCTGTCGGACGCACAATTTTGGCGGCCGGGATCGTGGGTTCGGCGGCTGTGCTGTCCGGCTGTAATGTCGCCAACACGCTCAATGCGCGCGAAACGTTGACGCAGGGCTATGTGATCGACCAGCAGGCACTCGAACTCGTGCCGGTGGGTTCCAGCCGCGAGCAGGTTCTCCTGGCGCTTGGTTCGCCCTCCACCACGGCGACCTTCGACAACGAGGCCTTCTACTATATTTCCCAGAAGCGCGTTCGCGGCGCAGCCTTCATGCGCGCACGCCTTGTGGAGCAGCAGGTTCTCGCCGTCTATTTCGGCGATGATGAGCGCGTTTCGAAGATCGCCCATTACGGAATGGAAGACGGCAGGGTCTTCGACTTCATTTCGCGCACCACGCCGACCGGCGGCAAGGAACAGACCTTCATCGGCCAGATTCTCGCCGGCGCATCGAAGGGCGGGCCACCTGCAGGCATGTTCGGCGGCGGCGGCTGATCCGAATCCCGGTTTCAATCGAAAAGCCCGCAGGCGTTGCCTGCGGGCTTTTTCTTTGCCGGGATCTCACATTCAAAGACCTCGCCTCGCCGCCCCTTGAGAGGCGGCGAGGACGGAGCGCGCCCTGTCAGTGCGCCAGAACGGCCAGCAGAAGAAGCGCAATGATGTTGGTGATCTTGATCATCGGGTTCACGGCCGGGCCTGCGGTGTCCTTGTAGGGATCACCAACGGTGTCGCCGGTGACCGACGCCTTGTGCGCCTCCGAGCCCTTTTCATGCTTCACGCCATCGGCGTCCACGAAACCGTCCTCGAAGGATTTCTTGGCATTGTCCCACGCACCGCCGCCGGCGGTCATGGAAATCGCCACGAAGAGACCGGTCACAATCACGCCCAGAAGCATTGCGCCCAACGCCGAGAAGGCCTCGTTCTTGCCGGCAATCGCATAGACCACGGCGAATGCGACAAGCGGCGAAAGCACCGGCAGGAGCGAAGGAATGATCATTTCCTTGATCGCCGCCTTGGTCAGAAGGTCAACCGCCCGTCCATAATCGGGCTTCTCCCTGCCTTCCATGATGCCCGGCTTCTCGCGGAACTGCCGGCGCACCTCCTGTACGATCGCGCCCCCTGCCCGGCCAACGGCCGTCATGGAGAGGCCACCGAACAGGAATGGCAGCAGACCGCCAAACAGAAGGCCGACCACCACATATGGATTGGAGAGCGAGAAATCGACGGTAACGCCTTCAAAGAAGGTGCCCGGCTCCGCATTGGCCGCGAAGAATTTGAGATCCTCCGTATAGGCCGCGAACAGAACCAGAGCGCCGAGACCCGCCGAACCGATGGCATAGCCCTTGGTCACCGCCTTGGTCGTGTTGCCCACCGCGTCGAGCGCATCGGTCGTCTGACGCACTTCGCTTGGCAGATCCGCCATTTCGGCAATGCCGCCGGCATTGTCCGTCACCGGGCCGAACGCGTCGAGCGCCACCACCATGCCGGCCAGCGCCAGCATCGTCGTCACCGCGATGGCGATGCCGAACAGGCCCGCCAGATTGAACGACAGGATGATGCCGGCAATGATGACGATGGCCGGCAGCGCCGTCGCCTCAAGCGAGACGGCGAGGCCCTGAATGACATTGGTGCCGTGCCCGGTCACCGACGCCTGGCTGATGGAGCGAACCGGCCGATAGCCGACGCCCGTATAATATTCGGTGATCCAGATGATGAGGCCGGTCACACCGAGCCCCACCACGCCGCACCAGAAGAGCGATGCGCCGGTGAACTCCGATCCATTGCTGGCCGAGAACGCGGTCGAGCCGCCAAGCCAGCCCCAGATGATGATCGCAAGCGCCACGACCGACAGACCGGCAGTGGCCCAGAAGCCCTTGTAAAGCGCGCCCATGATGGAATTGTTGGAACCAAGCTTCACGAAGAAGGTGCCGATGATCGAGGTAACGACACAGGCAGCGCCAATCACCAGCGGGAAGAGCATCAGCGTCAGCGCCGTCTCGCCCGTAAAGAAGATCGAGGCAAGCACCATGGTGGCCACGACCGTCACCACATAGGTTTCGAACAGATCGGCGGCCATGCCGGCGCAGTCACCGACATTGTCGCCCACATTGTCGGCGATGGTGGCCGGGTTGCGCGGATCATCTTCGGGAATGCCCGCCTCCACCTTGCCCACGAGATCGCCGCCGACATCTGCCCCCTTGGTGAAGATGCCGCCGCCGAGACGCGCGAAAATGGAGATCAGCGACGCGCCGAAACCGAGCGCGACCATAGCGTCGATGACGATGCGGTCCGTCGGTGCGTGACCGAGCGGGCCGGTGAGTATCCAGAAATAGACTGACACGCCGAGCAGTGCGAGACCGGCGACCAGAAGGCCGGTGATCGCGCCCGACTTGAAGGCGATGTCGAGGCCGGCTGCGAGGCTGTTGGATGCGGCCTGCGCCGTGCGCACATTGGCGCGCACCGAAACATGCATGCCGATGAAGCCTGCGGCGGCGGAAAGAACCGCACCGATGAGGAAGCCGATGGCCGCCACGCCGGTGAGCAGCCACCATGCGAGAATGAAGACCACGACGCCAACGATGGCGACGGTGGTGTACTGCCTTGTCAAATAAGCCTGCGCACCCTCACGGATGGCGCCGGCGATTTCCTGCATGCGTGCATTGCCCTGGTCGGCGGCCAGCACCGACCGGGTTGCCCAAATGGCATAGAGTACGGAAAGCACGCCGCAGGCGATGACCACGAAAAGCATGTTCATTGCCAATCTATCCCTTGATTTCGACCCGCAGTTGGAACCCCCTCCCGGGTCATGCTGGAAAGGCCGGCGGCATTTGCGCCCTCTCCGGCCCAATCCGCGCAGCTTGGTCGAAGCCGTGACGCACCGTCAAGGTTGTGCTGGGATAAATTGTCACACCTCCCGGAAAGACCAGATGCTTTCCAGGAGATGTCAGCGCCGGGTGAAGCGGCCTCAGGCGGCCTGCTTCGTGCGCTTGCTCATAGCCAGAATGCCAAGAGCCACAAGGCATGTGGCCGCAACCGGGATAACGATCCAGGCAAGCATGTTCCAGCCGAAGGCGTTGTAGATCTGGCCCGACATCAGGGAGGCGAAAGCAGTGGTGGAGAACAGGATGAAGTCGTGCACACCCTGCACGCTGCTCTTCTCCGACGAGCGGTAGCACTCGGCAACCATGGCGGTCGCGCCGATGAAACCGAAGTTCCAGCCGATGCCCAGCAGGATCAAGGCCGTCCAGAACTGCCACAGCTCAATGCCCGAAAGCGCAACGATGGCGCAGCCGATAAGCGTGACGAGGCCCGTCGCGACAATGGTTTCCTTGCCGAAGCGGGCGATCAGCCGGCCGGTGATGAAGCTCGGCGCGAACATCGCCATGACGTGCCAGGAAATGCCCAGCGTTGCCTCGTCCGGCGTGAAGCCGCAGCCAACCATGGCCAGCGGCGCGCCGGTCATGACGAAGCTCATCAGCGCGTAGGAAGCCACGCCGCAGAACAGCGAGACCAGGAAGCGCGGCTGCAACAGGATCTGCGCCAGCGGCCTTGCCGGCTCATGATCGTCAAGCGTTGCCGAGGGCGCTTCCTTGGGGAGACGCAGGAAAGACAGGATGACCGTGCCTAAAAGACCAAGACCGATCAGCGCGGCAAACGCGCCCGCGAACATGATCGGCGCGAACAGGTCGCGCGTGTAGATGACGGTCTGCGGTCCGATGATCGCGGCAAACACACCGCCGCCCAGCACCCAGGAAATGGCGCGCGGCTTGAAATCGGCCGGCGCATTGTCTGCGGCTGCAAAGCGGTATTGCTGCAGGAAGGCGTTGCCGACGCCGACAAGCATCAAGCCGAGGGCAAAGAGCCAGAAACTGCTCTGGAAGAGCGCGCTCGCCGCGACGAAACCGCCACAGGCGGTGACAAGACCGCCGGCCATGAAGCCATTGCGGCGACCGACGGCGCGCATCAGCGCTGCGGCGGGAAGCGCGCCAAGCGCGATGCCGACATTGAAGCCGGTGACGGGCGCGGTTGCGAGCGACTTGTCGCTGCCAAGGAGATAGAAGCCCGCGAGACCGCCCATGGAAATGGCGATCGGGGCAGCGGAGCCGACGATGGCCTGGGCGGAAGCGAGGATTAATGCAGTGCGTTTCGCCTCACGGTACAGGTCATCGCGCGTTCCAGTCATTCCTTGTCTTTCCCCCTGCCCTCATCACGGCTGCGCCGGGCGACCCGGTCGAGCACGGCATTGACGAGCTTGGGCTCGTCCTCGGTGTAGAACGCCTTGGCGATGTCCACATATTCGGAAACGATCACCGCGACCGGTACATCCCGGCGGCGCGTCAGCTCGAACACACCGGCGCGCAGAATGGCGCGCAGGGTCGAATCGAGCCGTGACAGCGGCCAGTCTTCGGTCAGCGATTTGCGGATCACCGGGTCGATGGTTTTCTGGTCATCCACGACGCCCGCCAGAATGGCGCGGAACCACTGCGGATCGGCATCGCGATAAAGCTCGCCGTCGATCTCCTTGCCGAGCCGGAAAAGCTCGTATTCAGCGGTGGTTTCCAGAAGGCCGGTGCCGGCCACATCCATCTGGTAAAGCGCCTGAACGGCGGCCAGCCGTGCGGCGCCGCGTTTGTTGGCCGGGCGAAAGCCGTCTGCGGTCGGTACGGTCACATCAAGCTCCCAGGCGCTGTTTGAGCGCAATCATCGTCAGTGCCGCTTCGGCGGCGAAATGTCCCTTGCCCATGCTCTCGCCGCTGGTGCCTTCGCTCTGTTCGATGCGGGCCAGAGCCTGCGCTTCGTTCTCGACGGTCAGGATACCATTGCCGATGGCAAGGTTCTGCTGCACCGAAAGGTCCATCAGCGCACGGCTCGACTCATTGGCCACTACGTCAAAATGATAAGTCTCACCACGGATGACGCAGCCAAGCGCCACATAGCCGTGATAGACAGGGCCACCATTGCCGGACGCGGCAAAGGCGATTGCAGCCGGCACTTCAAGCGCGCCAGGCACAGTCACCACATCATAATCGGCGCCGGCTGCCTCAAGCGCGGCTTTCGCGCCTTCCAGCAGGCCATCGGCCAGGTGGTCGTAAAAACGGGCTTCGACGATCAGCAGCCTCAGGGGGCGCGCATCGGCCATGGTCATTCTCCGCACGGCAAACAATTCAGAAAGAGAAGCGCTGCCTTAAGCCTCTTTGGCGGCATCCGCAAGACGTGCGGCGTAACGCGCCATCGTATCGACCTCGATATTCACCCGGTCGCCCACCGCGCGCTGCCCCCAGGTGGTGACCGCAAGCGAGTGATGAATGAGGAGAACATCGAACCGAACGCCCTCGACACGGTTGACCGTGAGCGATGTGCCGTCCAGCGCCACCGAGCCTTTCGGCGCGATGAATTTGGCGAGCTCTTTCGGCGCTTCGAGCACGAAACGGACCGCTTCCCCCTCATCCCGGCGCTCGACGATTTCGGCCATGCCGTCCACATGGCCCGAGACAATATGTCCGCCCAGCTCGTCGCCGACCTTGAGCGCGCGCTCCAGATTGATGCGCTGGCCGGACTGCCAGTCGGCAACCGTTGTCAGCCGCAGCGCCTCTTCCCAGGCCTCGACCTCGAACCAGCGGGTGTTCGCGCCCTCCTCAGGCAGTTTCACCACGGTGAGGCAGACGCCCGAACAGGCGATGGACGCACCGATGTCGATGGTCGCCGGATCGTAATTCGTCTCGATGCGCAGGAGCACGCCCTCATCACGCGGGGTGACCGATTGCACGGTGCCGATATCAGTGACAATGCCGGTGAACATCAGCCGCCTTTCACATATTCGCAGTAAACATCTTCGCCGAACCGCGCCTCGCGCAGCAGGCCGAAACCTTCGGGGATATGGTCGAAATCAACCGGCGCGGCAATTCCACCAGCCCCGATTTCGGATGGCCCAGAAAAGAGCGCAAGCCGGTCGACCAGCCCTTCTTCAAGGAACCGCCTGGCCGTGAAGGCACCACCCTCGACCATGAGCGTTGCAATGCCGCGCGCCGCCAGGTCTTCCAGAAGTTCCGGCAGCGCAATCTGGCCTTCATGTACTTCGACACCGAGAAAATCGACGCCCGCCCCGGCCAGCGCCCTGCGTTTGTCGCTCGGGCAATCACTGGCGGCTGTCAGAAGAACCGGCACCTCGCGGGCCGTGCGCGCCAGAGCCGAGCTTGTCGGCAGCTTCATGTCGCGATCAAGAACGATACGCAGCGGCGAGCGCGCCTGAAGCCCCGGCAGGCGGCAGGTCAGAGACGGATCGTCAGCCAGTGCCGTGCCGATGCCGACAAGGATCGCATCGCTTTCGGCCCGCATCATGTGCACCTGCCGGCGCGAAGCGGGACCGGTGATGGCGATCTGCCCCTCCCCCATGCGGCCAATCATGCCGTCAGCCGATAAGGCAAGCTTGAGAGTCACTTCCGGGCGTTTTTTCTCGGAGCGCATGAGATAGCCGCGCAGCATGTCTGCCGCTTCGTCGGCCAGAACGCCCTCCACGACCTCAATGCCCGCCTCGCGCAGAATGGCGTAGCCATTGCCGCTGACGCGGGGGTCGGGATCGGCGGCAGCGCCCACAACGCGGGCAATGCCGGCATTCACCAGCGCGTCGGCGCAGGGCGGCGTGCGGCCATGGTGAGCGCAGGGCTCTAGCGTGACATAGGCCGTCGCGCCGCGTGCAGCCTCGCCCGCCTCCGCCAGCGCCTGCGGTTCGGCATGGGGGCGGCCGCCAATGGCCGTCACGCCGCGCCCGACAATCTGCGGGCCGGCGCCATCGTCGCGGACGATCAGTGTTCCAACGGAGGGATTGGTTCCGGCAAGCCCCATATGCCGGCGTGAAAGCCGGATGGCCGACGCCATGAAACGCCGGTCGAGATCGCTGGCCGACGCCCTGCCGGTGTCCATCCTATCCCTCGTTTTCCTCATTGCCTTTCAGCTCGCCAAGAACGTCCTGGAAATCCTTGGCTTCGCGGAAATTGCGATAAACGGAGGCGAAGCGCACATAGGCAATGTCATCGAGCACTTTCAGCGCATCAATGACCAGAAGGCCGATATCATCGGAGGGGATCTCCGTCTCGCCGGAGCTTTCCAGCTGGCGCACGATGCCGGTGACCGCACGCTCGATGCGCTCCGGCTCGACATTGCGCTTTCTGAGCGCGATGTCGAAGGAACGCATCAGCTTGTCGCGGTCAAACGGCACCTTGCGGCCCGACCGCTTGACCACCACCAGATCGCGCAGCTGAATGCGCTCAAACGTGGTGAAGCGCCCGCCGCAATCGGGACAGGCGCGCCGTCTGCGGATTGCCGCCCCGTCTTCTGCGGGGCGGGAATCCTTTACCTGTGTGTCTTCCGACTGACAGTACGGACAGCGCATATCGGGCCCTTGTTCACGAATCCATTCGTGACAGGCTTACCCCAGATAGGGGTAGAGCGGGAAGCGCTCGGTGAGCGCGATCACCTTGTCCTTCACAGCCTGCTCGACCTGAGCATTGCCTTCGTCGGAGTTGGCGACCTTGAGGCCGTCCAGAACCTCGGCGATCAGCTGGCCGATCTCGCGGAACTCGGCAGCGCCGAAACCGCGCGTCGTGCCGGCCGGCGTGCCAAGACGGATGCCGGAGGTGACGAAGGGCTTTTCAGGGTCGAACGGAATGCCGTTCTTGTTACAGGTGATGTTGGCGCGACCAAGAGCTGCCTCGGCGCGCTTGCCCGTGGCGTTCTTCGGGCGCAGATCGACCAGCATCAGGTGGTTGTCGGTGCCGCCGGACACGATGTCGAGGCCGGTGTCCTTCAGGCTCTCGGCCAGCGCACGGGCGTTGGTGACGACGTTGCGCGCATAGGTCTTGAACTCAGGTTCAAGCGCCTCGCCCAGAGCAACTGCCTTGGCTGCGATGACGTGCATCAGGGGGCCGCCCTGAAGACCAGGGAAGACGGCGGAGTTGAACTTTTTCGCCAGCGCCTCGTCATTGGTCAGGATCATGCCGCCACGCGGGCCGCGCAGCGATTTGTGCGTGGTGGTCGTGACCACATGGGCGTGCGGCAGCGGCGACGGATGCTCGCCAGCGGCCACGAGACCTGCAATGTGGGCCATGTCGACCATGAGCCATGCGCCAACCTCGTCAGCGATCTCGCGGAAACGCTTCCAGTCCCACACGCGCGAATAGGCCGTGCCGCCGGCAAGGATCAGCTTCGGCTTGTGTTCCTTTGCAAGACGCTCCACCTCGTCCATGTCGAGCAGGTGGTCGTCCTTGCGAACGCCGTAGGAGATCGGGTTGAACCACTTGCCGGACATGTTGACCGGGGAACCGTGCGTCAGGTGTCCACCGGAATTCAGGTCGAGGCCCATGAAGCTGTCGCCCGGCTGCAGAAGCGCGAGGAAGACAGCCTGGTTCATCTGCGAACCGGAATTCGGCTGAACGTTGGCGAAGGCGCAGCCGAACAGCTTCTTGGCGCGCTCGATCGCCAGTTCCTCGACGATATCGACATACTGGCAACCGCCATAATACCGCTTGCCCGGATAACCTTCCGCGTATTTGTTCGTCAGCACCGTACCCTGCGCTTCCATCACAGCGCGCGAAACGATGTTTTCCGAGGCGATCAGCTCGATTTCGTGACGCTGACGGCCCAGTTCCTGACGGATTGCGGCAAAGATTTCCTGGTCGCTGTCTTCGAGCGGGCGGGTGAAGAAGGCATCGGCCTCGCTTGAAGCGGCGGCGGTCGCAAGTGCCATGGCGGTTTATTCCCTTCGATGATGGATCAAATGCGGAAGACGGGCATCTAGCATTTTTCCCTCGCCGCCACCACGCCCGCAGACGAAAATTTATCCTCCAAAAACGAAGCAACCGCCCGGTTTCGGGCGGCTGCGGCAATTGACCGTAGGATATTGCGCTCGGGCCGAGCCGCCGTTTTCCGCAGACTCGCATCGGCCCGTCTTCGTTTCAGAAGACACCCTCATGCGCCCGTCAGGCAATGCAGCCCGACGACGACACGCTAAAGCGCCGTCGAGATCTGCAGCTCGCTCGCCCCGTCGCGGGCATAGATGTCGTCGCGCAGATGCACGGCGCCATCGCCGGTCGACCAGGCGGAAATATAGGTGAAATAGACCGGCACCGGATTGGACAGCGCGACGCGCACATCCTCTTCGGTCTGAATGGTCTGCTCGATGCGGCGACGGCCCCAGCCATCGGTCTCGCTCAGGAGCCAGGTCACCAGGTCGCGCACATTCTGCACGCGAACACAGCCCGACGAATAGAACCGGTCGAGATCGCGGAACATGCCCTGCTGGGGCGTGTCATGCATGTAGACCGCATGCGGGTTCGGGAAGTTGATCTTGATCGACGCCATGGCGTTGATCCGGCCCGGATCCTGCCGGAAGCGGTATTTTGCGGCATCATCCGTCGACCAGTCGACCGTCAGCGGATCCACTTCGCTGCCATTGGGCGCGATCAGGCGGATATTGTTGTCGGTCAGGTAACTGGGGTTCTTGCGCATCAGCGGAATGATGTCCTTGCGGACAATCGACACCGGCGCATTCCAGTAGGGATTGATGATGATTTCGTTGATCTTCGAATTCAGGATCGGCGTCTGGCGGTCCACCTTGCCGACAATGGCGGTGTGGCGCAGCACGACGCGGCCCGTATCCACGGCCTCGATCTCGGCGGCGGGAATGTTCACCACCACATAGCGATTGCCCATGGAGCCCGACATGGAGGTGAGCCGGCCCAGATTGGTCTGAAGCTGGCCAAGGCGAATGGCCGCCGGAACATTGAGCGCCGCAAAGGTGTGCGGTCCGGTAACGCCGTCGGCAGGAAGGCCATGGCGGGTCTGGAAGCGCTTGACCGCCGCTTCAACATAGGAATCGAACGACTGCGACATGCCCGCACGCGGCGAGAGATCGCCGGACACCATCAGTCTGCGGCGCAGGACCTCCACATTGGGATCGACCACACCGACCTGAAGCTTTTTGTTGTCGGGAACGCGCGGCCACCCGCCCTGTGACACGATGTTGGAATATTCCATGATCGCGCGCTGAAGGTAGGAAACGGTTTCCTGACTGAAGATGGGAAGATTGGTCGCAACCTTGCCGCCGGCGCTGGCGCGAGCATCAAACTGATCGTTCCAGGCGCCACGCCTTGGCGAACGGATGATCGCGTCAAGAAAGTCCTGGGCGTTGGCGGCTCCGGTCATCGCTGCCGTAGCGGCAGCACCGGCACCGGTTAAAAACATACGGCGGTTCGTCTTCATACGCGTGTCCGAGCTCTCTGTGGCTAGCACCCCTCCGGGAGGGCTGCGGGCAGTGTTGCGGCCTGACCATGCCGCGACTGCGTTAAGAATCCGCGAACCTTATTCAAAAATGGCGCTCGCACGCCAAGCGGCTCCTGCGCCTTAGGTTCCACCGGATTATGACCTTAACGTGACCAGCAGTCACCTATCGCAAAATAACGGATGCGTGAAGGCCGGCGTCCCGCCACGCCGGCCTTCGAATGACTGCACACCGGCGCGCAGTCAGTTTATCAAGGCGAGACTACATACGGTAGGCGATGGAATCGTTCCAGAAGCGATCAAGGCGCTGGAGGGCACGATTCATCTGGCTGAACTCATCGGCGCTGATGCCGCCGACCTGCTCGATGGAGCCGATATGACGGTTGTAGAGACCTTCGACAACCTTTGCCACCTGGACACCCTTCGGCGTCAGGCTGATGCGCACCGAACGACGGTCGACGCGCGAGCGCTGATGGTTGACGAAGCCGAGATCAACCAGCTTCTTGAGGTTGTAGGAAACATTGGAGCCGAGATAGTAGCCACGCGAGCGCAGCTCGCCTGCCGTCAGTTCCGTGTCACCGATGTTGAAGAGCAGCAGCGCCTGAATGGCGTTGATGTCGCTGCGGCCGTTGCGCTCGAACTCGTCCTTGATGACGTCGAGCAGACGGCGGTGCAGGCGCTCCACAAGCTGAAGGGATTCAAGATAAAGAGAACGCAGTGCATCCGAGCGTTCTTCATTCGAAGCGGCAGGTTTCGCCGCGGGTCGCGAAGTATTCATAACTAAAGCCTCTCGTTTGACGCCGGTGATTTTTGTTTTTTGTCTCACCTTGACCCGAACCTAGCGAAGGCATCTAAAATTCGACTTAAACACTAGCCTTAACAACGCCTTACAAAAGCCAACGCTGCTAATACGGCTAACAGGCAGTAAACCCGCCTGTGGACATTCGATGAAAGCTTTAGAGATTAAGGGGATGCGGCTTGTGGCCTGAAACCGGGCCTGCCCCTAAAGCATCGCCTGCCGCTTGCGGCGGTAGCGCGCAATGCGCAAACCGGCATAGGTAATCGCCACGAGAAGGTGAAAACCCAACAGCGGATAATTGTGCCCGAACATCTCTGGCATGAAGCCGTACATGGCCACTTCCGTGCCGGCGCACAGAAACCAGATGACCGCTCCCCATGGCGCGACCAGCCAGAGACCGACGGACGCAAACGGATAAAGCACGGCCAGAACGATGCTCGCCACCTGCCAGTGGATCGGCATCAGGTCGAACCGCCACATGAGCCCGGGATAAAAACCGAGCAGCCGCACCCAGTACACAAGCCCCATGACGAGGCAGACGAGCGCGACAATACGGTGGAACGCGTAATAGGCTGCTTCAAGCTGGGAGGGCCGCGCCGAAGGCAGACCCGAGAGCGTTTCAACTTTCACAGCGCCAGCTCCTTGCCCGGCAGGGGCGCGAAATAGGCGTCAATGTCTTCATCCTTCACGCCGTCGAGCGTATCGGGCTTCCAGTGGGGCGTGCTCCCCTTCTCCACCAGAACAGCGCGGATGCCTTCATAGAAGTCGTGCCCGGTGAGCATGCGGTTCAGGATGCGGAATTCCATATGCATGCACTCGTCCATGGTCAGCATCGCGCCGGCGCGGACCTGACGAAACGCGACGTGAAGACTGGTGGGCGAGCGCCTGGCGATGGTCGCAGCCGTCTTCTGCACCCATTCGTCCTGATCCACGCCAAGCGACTGCAGGACCTCCGCAAGCGTGCCGAAAGAAAAATGGCTGGCAATCGCATGCAGCGCGCCGTCATCCATTTCGCGTTCCGCAGTTCCGGCAAATGCTGCCAGCGTCGCATCCACATCACCGCCCTCGCACAGGGCCTGGGTCAATGCCGGCAGTTCCGCCGCATCGACCGCGTGCGTGGCAAGCCCCGTGGCGCAGGCGTCACCCCTGCGAATGCGGTTTCCGGTGAGCGCCAGATACATGCCGAATTCGCCCGGCGGGCGCGAAAGCAGGAAACTGCCGCCGACATCGGGGAAAAACCCGATACCGACTTCGGGCATGGCGAAGATGGCGTTTTCCGTCATCACGCGATGCGAACCATGGAAGGAGACGCCAACGCCGCCGCCCATGACAATGCCGTCGATCAGCGCCACATAGGGTTTGGGGAAACGGGCAATTGCCGCATTGAGCCGATACTCGTCTGCAAAGAAATCCGGCTTTGCCTCGCCGGCAAGCCCGGCTTTGTAAACATCGAGAATGTCGCCGCCGGCGGAGAAGGCGCGCCCCTCCCCGCGAATGATCACGAGCTTGACCGTGTCGTCCGTCTCCCAGGCGGAAAGCGCGCGGGCGAGCGCCCGAACCATGCCGTGATTGACCGCATTGAGGGAAGAAGGCCGGTTGAGCGTCACGATCCCGGCACATCCGACCTGTTCGAACAGGATTTCCTCAGCGCCACCGAAATCGACTTTCACAGCCACCCCCCAGAACGTTGCAACCACGCGCAGGCCTTTCTAGCTGATTATTAGCCGCTTTTCGCCCCGTCAATGCTATAAGGAACTGCGACCACAGGACACCGGACCCGCACTTGGACCCACAGGGCCTGCATGATAGAGAGGCGCCACACTGGAGTCGAAGCCGTGAACAAGTTTTCCCGCACCATGAACAGCCCCGCCACACGCCGCACCGTCGATGAGATCACCGGCAGCCGCCGCCTGCGCCGCACGCGCAAGGCCGACTGGTCGCGCCGCCTCGTGCGCGAGAACCATCTGACGGTCGACGACCTGATCTGGCCGCTGTTCCTCATGGAGGGCGAGAACCGGCAGGAGCCGCTTTCCGCCATGCCCGGCGTCATGCGCCATACGGTCGACCATGCGGTCCGGCAGGCCGAATACGCCGCAAAGCTCGGCATTCCGGCCATCGCCACCTTTCCCAATATCGACCCGGCGCGCCGCGACGAGACCGGCTCCCACAGCCTCGACCCGGACAATCTGATCAACCGCGCCACCCGCGCCATCAAGGAAGCGGTGCCGGAAATCGGCATCATCACGGATGTGGCGCTCGACCCCTTCACCAGCCATGGTCATGACGGCATCCTGCGCGATGGCGAGATCATCAATGATGAAACGGTCGCCCAGATCGCGGCTGCGGCCGTCGGCCAGGCCGAAGCCGGCGCGGACATCATCGCCCCCTCCGATATGATGGACGGGCGCATCGGCGCCATTCGCGACGCGCTCGACCAGAACGGCTTCCAGAACGTGGCGATCATGTCCTACGCGACGAAATTCGCCTCCGCCTTCTATGGCCCCTATCGCGAGGCCATCGGCACGGGCGGTCTGCTGAAGGGCGACAAGAAGACCTATTACATCGATCCGGCCAATTCCGACGAAGCGCTGCGCGAAGCCGAGCAGGATCTTCAGGAAGGTGCGGACATGCTGATCGTGAAGCCCGGCCTTCCCTATATCGACATTGTCCGCCAGCTGAAGGACACGTTCTCCGTGCCGACCTTCGCCTATCAGGTGTCCGGCGAATACGCGATGATCCGCGCGGCAGCCGCCAATGGCTGGATCGACGGCGAGCGCGCCATGCTGGAAAGCCTGCTTTCCTTCAAGCGCGCGGGCTGCGACGGAATTCTCACCTATTTTGCCGCCGAAGTCGCTGAATTGCTCTGATTTTGCTCGGAAAATCTTGAAGCGCCGTGTGAACGCACCCATTTTTCATTTGTTCGACAAACCAATGAAGGAACGTTCATGACGGCCACAAGGCCCCTCGACGGCGAAATCATCGATCCCGCACGGGATGACTGGCATCTTTACCGCGGCGTTCGCACGCGGCGCATTTTCGCGTTCTGCATCGACTACCTGTTGATCGGGCTGATGATGGTTCCCGTCGCAATCATCGTGGCCCTTCTGGGCGTGATGACGCTGGGACTGGGCTGGCTTCTGTTCGGCATCCTCGCCCCGCTGACCGCCCTTCTCTACGTCGCGATGACCCTTGGCGGTCGCAGACAGGCGACGCTCGGCATGCAATTCATGGACGTCAAACTTGTCCGCCTCGACGGCGGGCGCGTCGATTCCATGCTGGCCGTGGTTCACACGGTTCTGTTCTGGGCCGGCAATGCGGTTCTGACGCCGCTGATCCTGCTCGCAAGCCTGTTCCTCGATTACAAGCGCACCGTCCATGATCTGCTTCTGGGCACGGTTGTGGTGCGAACGAGCTGATAATCGAAATTATCGCAAAAGTTGCATCTTTAACGACGCTATACACTTCTGATTTATCAAAACAAGATCGCTCGCTATCGTGAGGCGTTTTCGAACCCTTCATTGATTATGCGAGCGACTTTGATGACCAATACATTTGACCTTAGCCCCCAGCTGACCGCACCGCCCGGAGACCGGCAACCAGATTTCATCGTGCGACAGGGCACGTGGCTGCATTTGCGGCGATGCCTTGCCTTCCTGTTGGATTACGCCCTGTATGCATTGCTGGCCGTTATTCTGTCCGTTCTGGCAACAATGCTCATGGAGTATGTCGTGTTGCACTGGATTGCACCCGACCGGACGCCGGGAGACATACCGACTGCTCTTTATACGCTTTCCAAGGCCGCGGCCGGAATGGCAACGCTGGTCGCCGTCATTCTCTACATCAGGGCGACACTCGGGGGGCGCTACCAGGCGACCCTCGGCATGCGCGTGTTCAGTCTGCGACTGGAACGGCTCGACAGCGTCGAGATCACACCCCGCTACGCAACCGCACATACCCTGCTAGCAGTCGCTCTCTGCACGCTCTTCAGCCCGCTGATTCTGCTGGCCGCATTCTTTCTTTCGCACAGGCAGACCGTGCATGACCGGCTGCTCGATACGGTGATGGTGAGAACCGACTGACGACGGCTTTTTGAAACGCGGCGCATGCCGCGCTTCGGCCCTCCTGCGACAAGCAAATTCCTTTCCCGTCGGAAGACGCGAAAGCCTTTCCTTTGCCCGCCTTTTGCCGGCATCGGCAAATCCATGCTTGCGGCGCGACCGCTCGTGCTTATTCTCCTGACCTTGCAGGCAGGCATTGGGTATGGCCTGCGGGGACAGTTTCAAGCGGCGGGAGCTGAATGGCCGATTTCCATCTCTGGGCGACCTACGCGATCATTTTCGCCACGGTCGCCGCCTATATCAGCGAACGCTTCACGCTCGAGCTTGTCGCCCTTGGCAGCCTCGTGGCGTTCCTCGCGCTTTTCGCCTTCATTCCCTACGAGAACGCATCCGGCGGCCTGCCGCCCGAAGAACTTCTTTCAGGATTCGCCAATCCGGCGCTCGCGACGGTTCTCGCGCTCCTGATCGTCGGTCAGGGACTGTTTGCCACCGATGCTCTGGACAAGCCCGCGCGCATTCTCGCCAGATCGGCCGGCGGGTCGAGCACCCGCACGATCATCATCACGCTTGTGACAGCGGCCCTGCTCAGCGCCATTTTGAACAACACGCCGGTGGTGGTGATCTTCATTCCAGTGCTGATCGTCTTTGCCGCGCAGCGCAATTTCCCGGTTTCCAAGGCGCTGATGCCGCTTTCCTTCATGACCATTCTGGGGGGCATGACAACGCTGATCGGCTCGTCCACCAACCTTTTGGTTGCCGGTGTTGCCGCCAAGGCGGGCATCGGGATCGGATTCTTCGACATCACCCTGCCGGGCTTTATGCTGGCCGCAGCCGGCGCGCTTTATGTCTTCTTTCTCATGCCGCGCATCCTGCGCGATTCGAGCAATGAGAAGACCTTCCGGCAGGTGCAGTCGGGCACGCAGTTCATCGGTGAAATCCGCATCGTGCCCGGCCACCCCTTCATCGGCAAGGAATCGAAAGCCGGTCTCTTTCAGGGGCTCGGCGATCTGACCCCGCGCCTCATCATACGGCGCGGCATGAGCTTTCATCCGCCGTTCGAGAATGTGGTGCTTTCCGAAGGCGACCGGCTGATGGTGACGGCCACCCGCCGCGCCTTCACCCAGGCGCTTTCGCATGGGGCGGCCGGCCACATGGCCGAGGGGCAGACCGAGGCGGCGCGGGTCGGCCCGGACTATCATATCGCAGAGGCGGTGATCCCGCCGGGTTCGCGCCATGCAGGACGCACCATCCGCAATGCCGGCATTGAGACCGAGCACGGCGTTCACATGCTCGGCGTCCAGCGCAAGAGCCGCATGGGCCGCACGCCTGTCTCCGACATCCGGCTGGAGCCCGGCGATACGATCCTTGTCGGCGGCACCGACCGCGCCTTCGAGGATCTGCGCGAAAGCCATGACCTGCTCGTTCTCGAATGGTCGGCAGAACCCGTGCCGCAGCGTCGCAAGGCCTGGATCTCCTTTGTCATCTTTGCCGGCATCGTGGTGACCGCCGCTCTGGACATCGCGCCGATCGTCGCCACGGCAATCGCCGGCGCCTTCGCCATGATCGCGACCGGCTGCCTGACGCTGGCGCAGGCCGGCCGCGCCTTTGACCGGCAGATATTCCTTCTGGTGGGCTCGGCCATTGCCGCCGCCACGGCGCTGGAACGCACGGGCGGCGCAAACCTGATCGCCGACAGCGCGGTCGCGCTCCTCGACGGTCAGAGCCCCGCCATCATCCTGTCGGGCTATTTCGCCGTCGTGGCCGTGCTGACCAATTTCCTGTCCAACAATGCAACGGCGGTGCTGTTCACACCCATCGGGCTTGGCATCGCGGCCGCCATTGGCGCGCCGGCGGAAGCCTTCATCGCGGCCACGATCTTCGCCGCCAACTGCTCTTTCGCCACCCCCATCGGCTACCAGACCAACCTGATGGTCATGGGGCCGGGTCACTACTCCTTCCGCGACTTCATGAAGGCCGGCATGCCGCTGGTGGCGATAATTTGGTTGACGTTTTCGTTTGTCGGGCCATGGTATTATGGGCTTTAGATCGTGTGCGCCCATTCTGACGCACAAAGGACGATCTGAATTATTGATGGAGCATCGGACTATCCCGAAAACCGGCTTCCGCTTTTCGGTCCGATGCTTCAGGACAGGAGTGACGCCCTACCGACATGACGCAGCAACCCGCCCAATCGCCGCAGTTCTTTCTGACCGCGCCTTCGCCCTGCCCTTATCTGGAAGGGCAGTTCGAGCGTAAGGTCTTCACCCATCTGGTCGGGGACAAGGCGCCCGAACTGAACGATTTGCTGACCCAGGGCGGTTTCCGCCGCTCTCAGAACATCGCCTATCGGCCTGCCTGCGAAACCTGCCGCGCCTGTGTTTCCGTGCGCATTCTGGCGCAGGAGTTTCAGCCGACGAAGAACATGAAACGCATTCTGAGGCAGAATGCGGACCTGATCGGAACGGCCCAGGCGGCCGAGCCCTCCACGGAGCAGTACACGCTGTTCCGCAGCTATCTGGATGCCCGCCACAAGAAGGGCGGCATGTCGGACATGACCGTGCTCGACTATGCGATGATGGTGGAGGACACCCATGTGGGCACGCAGGTGATCGAGTATCGCCGCCGCGGGCCGGACAGCTTCATCACCGGCAAGGGCGAAGGCGAGCTCATGGCCGTGGCCCTGACCGACCTGATGGGTGACGGGCTGTCGATGGTTTATTCCTTCTTCAATCCCGCGCTGACCGAGCGCTCGCTCGGCACATTCATGATTCTCGACCACATCAACCGCGCCGTGGCTGCCGGTCTGCCGCATGTCTATCTGGGCTACTGGGTCAATGGATCGCGCAAAATGGCCTATAAGGTACGCTTCAAGCCGCAGGAACATCTCGGCCCGCAGGGGTGGGAGCGCGTGGACTAGCGCGCGCCACCCGGACAGGGTCTGCCAAGACGGCACATCTTCATTCCCCTTTCTCAGAGGATTGCCGCCCGTGTCCGACCCAGCCTCCTCCTCGCATGCAAAAGGCCTCGCACTGACCGCCTTTGGCGGCATGGCGCTGACCATCGACATTCCTTTGATTCGGCTGGCCGATGGCGATCCCTGGCCGATCCTGATGGTGCGCAGCGCGCTGACGGTTGCCGTGGCGCTTGCCGTCTGGTTCGTCTGGCGTCTCTTCTCACGCAATGTGCCGCCGCTCATGCCCGGTCGTGTAGGCCTCGTCGTGGCGGCGCTCTACGCGCTTTCCGCACTCTGCTTCATCACCGCCGTCTACAACACTTCAACGGCCAATCTGGTGTTCATCCTCGCCTTCAATTCCATGTTCGCAGCGCTGCTCTCCTGGCTATTCCTGAAGGAGCGACCGAAACCGGCCACACTGATTGCCATGGGGGTGATGCTGATCGGCGTGCTGATCATTGTCGGTGGCGGCATCGGGGCTGGAAATCTGTTCGGCGACGTGATGGCGCTGAGCGCGGCCTTCCTGCTGGCGACCGCCATCACCATCACGCGCGGCAGCGGGCGCGACATGGGCTTTACGGCGCTGGTCGCCGTCATATTACCCTTCATCGTCGCCGTGATCATGACCGCCAAGACCGGCTACCGCATCGAGGCTCCCTGGTGGATCATCCTCAACGGCGCGGTGATCATGCCGATATCGTTCTTCTGCCTCTCCAACGGCCCGAAATACATTTCGGGCCCGGAGGTGGCGATGTTCTATCTTCTGGAAACCGTGCTTGCGCCCGTCTGGGTGTGGCTGATTTTCTCGGAAGTGCCGAGCCGCGCGACGCTGATCGGCGGCACGATCCTGATCGTCACGCTGGTCGCCCACTCGCTCTGGCAGCTTCATTCCGGGCGCAGGCGGCGGCGCGCGCAGGCCGCACTGCGCCATCCGGTGTAGGGTGAGAAGCGCACGTCATCACCGCCCCCGTGGTTCGCCCTTCGACAAGCTCAGGCGCTCACCATGGCGGCTGGGTAAAGAACGCGCCTATTTCTTCTTCATGGCCTGAGCCAGCGCGGCGGCGAGTGCGCCCTGCGGTTCGCTGCTGCGCCCGCCCGGCTTGCCACCGCCACTGCGCTGCTGCCCGCCACGGAACGGCTTGCCGCCATCGCGCGGCCGGCCAGCGCCCGCACCGGAATCTGCGCCACCGCTGGCTCCGCCGGCGTCCTTGCGCATGGAGAGGCTGATGCGCTTGCGCTTGATATCAACCTCAAGCACCCGCACCTTCACCACATCGCCGGCCTTCACCACCTCATGCGCGTCCTTCACGAAGCGGTCGGCAAGCTGGGAGACATGCACCAGCCCGTCCTGATGAACGCCGATATCCACGAACGCGCCGAAGGCGGCGACATTGGTCACCGTGCCTTCAAGGCTCATGCCCGGCTTCAGGTCCTTGATGTCGTCGATGCCCTCGGCAAAGGTGGCCGTACGGAAGGCCGGGCGCGGGTCGCGACCCGGCTTTTCGAGCTCGGCAATGATGTCGCGCACCGTGGGCAGACCAAAACGCTCATCCACGAAGACGCGCGGGTCGAGCGCCTTGAGCGCGCCGGCATCGCCCATCAGCGACCGCACATCGCGCCCGCAGGACGAGACGATCTTGCGCGCCACGCCATAGGCCTCCGGGTGAACTGACGACGCGTCCAGCGGCTCCGTGCCGTTCGGGATGCGCAGGAAGCCGGCGCACTGCTCGAAGGTGCGCTGGCCAAGCCGCGCCACCTCCAGAAGCTGCTTGCGGCTGGAGAACGCGCCATTGGCGTCGCGATGCGCCACAATGGCCTCGGCAATCGACGCGCCAAGGCCCGAAACGCGCGCCAGAAGCGATGAGGATGCCGTGTTCAGGTCCACGCCGACCGCGTTCACCGCGTCTTCCACCACGGCGTCGAGCGCCTTTGCCAGACGGTATTGATCCACATCGTGCTGATACTGGCCGACGCCGATGGACTTCGGCTCGATCTTCACCAGCTCCGCCAGCGGGTCCTGCAGGCGGCGCGCGATGGAGACGGCCCCGCGCAGCGAGACGTCAAGATTGGGGAATTCGGCCGCCGCCGTGGGCGACGCCGAATAGACCGATGCGCCGGCCTCGGAAACCACGACCTTGAGCGGCTTGGGCGCCGGCATATCCGACAGCATGTTGGCCACGAGCTTTTCGGTCTCGCGGCTTCCCGTGCCGTTGCCGATGGCGATCAGCTCGACGCCGTGCTTGCGGATCAGCGCCGCCAGCTCGGCCTGGCTGCCACGCAGATCGTTGCGCGGCGGGAACGGATACACCGTTGATGTGTCGAGCAGCTTGCCCGTGGCGTCGACCACGGCCACCTTGACGCCGGTGCGAATGCCCGGATCGAGCCCGAGCGTTGCCCGCGTGCCGGCGGGTGCCGCCAGAAGCAGATCCTTCAGATTGCGCGCGAACACATTGATCGCTTCTTCCTCGGCCCGCTCGCGCAGATCGCGCATCAGATCGAGGTTGAGGTGCAGGAAGAGCTTTACGCGCCATGTCCAGCCGGCAACCTCCATCAGCCACTGGTCACCGGGACGCTGGCCGCCGATCTCATAGGCAGCCGCGATCATGCGCACCGCGGGCTTGAGCGGGCTGGTGTCGTCCGCATCCACTTCCAGGTCGAGCGCCAGCACGTCCTCGTTGCGGCCGCGCAGCATGGCAAGCGCGCGATGGCTCGGAACGCCCGACCACTGCTCGGAGTGGTCGAAATAGTCGGAGAACTTCGCGCCTGCCTCCTCCTTGCCCTCGACAACGCGGGCGCGCAGGACGGCGCGTTCCTTCATGTGATTGCGCAGTTTTCCGACCAGATCGGCGTTTTCGGCGAACTGCTCGGCGAGAATGTCGCGCGCGCCGTCGAGCGCGGCCTTCTCGTCTGCGACTTCTTCGCCGAGATAATCCTTCGCCAGATCGGCCGGCACTTTGGAGCGATCCGCCAGAATAGCCTCGGCCAGCGGCCCGAGCCCGCGCTCACGGGCGATCTGCGCCTTGGTGCGCCGCTTGGGCTTGTAGGGCAGGTAGATGTCTTCCAGCTCCGCCTTGGTGGCGGCGGTGACGATCTTGGTCTCCAGATCCGGCGTGAGCTTGCCCTGCTCGCGGATCGAACCGAGGATCGTGTCACGGCGCTGATCGAGCTCGCGCAGATAGGAGAGCCGCTCGGCGAGCGTGCGCAACTGCGTGTCATCGAGGCCGCCGGTGACTTCCTTGCGGTAGCGCGCGATGAACGGAACGGTCGCCCCTTCATCCAGAAGACCAATGGCCGCCTGAGCCTGCTCCGGCCGGGCGGTGATCTCGGTGGCAATAAGGGCGGCGATGCGTTTGACGTCAGCTGACATGCGAATTCCTGAATCTGTGAACCCGGCGAAGATAGTGTCATTCGCCGCCCCCTGCCGCTCACAAGAGTGGCTTTTCCACAGTCGCGGGCGTGAGGCGGGGATCGGCGGATGAGACGTGGTGCGTCCTTCGCCTTTCGGCAAGCTCAAGAGGCTCAGGATGAGGGACGTGGGGCTCGGGCAGTTGAGACCTGGTGCGTCCTTCGACAAGCTCAGGATGAGGAAGGTAGGTAGCCGGATTTCGGGTCAGGTGTATGGGATAGAGTGTCTGGGTGCTCGGGAGAACGCACATGCGCTCACTGCAAGGAAGGCAGCTTCTCAGAGTGGGGAGATGCGCGCAGATCTCAGCGAAGCAGGCAAAAAAGCCTACAACCAACCCTTCAAGGCCGAGGAGAGCGAGCGTAACTCTCGCGTGCCCTCCCCGTCATTCTCAACATCCCTCATCCTGTGCCTAACACCCCTCATCCTGAGCTTGTCGAAGGACGCACAGCGCTCCCGCGCGCCGCACAAGACCAAGGGGCAAATGCAGCGCGCACCCTGCACCGACAGCCCCCTCGCCCCTTAACGCGGAGCGAGGTCGGAGATCAGGCCATTCACCACTTCGGCCATCAGCATGGAAGCCGAGAAGTCGAACTCGTTGATGGCGACGAACACGCCAACGCCGCGTGTCGGGGCAAAGGCGTGGTAGACGAACATGCCCTGCAGGCCGCCGGCCTTCTGCAGGATCAGCGGACGGTCACCCTCGGGCTGCATGACGATCCAGCCAAGCCCCATGGAATCCATATGACCGGATTCGTCAAAGCCATAAGTGGGATCGAGCGCATCGCGCTGCACATAGGAGGCGTGGTCGAGGAGCCGCATCTCGGCCATGTCCGGCGAGAAGCGGTCAAGATGCCATTGCAGCCAGGTCACCATGTCGTTGGCGGTGGAATAAAGCCCGCTCGCGCCCGACATGACTGGCGTGTTGGGCACGTCTGGCAGCGGCGATCCATCGAAACTGTGGCCCTGCATCAGCCGGTCGCGGTCGGCCTCGGCAGGCGCAAATGTCGTGTCCTTGAGGCCGATCGGCTCAAGAACCCGCTCGGCAAGCAGTGCGTCATAGGGTTTGCCTGCGGCAGAGCCCAGCGCAACGGCCAGCATGTCGAAGCCGAAATTGGAGTAGAGCCCGCCCGTGCCCGCCGGGAAGAGCTGCACATCGCTGGTGAAGGCCTTCGCGTAGGTCTCTTTCGTGAGCGTGGAGAACGGATCATTCTCCGGGCCCGGCTCGCGGTCGACCTCGCGCGGCAGCCCGGACGTGTGCGTGGCGAGGTCAATCAGCCGGATTGGCTTGCCGTCCAGCGCCGGAACGGTCACATCCCAGCCAATGCGCTCCTGCAGATGATCTGTGAACTTCACCGAGCCATCGGCGACGAGGCTCGCCAGAACCGCTCCGGTGAACACCTTGGTCACGGAGCCGACCCGCATCAGCGTGTCGCCGTCAGGCGTCTTGCCGCTTCCCTTGGCGGTTTCGCCAAAGCCGAAAACGGCGGTCTCGCCATTGCGCACCGCGCCGATCACAAGACCGGGCACATCGGTCTGCAGATAGAGGATCTGACCGGAAAACTCGACCGCGTCGCTCAACAGCCGGTCTTCAGCCGAAGACGGCTGCGCCAGCCCGACAAATCCGGCCAGCGCCAGCGTTGCGGCCCGAAGGCCCGTTCCATTCCAGTGCAGCATATCACCCCTCCTCTGCTTGCACCCTGGCCTTCACGCCTGTGTTGCGGCGCTTACCCAAATTTTCCGGTGCGTGGAAATCCTTTCGGCGCCATACGACCCGCGGCCGCGCGGTTGCCCATCCATTCAAGCAGCTCTTCGCGCGATTTGACGAAGGTGCGATCAGCGGAATCCTTCCACGAAAGCCCCTCCTCCATGGCGAAGGTCTTGATGTCGGAAACGCCGCCATCCTTGTAGCGCTGCAGGCGCACGCCCTTGCCGCGTGTCATCTCCGGCACTTCGGAAAGCGGGAAGACGAGCAGCTTGCGGTTCTGGCCGACCACGGCCACGTGATCGCCCGAAACCGGCAGGCAGAGCTTCATCTCGTCCGGAGCCTTCACATTCATCACCTGCTTGCCCTTGCGGGTGTTGGCGATGATTTCCTTCTCGGCGACCACGAAGCCATTGCCCGCATGCGATGCGACCAGGAGCCTGCGCTCGGGATCATGCGCGAAGGCGGTGACGATGGCCTGATCATTGTCCATGTCGACCATGATGCGCACCGGCTCGCCATGGCCGCGCCCGCCGGGCAGACGGTCCGCGCCAAGCGTGAAGACCTTGCCGCCCGTGGTGAAGAGCAGGATCTTGTCGGTCGTCTGGGCGTGGAAGGCGATCTTGAGGCTGTCCCCCTCCTTGAAGGAGAGCGAGGAGAAGTCGGCCAGATGCCCCTTCATGGCGCGCAGCCAGCCCTTTTCGGACAGGACCACCGTGATGGGTTCGCGCTCGATCAGCGCCTCGTGGACGTCTTCCAGATCGTGCTCTGGCGCTTCGGCAAAGGTGGTGCGGCGCGCGCCAAGACCCGGGTTCTTCTCCGGGTCGAAGGTCTGGCGCACCTTGGCGACTTCCCAGCGCACGGTCTTCCACTGGCGCTCGGTGGAGGCGAGCAGCGCTTCGATGCCGTCCTTTTCCTCGGAAAGCTTGTCGAACTCCTTGCGGATCTCAAATTCCTCGAGCTTGCGCAGGGCGCGCAGCCGCATGTTGAGGATCGCCTCGGCCTGCGTGTCCGTCAGCTCGAAGCGCGCGATCATCACCTTCTTCGGCTCATCCTCCTCGCGGATGATGCGGATGACCTCGTCGATGTTCAGATAGGCGACGAGATAGCCGGCGAGGATCTCCAGCCGCTTCTCGATTTCCGCCAGCCGGTGGCGCGAGCGGCGCAGGAGCACATCGCGGCGATGGTCGAGCCATTCGCGCAGAACCTGCTTGAGCGACAGGACGCCCGGCACCTTGCCGCGCGACAGCACGTTCATGTTGAGCGGGAAACGGCTCTCCAGATCGGTCAGCTTGAAGACCGATTCCATCAGCAGTTCCGGCGCGACGGCGCGGCTCTTGGGCACCAGAACGACGCGGATATCCTCCGCGCTTTCGTCGCGAATGTCTTCCAGAAGCGGCAGGCGGCGCGAGATGATCAGTTCGGCGATCTTCTCGATCAGCCGCGATTTCTGCACGCCATAGGGAATTTCGGTGACCACGGCCGTCCATGCGCCGCGGCTCTGTTCTTCCTTGTGCCAGCGGGCGCGAACGCGGAAACCGCCGCGTCCGGTCGCATAGGCCTCGCGGATCGAATCCGGCCCCTCGACGATGATGCCGCCGGTCGGGAAATCCGGCCCCTTGACGAAATCGAGCAGACGTTCCGGATCGACATCCGGATTGTCGATGATGGCGAGCGCCGCATCGCAGACCTCTGCCGCATTGTGCGGCGGGATCGAGGTCGCCATGCCCACGGCGATGCCCGAAGAACCATTGCAGAGCAGGTTCGGGAACGCGCCGGGGAGCACGATGGGCTCCTCGTCTTCCTCATTGTAGGTCAGACGGAAATCGACGGCATCCTCGGTGATGCCCGTCAGGATCTCCGAGGCAACCTCGGTCATGCGCGCTTCGGTGTAGCGCATGGCAGCCGCGTTATCGCCGTCGATATTGCCGAAATTGCCCTGCCCGTCGACCAGCGGATAACGCATGGCGAAAGGCTGCGCGAGACGCACCAGCGCGTCGTAGATCGACTGGTCGCCATGCGGATGGAACTTGCCCATCACGTCACCGACGATGCGGGCGCATTTGGCGAAACCCTGATCGGGACTGAGGCGCAGAAGACGCATGGTGTGGACGATGCGCCGATGCACGGGCTTCAGCCCGTCGCGCACATCCGGCAGCGCACGATGCATGATCGTCGACAGCGCATAGGCGAGGTAGCGCTCTTCGAGCGCTTTTTTCAGATCGACCGGCTCTACGGCATCACCACCGTCGCCACCGGGCGGAAGCATATCTTTTCCCATGGTTTCCGGTTAGACCAGCGGGTGATTCGCGGCAAGCCTTTATGGCAAAAGGGCTGTGGCTAGAGCACAGGACAGAAAAGTGGAAACCGGTTTTCGGTCTGTTCCGGTGCTCCATTAAAAGCGCAGGTCTTCCTTATGCATGCTGGGCGACCTGGTTTTTGCGTCTGTCAGCGCGTGACCTGCGCCAGGAAGCGCTCGATCGTCACCGTCGCCGGATCGCCCTGACCGCCAAGCTTGCGTGCAATCGACCCGTGCGTGTAGCGCCCGCCGTCGAAAACCGCCGCCCGCGCCCCGCGCGCCTTGAGCAGATTGGCGTAACCATTGGTCAGCGCCCTGCGTCTTTCACCATTGGAACCCGAGTGAAGGAAGAGATGCGGTGGAAAGCCCGAGCCGCGGCGCGCATAGGTGACCGGAGACCAGCGCACCCAGTCATTCGGGTCCGAGCCGAAGGCATTGATATAGGGATAGCCGAGCGAACCGCGCATGCCGGCATAGGCCACCATGTCATAGGCCTGCACGTCGTTGGGAATCACACCGCGCACATCGCCGGCGACATTGCGCGCCGCCGCCATCGCCACCAGGTGCGCACCGGCCGAATGGCCCATGAGCACGATGCGCGACGGATCGCCGCCATAGCGCGAGATGTTGGAGCGCACCCAGGAGATGGCCGCCGACAGATCGTTGACCTGCCCGTCAATGGTGGTCTGCGGCACTTTTCGATAATCGATGGCGACCAGCATGTAGCCGCGCTGGGTGAGCCATTCGGGAAGCGAATAGACCTTCTTGCGCGATCCCTTCACCCAGCCGCCGCCATGGGCGTAGATCACCACGGGAACCTTGGGGCTGCCGAAGGAGAACAGGTTCATGCGCACCACGCCGGCCTGGGAGGTCCGGCCGGGCGTGTCGGGTGCGTGAATGTCGAGTTTCAGGCCACTTCGATAGGTGATGCCTTCATGCAGCTCCACCGCCTGCGCTGCGAACGAGAAGAGAATCAAAAGAAAGGCGCTCGCCCCAAAATGCCCGAATGCCCGCATTCCCAACCTCTCTCCCGTTTTCCAAGGGTTCAGCAACCATAGCGTCATGGATAACACGCAATACTGGCCTGTGAAAATTGACACAGGTTTACCCAAAGGCCATCCTCCGACCGTAATTCTCGGCCTCCATGCCAGCAGATAACCGTTATCTTACGTTACTTTAAGGAAATTGCCCATGCTCAGCCATGCAACCAAGCTGAAGACCCTCTCGCTCGCCGCCCTGCTTTCGGCCACGGCGCTGCAGTCCGCCCAGGCCTGGGAAGCGGATGAGGTTGCCGCGCGCTACAAGACGCTGCTCGGCGATCAGGGCGTCGAGGCGGAATGGACCGCCGCACGCAAGGACGGCGATTCGATTGTGCTTGAGGGCGCGTCGTTCGGTGTCGCCGACGTCGACAAAAAGGCGAACCTTGGCGATCTGGTTCTTGAAGACGTCAGCGAAACCGACAGCGTCTATGAGATCGGCCGCGTCGCCGTTGATAATTTCCAGCAGTCCGAGGATGATTTCGACATCGCTCTGAAGGGCGTGTCCATCGAGGGGCTGATTCTGCCCAAGGAAGCGGAAGACGCTCCCTATGGCGGCCTGATGCAGTATCGCCGCTTCGTGCTGGAAAGCGCCCGCGTGGGCAAGAATGGCGATGAACCGATCTTCACGCTCGGCAATCTGGTGGCCGACACGGATCTCGGCGACGGCGCCAACAAAATGTCGTTCGAGGGCTCGGCAGAAAGCTTCTCGCTTGATCTGTCGAAACTCACCGACAGCAGGGAAGCCCACGAGCAGCTCAAGGAATATGGCTACGAGCAGCTTTCCGGCCGCGTCGACATGGCTGGCAGCTGGACGCTGGACGACGGCCGCATGCAGGTCAGCCGCTACGACCTGAAGCTCGACAATGCCGGCACACTGGCCATCACCGCCGACATCAGCGGCTACACGCCGCAATTCCTGCGCGCACTGCAGGAAATGCAAGAGAAGATGGAGAACGGCACGGAAGAGCAGCAGCAGGCGCAGGGCCTCGCAATGCTCGGCCTCATGCAGCAGCTCAACCTGCATGGCGCGTCCATCCGCTTTTCCGATGCATCGCTGACCGGCAAGCTGATCGCCTATGTGGCCGCCCAGCAGGGCGTCAAGCCGGAGGACGTGGCCAATCAGGCAAAGGCCATCGTGCCGCTCATGGCCGGCCAGTATCTCGGCCCGGACCTGACCCAGAGCCTCGCGAAAGCGGTCACCACCTATCTTGATGACCCGCGCAACCTCACGATCAGCATCGCGCCGGAAGAGCCGATGCCGTTCGCCGTTCTGATGGGCACCGCCATGGGCTCACCGGAAGCACTCGCCAGGCAGGTTGGCCTGCAGGTTCTGGCGAACCAGTAAGAGGCGTCTCACCGCCTGGCGCATCGGCGCTCCAACGGGTCAGGCAGCGCAAGCTGCCTGGCTTTTTTTTCCCCTTCAGCCGAAGCAGGGCGGAAACGAAAACGGCCCCGCCAGTGAAGGCGAGGCCGTTTTCAAGATGTTTGGGAGACGCGGTTTAGCGCCCTGCGCGTCAGTCCTTCTTGACCGGAGCGAGACGCAGGTTCAGCTCGCGCAGCTGCGCCGGCGTTGCCTCGGAAGGCGCGCCCATCAGGAGATCCTGCGCCTGCTGGTTCATCGGGAACATGGTGATCTCACGCAGGTTCTTCGCGCCCAGAAGCAGCATCACGATGCGGTCGATGCCGGCGGCCATGCCGCCATGGGGCGGCGCGCCATACTGGAACGCGCGGTAGAGACCGCCAAAGCGCTCCTCCACTTCCAGCTGATCGAAACCGACCTTCTCGAACGCCTTGACCATGACTTCCGGCAGATGGTTGCGGATGCCGCCCGATGCGATCTCGAAGCCGTTGCAGACGAGGTCGTACTGCCAGGCCTTGAGCGACAGCGGGTCATCGCCTTCCAGCCCCTCAAGGCCGCCCTGCGGCATGGTGAAGGGGTTGTGGCCGAAGTCGAGCTTGTCCTCGTCTTCGTTCCATTCGTAGAAGGGGAAATCCACGATCCATGCAAGGGCGAAACGCTCGCGGTCGACCAGATCGAGCTCCTCACCGGCGCGCGTACGCGCAGCGCCCGCAAAGCCGGCGAATTTGCGCGGATCGCCAGCGGCGAAGAAGCAGGCGTCACCGTCTTCCAGACCAAGCTGGGTGCGGATCGCCTCGGTGCGCTCCGGGCCGATGTTCTTGGCAATCGGACCAGCGCCTTCAAGGCCCTCGCCTTCCTTGCGCCAGAAGATGTAGCCCAGACCCGGCTGGCCCTCGCCCTGCGCCCAGGAGTTCATGCGGTCGCAGAAAGCGCGGCTACCGCCGGTCTTGGCCGGAATGGCCCACACTTCGGCCTTTTCGTCATTGGCCAGAATGTTGGCGAACACCTTGAAGCCCGATCCGCGGAAATGCTCGGAAACGTCTTCCATCTCGATGGGGTTGCGCAGGTCCGGCTTGTCGGAACCATATTTGCGCATGGCCTCGTCGTAGGGAATGCGCGGGAAGACATCCGTGACCGGCTTGCCATTGGCAAACGTCTCGAAGATGCCGCGCATGACGGGCTCCATCGTCTGGAACACATCTTCCTGCTCGACAAAGCTCATCTCCAGGTCGAGCTGGTAGAACTCGCCCGGCAGGCGGTCGGCGCGCGGGTCCTCATCGCGGAAGCACGGCGCGATCTGGAAATAGCGGTCGAAGCCCGACATCATGATGAGCTGCTTGTACTGCTGCGGCGCCTGCGGCAGCGCGTAGAACTGGCCCTCATGCAGACGCGACGGCACGAGGAAGTCGCGCGCGCCTTCCGGCGAGGATGCCGTCAGGATCGGCGTCGAATATTCGGTGAAGCCGACCTCGCCCATGGCGCGGCGCATCTCGGCGATGATCTTCGTGCGCTGCACAATGTTCCTGTGCAGCGTTTCGCGGCGCAGATCGAGGAAGCGGTATTTGAGGCGGATATCTTCCGGATAGTCCGGCTCGCCGAAAACCGGCAGTGGCAGTTCCTTGGCCGAGGACAGAATCTCGATCTCACGGGCGAAGATTTCGACTTCACCGGTGGGAAGATTCGCGTTGATGGTCTCGTCCGTGCGGGCCTTCACCTCGCCGTCGACGCGAATGACCCACTCGCCACGCACGGTCTCGGCCACCTGGAAAGACGGAGAATCGGGATCGGCGACGATCTGGGTGATGCCGTAATGGTCGCGCAGGTCGATGAACAGCAGGCCGCCATGGTCGCGCACACGATGGACCCAGCCGGACAGGCGCACATTGGCGCCGACATCGGATTTTCTCAGTTGGGCGCAGGAATGGCTGCGGTAGCGATGCATGGTCATATCATCCGTGTCTTGGAATTCTTGCTCAGGCCCCGTGGAAAAAGGGCCAGAAGGTCGGCGGGAAAAGCGCATGGGAGGTGCGATTTGTCAAGGTGTCGCGCCCGCGCGGGCACTGCGCCGGCCAAAAACCCGCCCGTAAAACCTCTGCCGCCCGCGCCATTCCGCTTCCCCGCCGGAGCCTGCATCCTACGAATGCAGGAATTGCCGGTCCCCTGCCCCCATGCGACACTTGCCCCCGTGTCCTTGAGGAGAGACTTCAATAACAAGCGATGAAGGGACCGGGACAATGCACGCACTCCAAAGAGTAGCCGCGCTCGCAGCACTGGCTGCCGGGCTCGCCGGATGCAACCAGACGACACAATCCGAAAGCACATCAATGTCGGGCAGCACGGCTGCGGCCATGCGCACCGGCAGCCCGCAGGACGAGCAGGCCTGCCTCGCCGCCGTGGCTCAACAGACCAACAACACGGTGACGGTGCTGAGCTCGGAATTCTCCGAAGCGAACACGCTGGTCATGGTCGGCGTCGGCCCCAATCGCGCGCCATGGCGCTGTCTGGTGTCGCGCGGCATCGTCTCCGAGGTCATGTCGATGGTGAATGAGGGTGCGCTTTAGGCACTTTGTGCGTTCGCCAGATGGCGGGCGACCGCATCGCCCAGACCGAGTTCCTTGAGAAGGCGGGTGAAGTAGCTTCGCAGCCCCTCCTCCGTCTTCGCCCCGGGCTTCAAGAGAAGCTCATACATCAGTGCGCCGCTGAACATGTCCTGAAACATGTCCACATCCGTGTCGGCCGGCAGCGCGCCTTCGGCACGTGCGCGCTCCACGATCACATTGAAGGCGGCGCGGCGTGGCGCGAGATAAACCTCCCAGAAGACGCCGAGCAGGTCGGGCGCATCCGGCACGGAACCGATGATGCGGGCGAGAAGCCGACGCGCATCGTGCTCCACCCACCCCTTCGGCCCGTAATCGATCATCATGCCGACCAGCACCTCCAGCGGCAGCGCCCGCCATTCGCCAAAATCCTGCTCGGCATTTTCCTTCAGCCGCCCCAGCGCATCGGCGATCAGCGTTTCGCGCGTCGACCAGCGCCGATAGATGGTGGCGCGGGTTACACCGGCCTTGCGCGCGATCTTCTCAAAACTCGCGCCATCGAGCCCGTTGGCCACGAAAAGCCCGAGCGCGGCATCGAGTATGGCCGCGTCGGTCTGCGGATCGCGGGGGCGGCCCGGGCCGCGTGCCTTACCCTGCGAATTTTGCGTGTCGCCGGACAGGGTTCTTCTCCATCGTTGCGTCAGATCAAAGCGAAGCCTCTCTCAGCATGAGAAAGGCAATTGTACGACCGAAATAATTTCGATACAGATATGCATCGTATTTATTTTGCCGCCTCCTGCGGCTGTCAGGGAGAACGACGTGACATTCCTCCGCCTCTTTCTAGCAGCCATTCTGCTTGCCGCGGCTGCCGGTGCGGCTTTCTGGTATCACAACCAGCCCGCCCCTGTCGCAGTGACCGGTCCTGAAAGGGGCAGCGCCGCCGACATCGTGTTCGCTTCCGGCGTGGTGGAGCCACGCAACTGGGCCAAGGTAACCTCGCTGGTGCGCGAACGCATCGTCGAAGTCTGCAATTGCGAGGGCGAGCGCGTTGAGACCGGCGACATTCTGGCGCGGCTCGACGCCACCGAGGCCGAAGCTATCCTCACCGAACTGAAGGCCCGCTACAAGCTGGCGGTGGATGAGCGCGACCGGCTGACCCTGCTCGTGGAACGCAATGTCACCAGCGTGACGGCGCTGGAACGCGCCAGCGCGGAAGTAAGTCAGGTGGAAGCTCTGATTGCCGGCCAGACCGCGCGTCTTGAGGACTACACGCTGCGCGCACCAAGCAACGGCATGGTTCTGCGTCAGGACGTGGAAATCGGCGAGATTGCCGAGCCCGGTCATGTCCTGTTCTGGGTCGGACGGCTCACGCCGCGCATTGTGGTGGCCGAGGTCAATGAGGAGGATATTCCGAGCATCGAGCCCGATCAGGACGTGCTGATCCGCTCGGACGCCTTTCCGGGCCGCGAACTGGAAGCGATAGTCGACAGCATTACCCCCAAGGGCGATCCTGTTACCCGCACCTATCGCGTGCGCCTCGCCCTGCCGGACGACACGCCGCTCATGATCGGCATGTCCGTCGACGCCAACATCATCACCCGCGTGGTGAAGGACACGCTCCTCGTGCCGGCGCTGACGCTCCATGGCAATGACCTTTTCGTCGTCGAGAATGACGCAGCGAAGCGGGTGACGGTCGAGACCGGCATTCGCGGGACCGAGCGGATCGAGATCCTCTCCGGCCTCGATGCCGGGGCGCAGATCATCACCCCCTACCCCGACACGCTGGAAGACGGAACGCCCGTCGCCATAGAGGCCGAATAACATGCGCCTCATCCTCGACATCGCGATGACCCACATCGTCGGTCGCGGGCGACAGACGCTCGTGGCGGTGATCGGTGTGGCGGTCGGTGTCGGCTTTTCCATCGCCATGGCGGCGCTCATGCAGGGTGGCCAGGACGATTTCGTCGAACAGCTCATCGACACCATGCCGCATGTGCAGATCACCGACGAGCGCCGCAGCGCCCGCCGCCAGCCGGCCGAAGATGCGTTCGATGCGGCCGCGATATCCGGCCTGCGTCCACCCGACGACCGGCGCGGCATCATCAACCCCACTGCGGCGCTGGCCTGGCTGGAAGGCTGGGTGCCCGGCAATGTCGCGCAGAGCCTCAGAACACAGGGCGTGGTGCGCTATCAGGGCCGCGAGGCGGGCGCCGCCCTTGTCGGGGTAGAACCGGAAACGGAACGCACCATCTCGCCCATTGTCGAGGATTTCACCCGTGGCAGCTTCGCCACCCTGTCCGAAGGCGGCAACAACATCGTCATGGGCGACCGCATGGCCGACAAGCTGGGGGCGGATCTCGGCGACACGGTCACGGCGGTTTCGTCTTCAGGACTGACGCGCAATTTCCGCATCACCGGCCTGTTTCACACCGGCACCACGGCCCGCGACGAGGGCGAGGCCTATCTCCTCCTGAAGAATGCGCAGATCCTTTCCGAGCGGACCAACGCCATCAACGACATTCGCATCAAACTGCGCGATCCCTACGCCGCAACGACAGCCGCCCAGCGCATTGAGGCGGAACTCGGCTACAAGGCCGTTTCCTGGCAGGAGGCGAACGAGGCCATCATGGAGGCTTTCGTGGTGCGCAATGTCATCATGTATGCGGTGGTGGCGGCAATCCTGCTGGTGGCCGGTTTCGGCATCTTCAACATCGTCTCCACCATCACCCATGAGAAGGCGCGCGACATCGCCATCATGAAATCCCTCGGCTTCAGCCGCAGCGACATGCAGCGCATGTTCGTGATCGAGGGCATCGCCATTGGCGCTGCCGGTTCCATTCTGGGCTGGGTTCTGGGCTTCGCCCTCACCTACGCTCTCTCCTCCATTCGCTTCGAACTTGATGCCGGCGGTCAGGAGATGACCGAGCTGCCGATAGCCTGGAGCGCCCTGCACTATGCCATCGCCTCGGCCTTCGCGCTGGGCTCGGCTGCGATTGCCGGCTATCTGCCAGCGCGCAAGGCGGCAAGGCTTCATCCGGTCGACATCATTCGGGGGGCCTCATGACCGCGCTTCTGGAAGCCCGCAATCTGACCCGCATCCTGCCGGAAACCATCCCGGTGACGCTGGTCAGGGATGTCTCGCTAACCGTTGCCGAGCGCGAATTCGTGGCCATTACCGGCCCCTCCGGCTCTGGCAAATCCTCGCTTCTCTATCTGCTTGGCCTGCTCGACCGGCCAACCAGCGGCACGCTCACCATCGAGGGCCGCGACACCGGTCCCATGAACGATGCCGAGCTTGCCCGCACACGGCTGGAGATGCTCGGTTTCGTCTTCCAGTTCCACTTCCTTCTGCCCGAGTTCACCGCCCGTCAGAATGTCGAGATCCCGATGCGCAAGCTCGGCAGGCTCTCGCGGCGGCAGATGCGCGACCGCGCCGGCGATCTGCTTGCCATGCTCGGCCTTGCCGATCATTGCGACAAGAAACCCTACCAGCTCTCCGGCGGCCAGCGGCAGCGTGTCGCCGTCGCCCGGGCACTCGCCAATGATCCGCCCATGGTTTTCGCCGACGAACCGACAGGCAGCCTCGATTCGAAAAGCTCCGAACAGGTGTTCCAGACCCTGCGCGACCTCGTTTCCGAGCGCGGCAAGACGGTCGTGGCTGTAACGCACGATCTGGACATGGCGGCGCGCATGGACCGGCGCATCCATCTGGTGGACGGCATGCTGGCGGAAGCCGACGACGACTGACGCCCGACGACGCACGGCGACGTTTGACGCGAATGAGGCGGCTGGGATGATCGGCCCACCCGCCTGGCTCAAGAGAATTGGTACAGCCCGGCCTATAGCTCGATCATGAAGGGCGCGACCGGCCGCGCCGCCAATACCGGGCCTTCCGCCATGTCCAGCCTTCGCCCGCTGATCCCGCTTCTCATCGCTGCAGGCATCCTGCTGGCGGGCAACGGGCTTCAGGGCACTTTGATCGCGCTGCGCGGAGCGGAAGAAGGTTTTTCCGAAACGCTGATCGGCCTTATGGGCAGCGCCTATTTCGCCGGTTTCCTGATTGGCTGCCTGTGCGTGCCGCGCCTGTTGCGGGCCGTCGGCCATATCCGCGCCTTTGCGGCGCTCGCGGCGATGGGAGCGGCAGGCTCCCTGCTTCTCATTCTGTTCGTCGATCCCATCGCGTGGATCGCCATACGTTTTCTCTCGGGGATCTGCTTTTCGAGCCTTTTCACCACCATCGAGAGCTGGCTCAACTCGGCTGCGAGCAACAGCAACCGCGCCCGCCTTCTGGCCGTCTATCGCATCATCGACATCGGTGCTGTGACCGGCTCGCAATACATGCTTCCCGCGCTCGGCATTGAGGGGTTCACGGTCTTCGCGGTGATGGCCATGATGATCACCCTTTCGCTGGTGCCGGTCTCCATGGCCGACCGCTCCAACCCCAAGCCCCCGGCCGAGTTCAGCCTGAACCTGCCGGCCGTCTGGCGCATCTCGCCCCTGGCCGCCTTTGGCTGCCTTTCCGTCGGTCTCACCAACAGCGCCTTCCGCATCGTCGGCCCGATTTACGGCCAGTCCATCGGCCTGAGCGTGTCGGAGATCGCCACTTTCATGAGCGCGGGCATCATCGGCGGCGCGGTGATGCAATATCCGCTGGGTGCGCTCTCAGACCGGCGCGACCGGCGGCAGATCCTGCTGGGCACCACCATTGGCGCGCTGATCTCCGCGCTCATCATCGTCTGGTTTGCGGGCGATGACCGCACGGCGAACATGCTGCTCGTCTTCCTGTTCGGCGCGTTCGCCATGTCGCTCTATTCGCTGTCCGTGGCCCATGCCAACGATCACGCCAAGAAGGACCAGTTCGTGCAGCTGGCGGCCGGACTGCTCTTCTTCTATTCGGTCGGCGCCATGGCCGGCCCGCTGCTCGCCTCGCTTCTCATGCAGCGTTTCGGCCCGCATGCATTGTTTGCCTATACCGCCCTCATCTATGCGGTTCTCATCGCCGTCACGATCTACCGGATGCGCGCCCGCCCGGCCGTGCCGAGAGCGCATCGCCCGCGCTTTGCAGCGCTCCTGCGCACCTCGCCCGTTTTCATGCGCATGGCCCGGCGCAGCCGGAACTCCCGCCCTGCGAACGACGGATAAGCCGTGTTGCACAGCGTTTTCTTTCCTTTTTCCTCCGCATGACCTAAAGAAGCAGAATGCAGCTGATTACTACGCAAAAAGACCTCGAAGCCGCGATCACCGCGCTCAAGCAGTCCGATTTCGTCACCGTCGACACCGAATTCATTCGCGAATCGACTTTCTGGCCAGAGCTTTGCCTGATCCAGATGGCCGCACCCGGTGTCACGGCGCTGGTGGATCCGCTTGCCGACGGGCTGGATCTGAAACCCTTCTTCGAGCTGATGGCCGACGAGAACATCGTCAAGGTGTTCCACGCCGCGCGTCAGGATGTGGAGATCGTCTACCATCTGGGCAAGCTGATCCCGCACCCGCTGTTCGACACGCAGGTGGCGGCATCCGTCTGCGGTTTCGGCGACAGCGTTTCCTACGATCAGCTCGTCGCCAAGATCACCGGTGCGCGCATCGACAAGTCGTCGCGCTTCACCGACTGGCGTCGGCGCCCCCTCTCCGACAAGCAGCTCAGCTATGCGCTGGCCGACGTCACGCATCTGATTGATGTCTATCAGCACCTCAAGGGGCAGCTGGAGCGCGAGGGCCGCGCCCACTGGCTCAATGAGGAGATGGCCGTATTGACCGCCCGCGAGACCTATGATCCGCATCCGGACGACGCCTGGCGTCGCCTGAAGCTGCGCGTCAAGAAACCCATCGAGCTGGCCATTCTCCAGCACGTTGCGGCCTGGCGCGAACGCGAAGCGCGCGAACGCAATGTGCCGCGCGGCCGTGTCGTGAAGGACGATGCGCTCTACGAAGTGGCACAGCAGCAGCCGCGTGATGTGGAAGCGCTCGGCCGGCTTCGCACGATCCCCAGAGGCTGGGAGCGCTCGGGCGCTGCCGCCGGTCTTCTGGGCGCGGTCGCCAAGGCCATGGCGCTGCCGAAGGAAGACCTTCCCCGCCTGCCGCGCCCGCCACAGGCGCCGGAAGGCGCCGCAGCCGCAGCAGAGCTCTTAAAGGTCTTCCTGAAGCTTGTCGCCGACCGTCAGGGCGTTGCCGCCAAGATGCTGGCCTCCAGCGATGATATCGACCGCATTGCCGCTGACGGCGAGGATGCCGACGTTCCGGCCATGTCCGGCTGGCGGCGCGAAGTGTTCGGCGATGAAGCACTGAAACTGGTGCGCGGCGAACTCGCCCTGCGCTTCAACAGGCGCAAGATCGAGATCTTCGAGCCTGCGGCGGGGGCTCAGCGCGAACCGGCTGAATAGTCCAGGCACCTCAACGGACGTCCTGTCCCAAGGAATATTGCGAGCGGAGAGTTGATTCAGCTCTCCGCTCTATCTTTTTGATTTTCCGGATTTATGCAGGTTTCAGGCAAAACCGTCTGACTGCAAAAACTCTAGCTTTCGGCCACTTCCAGCGCGAGCTTGAGCCCCGTCACCCTGGCCAGATGCGCCATGCGGCCGACCGGGCGCTCACCCATCAGCGCCCTGTGCGAATGCGGGATGAGAAGCACGGTCGTGCCATCATCGCGCTTTTCCCATTTCAGCTTGGGCATGATGCCCGGCATCGAGGCCGTGAGCAGATAGACCACCCGCAGCAGGCCGCCCAGAATGCGCGCACGCTCCACATAAAGCGGCGTTGCAAGCTGGCGCATGCGCGGTGACAGCGCATCGTCAAACAGCCCCTCATGCCGGAACAGATTGGCGAGCGCGATGAAGGCCCGGCCCGGATGATCGATGCCGATGAAGGAGCCGTGCGCGATGATGTTCAGCGACTGCGTGCCACGATATTCGGGGTGCGCCCGCCAGCCAATATCGGCCAGAAGACAGGCGGCCCTGCGGTAGCGCGCCTCTTCCTCGGTTTCTTCGATGCCGAGCGCCTTCATCGCCGGTCCGCTCCACTCCGCCAGCTCCCGTGCATGGGTGACAGAGCGCGAACGCAGCACCGCCAGCTCCTCGGCCGCCGAAAGCAGCGGATCGCGCTTGCGGTCTTCCTTTTCGAGAAGCGAATAGAGATACCCCTCGCGCACGCCGAGCGCGGAGAAAACGATTTTGGAAGGCTGCGAGGACCGGATGATCTCCTGCAACACCGTTGCGCCATAAGGCAGAAGCGCGCGGCGGTTCTTGGAGATGTGGCTGATGCCGGCAAAACGGTCCACACCGCCGGCAACGCGTTTGAGGAAATCGACCGACTGCTCGATGTCCATCTCGTAGTGGTGCATCACCTCGAGCGGATAGCCGGTCTCCAGCATGTGCAGGCGGGCGAGATTTCGCCAGGTGCCGCCCACGCAGTAGAAGGGTCGCCCGGCCCCGTCTTTCATCCACGGGGCGCGGGCCAGTTCATCGCGGGCGATGCGCGCCGCTTTGGCGACGGAGTTGTCGGACATCTCCTTGAGCCGGAGGCCGCCCAGCGGCAATGTGATGCCGTCTTCCAGGTCATAGCCCTCGACATCCACCAGTTCGAGACTGCCGCCGCCCAGATCGCCGACAATGCCGCTTGGCTTGTGGAAGCCTGACATGATGCCATAGGCGGAGTATTTCGCCTCTTCGCGGCCCGTGAGCACGCGAATGTCCGTGCCCAGGATTTCTTCGGCCCGATGAATGAAGTCCGGACCGTTCTTCGCCTCACGCGCAGCCGCGGTGGCGAGCACATGGAGAGACTGCGCGCCGGCCTGCTCGGACAGCGCGCGAAAGCGGCGGAATTCGCCAACAGCCCTTGTCACACCTTCGGGATCCAGTTCCCCGGTCGTGACGATGCTCTTGCCGAGGCCGGCAAGCATTTTTTCGTTGAACAACACACTCGGAGAGCGCGCGATTCCCTCATAGATCACGAGGCGAATCGAGTTTGACCCGATATCGATGACCGAAACGGGACGCCGGTCCTGAAGCCGGCCCTGAGAATTAGCTATGCCCAAGAGTTAGCGCTCGTCAGTCCGTTGGTGAACCGGGCCCGACGTCCGCTTTCCTGCGCTTTCTGAAAGCGGTGATCCGCTTCGGCGCATGGGACTTCAAGGCATTGCCGCGACCGGATAGGCTCGGATTCGTCATGAAATATTCCTGAGCGTTGAACGGTTCTTCTCCCTCGTCGGGCATAATGCGCCGCGAAGTTCCATCCGGCAATACTTCAAAGCTTTGCTGATTGTCCATGATGTTTCCGAGCATAATTTGCCCGATGACCTGCTCATGCACGGTGGGGTTGGTGATCGGCACCATGGTTTCTACCCGCCGATCCAGATTGCGGGGCATGATGTCGGCGGACGAGATGTAGACGATCGCCTCATCCGACGGCAGGCCGTGGCCGTTGCCGAAACAGTAGATCCGGCTGTGCTCCAGAAAGCGGCCGACAATGGATTTCACGCGAATGCGCTCGGACAGCCCCGGCACCTGCGGGCGCAGGCAGCAAATGCCGCGCACCACGAGATCCACCTCGACACCCGCCTGCCCTGCTTCATAGAGCGCATCGATCACCAGCGGATCAACCAGCGAGTTCATCTTCATCCAGATCTGCGCCGGACGGCCCGACCGGGCATGCTCGATCTCTGCCTGAATGTGGTCCAGTAATCGGTTGCGCAGCGAGAATGGCGACACGGCAATGCGCATTTCGCCATCGGGCTCGGCGTAGCCGGTGATGAAATTGAACACCTGCGCCACGTCGCGCGCGATTTCCGGATCATCCGTGAAATAGGACAGATCCGTATAGATGCGCGCGGTGATCGGGTGGTAGTTGCCGGTGCCCAGATGGCAGTAATTGCGCAGCTTGCCTTCCTCGCGGCGCACCACGAGCGACATCTTGGCGTGGGTCTTGAGTTCGAGGAAGCCGAACACGACCTGCACGCCGGCACGCTCCAGATCGCGCGCCCAGCGGATGTTTGCTTCCTCGTCGAAGCGGGCTTTTAACTCCACCAGCGCCGTGACCGACTTGCCGGCCTCCGACGCCTCGATGAGCGCCCGCACGATGGGGCTGTCATTGGAGGTGCGGTAAAGCGTCTGCTTGATGGCCACCACTTCCGGGTCCAGCGACGCCTGGCGTAGGAACTGCACCACGACATCGAAGGATTCATACGGGTGGTGGACGATAAGGTCCTTCTCGCGGATGGCGGCGAAACAGTCGCCATTATGCTCGCGAATGCGCTCCGGGAAACGCGGATTGTAGGGCGAGAAGAGCAGGTCTTCGCGCGGCACTTTCACGATCTCGGAAATCTGGTTGATCGCCAGCGGCCGCTCCAGAACCGTGATGCGGTTTTCGGCAACGCCCAGCTCGCTGGCGACGAAGTCGCGCAGGCCTTCGGGCATCTCGTCATCGAACTCAATGCGGATCACCGAGCCGCGGCGGCGGCGCTTGAGCGCCGATTCGAAGAGGCGCACCAGATCCTCGGCCTCTTCCTCCACCTCGATATCGCTGTCGCGAATGAGGCGGAACGTGCCCGAACCGATAACCTTGTAACGCGGGAACAGCTTGCCGATGAAAAGGTTGACCACATCTTCCAGCGTGATGAAACGCACCGTGCCATTGTGCACCGGAAGCTGGATGAAGCGCTTGAGCGCCACCGGCAGGCGCAGAAGCGCCGTCATCGGCTCCAGTTCGCCCTCATGCTGGAGTTCGAGCGCAATGGAGAAGCCGAGATTCGGGATGAACGGGAACGGGTGCGCCGGGTCGATGGAAAGCGGCGTCAGAACCGGGAAAATCGCTTCCATGAAGTGATCTTCGAGCCATTGCATGTCGACTGGGTTCAGCGCATCGGCGCGCACCAGCTCAATGCCTTCCTTGCGCAGAAGGTCCAGCAGTGCATTCAGGCTTGCGTGCTGGTCGTTCTGCAGTCCGGCCACCTCGCGCAGCACATGCTCAAGCTGCTCTTCCGGCGTGCGGCCATCGGCGCTGCGCGTGGCGATGTGCTCGCGCACCTGACCGGCAAGACCGGCGACGCGCACCATGAAGAACTCATCGAGATTGTCGGCCGAGATCGACAGGAAACGCAGCCGCTCGAGCAGCGGATGGTTTTCGTTCTGCGCCTCGCCGAGAACACGGCGATTGAACTGCAGCCAGGAGAATTCGCGATTGACGAAACGGTCCGGCCCCACGGCGGCGATCTGCCCAGTCGGTCCGCCATCAACGGAGAATTCTTTCGTGACCGGCTTCAACTGGTTCATGATCCTGCCTGCGCCCCTTGATTTCCACAGCACGGGCCGTTGTCTACTGGTGGCCCAGTGTACCTCGTGACATGGTTTTATGACAGTTTCATATCAGAGGCTTGCAAAGACGCAGTTTATGCTACAAACGCAAGCGACTTTCCAACGCATTCCAAGCGGGAGAAGATGATGGCCGGATCAGCCATTCCCCATTTCCAGAACACCAACGGACACCAGGCAATCGAAATCGGCGTGAAGGAATTCATGTGCGTCGGTGCGAATCCGCCCTTCGATCATCCGCATGTGTTCATCGACATGGGCGATGAGAACGAGCGGGTCTGCCCCTATTGCTCGACGCTTTACCGCTACAATCCGGCGCTGAAGGCGACGGACACGAAGCCCGAGGGCTGCATTTACGACGAAGCGGCCTGATCGGCCCGCAGGCCGATGACGGACGAACCAGCAGCAATCATCGTCGGCGCAGGCGTTGCCGGGCTGACGGCAGCACTTGCCCTGGCGCGGCATGGTCTTGCCTCGCGCATCTATGAGCGTGCGCCGGAACTCCACGAAGTGGGGGCCGGCCTTCAGCTTTCGCCCAACGCAACCCGCCTGCTCGACAGGCTGGGCGTGCTTGAGGAACTGCGCGCTTCGGCCGTGGAGCCGCAGGCCGTCGTTCTCAAGAAGGCTGCGACACTCGCCCCCCTCACCCATGTTCCGCTCGGTGCGGCCGCACAGGCCCGCTGGGGCGCACCTTATCTTGTGGTGCACCGCGCCGATCTGCAGGCAGCCCTTCTGAACCGTGCGCGCCAGCAACCGCTGATCGAGATCGTCACCGGCGCGCTGGCCGAGAAAGCCGATTTCCACGCCGGTCGTCCACGCCTTCAGATCCTGCGGGACGGCGAAAGCGAAGAGGTGCACACGCCCCTCCTGATCGCGGCAGACGGGGTCTGGTCGCATCTGCGCCGCCTCGCCCGCACCGCCGTGCGCAGCCGCTTTACCGGTTACGTCGCCTGGCGCGCGACAGTCCCCGTCGAAGAGGCGCTGGCTGCCGGCGACGGTGCGATCCAGCCCGACCGGGTGACGGCCTTCATGCACCCCAAATTCCATCTGGTCGCCTATCCGATCAGTGGTGGCAAGGCGATCAATCTGGTTGCGATTGTGCCGGGCGAAGTGCCGCTCAACGCCTGGGCGCAGGATGCTGACGACGCGCCGCTGAAAAAGACGCTCGCCAGCGCCAATCCCGCCCTTGCCAGGCTGGCCGCCAGCAGACATGCCTCCTGGACCGTCTGGCCCATCCATCAGGTGGACCCGGCCGATGCCTGGACAAAGCCCGAGGGCCTCGCGTTGATCGGTGATGCCGCCCATGCGGTGCCGCCCTTTGCGGCGCAGGGCGCCGGCATGGCGATTGAAGATGCGACCGTGCTTGTCAATCTTGTCGCGAAGCACCGCGATGCGCCTTCTGTGGCGCTTGCGGCCTATGAGGCGCAGCGCAAACCGCGCGTGAGCCGCGTCGCCCGACGCGGCGCGTTCAACCGCTTCACCTGGCACGCCAGCGGTCCCGTGGCGCTTGTGCGCGATGCCGTGCTCAAGACACGCAGCCAGGAAGCGCTGATGGCGGATTTCGACTGGCTCTACGGTTTCGACGCAGAAGCGGCTCCTGAAAGCTGAGGCGGGCTGACAGCCCCTGCCCGCCGCTCTCTTCCCGGTTCATCCCCCAAATGCAAAACGCCGCGCTCCCGTGAGGAAACGCGGCGTTTGGTGTCTGCGCCGGAGCGCCTGTGGTCAGTGCAGGATCTGCGACAGGAACAGTTTTGTGCGCTCGTGCTGCGGGTTGTCGAAGAACTCCGCCGGGGTGTTCTGCTCGACGATCTGCCCCTGATCCATGAAGATCACGCGGTTCGCCACCTGACGGGCAAAGCCCATTTCGTGGGTCACGCAGATCATCGTCATGCCTTCTTCGGCGAGATCGACCATGGTGTCGAGCACCTCCTTGATCATCTCGGGATCAAGTGCTGAGGTCGGCTCATCGAACAGCATGATGCGCGGGTTCATGCACAGCGCGCGGGCAATCGCCACGCGCTGCTGCTGGCCGCCCGAAAGCTGGCCCGGATACTTGTTCGCCTGTTCCGGGATCTTGACCCGCTCCAGAAAGTGCATCGCGGTCGCCTCGGCCTCTTTTTTGGGCGTCTTGCGCACCCAGATCGGGGCGAGCGTGCAGTTTTCCAGAATGGTCAGATGCGGAAACAGGTTGAAGTGCTGGAACACCATGCCGACTTCGCGCCGCACCTCATCGATCTTTTTCAGATCGTTGGTGAGCTCGATACCGTCCACGACGATCTTGCCCTTCTGATGCTCCTCCAGACGGTTGATGCAGCGGATCATGGTCGACTTGCCAGACCCCGAAGGACCGCATACGACGATGCGCTCACCGCGCATGACGCGCAGATTGATGTCCTTGAGAACGTGGAAATCGCCATACCATTTGTGCATGCCCACAATATCGATTGCGACGTCGGTATCGGAGATCTGCATCTTGCTCCGGTCAGCATGGAGCTCGTCTGCTTTAACGGCGTTTTCTGATGCCATTTTGTTCAATTCCCCTTGGCTCTCGGCCCAGAGCGTTTCCGCTTTTTATTGAATCGCGAAAACGCTCCAATTTATTGGTCCTTGCGCAATTCCGGACGGGAAACCGGTTCCCGCTTTTCCCGGAATTGCTCTCTAGCGTTTGTGACCGGTATCGAGCCGGCGTTCCATAAAGATAGAGTAGCGCGACATGCCGAAGCAGAACAGCCAGAACACGAAACCGGCAAATACCAGACCGGTAATCGGCGTCTGGGGCGACGCCCAGTTCGCATCCGAGAAGTTCTGACGCACCGCCCCCAGAAGGTCGAACATGCCGATGATGTAGACCAGGCTCGTATCCTTGAACAGGCCGATGAACGTGTTGACGATGCCGGGAATGACCAGCTTGATCGCCTGTGGAAGAACGACGAGGTTCATCTTCTTCCAGAAGCTGAGACCCAGCGCATCCGCACCTTCATACTGCCCTTTCGGGATTGCCTGCAGGCCACCGCGGATCACCTCGGCCATATAGGCGGAAGCAAACAGCGCCACGCCGACCAGTGCGCGAAGCAGCTTGTCGAACGAGGTGCCCGGCGGCAGGAAGAGCGGCAGCATGACACTCGCCATGAACAGGATGGTGATCAGCGGCACGCCGCGAATGGTCTCGATGAAGACCACGCAGACAAGCTTCACCACCGGCATTTTCGACCGTCGCCCGAGCGCCAGCAGAATGCCGAGCGGGAAGGAAACGGCGATGCCCACATAGGCCAGCACCAGCGTCACCAGAAGCCCGCCCCACAGCGGCGTCGGCACGGGCGTCAGCCCGAAGATGCCGCCCGAAAGCAGGAAGAAGCCCACAATCGGGAACGCCACGAAAAGCAGCAGCGCATTCAGCCCCTTGCGCGGCACGCTGGGAAGCAGAAGGGGCGTCAGGAGCGAGATGAAGATCGCGCCCGTCAGATAAACGCGCCAGCGCTCATCCACCGGATAGCGGCCAAACATGAACTGCTTGAACTTGGCGTCAACGAAAGCCCAGCAGGCCCCCCTCCAGCCATCCGGCTGGACGCCGCCCTGCGCCACCGTGGCGCAGACGGAACGGTCCGAACCCGTCCATTGTGCGTTGATGAACGCCCACTGGATGATCGGTGGCACGATCAACAGGACCAGGATGATGCCGATGAGCGTGAAAATCGTGTCAACGGGGTTGGCGAACAGGTTCTTGCGCAGCCACGAGCCCAACCCGTGATTGGAGGCAGGCGGCGGCTGGCTGGCCGCCATTTCGGCGCGGACGAAGGAAAGATCGTGTTCTTGCATCTTACCGCTCCACCAGCGCCATGCGCGCATTGTACCAGTTCATCAGACCTGCCGTTCCCAGACTGAGCCCGAGATAGACAATCAGCCAGATCGCGACGACCTCGATGGCCTGACCTGTCTGGTTGAGCGTGGTGCCGCCCGTTGCAACCAGATCCGGATAGCCGATGGCCACCGCCAGCGAAGAGTTCTTCGTCAGGTTGAGATACTGGCTCGTGAGCGGCGGGATGATGATCCTCAGCGCCTGCGGAATGATGACCAGCCGCATTGTCTGGCCGGAGCGCAGGCCCAGCGCATGCGACGCCTCGCTTTGCCCCCGGTTCACGCCGACCACGCCGGCGCGCACGATCTCCGCGATGAAAGCCGCGGTGTAGAACGACAGCGCCAGATAGAGAGACAGGAACTCAGGCCTTATCTGCATGCCGCCACGCAGATTGAAGGTCGAAAGCTGGGGGAACTCGAAGCTCAGCGGGAAACCGGTGACGATGAACGCCAGCGCCGGAAGCCCGATGATCAGGCCGACACTCGTCCAGAGCACCGGAAACTGCTCGCCGGTTGCCATCTGTTTCTTGTACGCCCAGCGGCGCATGAAGAAGATCGTGACAAGCGCCGCCGCGAAAGCCACAAGAACGAGCCATGCGCCCGGCCCCCACTGGAAGGCAGGCACGAAGAGACCACGTGCGTTGATGTAGGATCCGAGCGGCAGGTCGATGCTCTCACGCGGCAGCGGCAGCACCGAAAGAACGCCAAAATACCAGAAGAAGATGACGAGAAGCGGCGGAATGTTGCGGAAAACCTCGACATAGACGAGGCAGATCCGGTTGATCAGCCAGTTTTTCGAAAGACGCCCGATACCGATGATGAAACCGATCACGGTCGCTGTAATAATGCCCACAATCGCAACACGCAGCGTGTTGAGAAAGCCGACGAACAGCGCGCGGCCATAAGTGGAATCGGATGAATACTCGATCAGGCTGTCGCCGATATCGAAGCCGGCGCGTCCCTTGAGGAAATCGAAACCGGAAGCGATGTTGGCGCGTTGAAGATTGGCTGTCGTGTTGCCGACGATCCAGTAGACCAGGGCAAACAGGCCGACGAACACCAGGACTTGATAGGCAATTCCTCGAACGCGCGGATCATAGAGCAGCGGCACACGAGGCGCCGCGCCCTCCGCAGTTGAGTGCTGGGTGGCCATGGCTATCCTCACCAGGAATGGTGAAAGGCGGTGCGTACCGCCTTTCACGCATTATGTTGACGGAATCCGATCTGCGATCAGCGGATCGGCATGCCGTACTGGAGGCCACCCTTGGTCCAAAGGGCGTTGATGCCGCGCGAAATCTTGAGCGGGCTTTCCGCACCAACATTGCGCTCGAAGATGTCGCCATAGTTGCCGACATGCTTGACGATCCGGACAGCGAAGTCGTTCGTCAGGCCGAGATCCGTGCCGAGCTTGCCACCTTCTTCGGTGCCCAGAAGACGACGCAGTTCCGGATTGTCGGACTGCATCTTCTCTTCGAGATTGTCCTTGTTCACGCCCAGCTCTTCAGCATTGACGAGCGCATAGTAGGTCCACTTGACGATATCGAGCCACTGATCGTCGCCATGGCGCACTGCCGGGCCAAGCGGCTCCTTGGAGATGATCTCGGGAAGCACGATGTGATCACCCGGGCTGGCCAGGTTCAGGCGCACGGCATAGAGGCCGGACTGGTCGGTCGTGTAGACGTCGCAGCGCCCTGCATCATAGGCCGAATTCACCTCTTCGAACTTCTCGAACACAACAGGATTGTATTCCATGTTGTTGGCCTTGAAGTAGTCGGCGAGGTTCAGCTCCGTCGTGGTGCCGGCCTGCACGCAGACCGTCGCGCCGGAAAGCTGCAGCGCGGACTTGATGTCGGGCAGGTTCTTGGCGTTCACCATGAAACCCTGACCGTCATAATAGGTGACGCCGGCAAAGTTGAGACCCAGCGCGGTGTCGCGGCTGATGGTCCAGGTCGTGTTGCGCGAAAGAACGTCCACCTCACCCGACTGGAGCGCGGTGAAACGGTCCTTTGCGGAGAGCGGCGAGAACTGAACGGCGTCCGGATCGTCGAAGATGGCCGCAGCCAGCGCACGGCAGAAATCGACATCGAGGCCGGTCCAGTTGCCATCATCATCGGGCGCGCTGAAGCCGATCAGACCGGTGTTCACACCGCACTGCACATGGCCCTTCGCCTTCACATCGTCGAGCGTAGCGGCAGAAGCCGGCGCGGCCATGACTGCGACCACGGCAGAGCCGAGCAACGCTTTGACTAATTTCTTCATGATTCAGAACCCTTTTTCTGTTTTTGGGCTTATCCCCTGACACTTTTCAGTGCGGAAGCAGGCGAATGCCGAACACCGGGCTCTTCGGGCAGCATACTCCAGAAGTGGAGCTTCAATACCCAAAAGGCGAACGGACACGCGCTTCCTCTCCCACGCACTGCAGCCATCGAATGCGATAAATTCTTTTGGGTCAAGTGTGAAAGAGGCTTGTTCCAGAAGCAAAGGAGACGCCCGTTTGCGGTTGACGTGCAGCGCACAATCGCGTTCCATCCGCCCGCCTTTTCCGGCGCATTTCAACGCTCCTGGCCTTCCGGCAAGCGCCGCAGACAATCAAGCGACAGGGTTCCATGAACGACAAGACTAATACTAAAGTCGGAGACAACACGCGCCTTGCCCATATGGGCAACAATCCGCGCGACTTCCACGGCTTCGTCAATCCGCCGGTGGTGCACGCCTCCACCGTGCTCTTCCCCGACGCACACACCATGGCGACGCGGAACCAGAAATACACCTATGGAACCCGCGGCACCCCGACGAGCGACGCGCTTGCAGCGGCCATGAACGAGCTTGAAGGATCTGCCGGAACCATCATCGTGCCCACGGGGCTTGCGGCCGTAACGGTACCCATGCTCGCCTTCCTTTCGGCGGGCGACCATGTGCTGATTGTCGATTCGGTCTATCACCCGACCCGCTATTTCGCCGACACGATGCTGGCGCGGCTTGGCGTGGAAGTCACCTATTACGATCCGCATCTGGGGGCCGACATCACTTCGGTCATGCAGTCGAACACCAAGGTGGTTCTGACGGAAGCGCCCGGCTCCGGCACGTTCGAGATGCAGGACATCCCGGCAATCGTCGAGGCAGCGCACAAGGGTGGCGCCATCGTCATGATGGACAACACCTGGGCCACCCCCCTCTTCTTCCGTCCGCTCGATCACGGCGTCGATATTTCGATCCAGGCAGCGACCAAATATCCGGGCGGCCATTCGGATATTCTGCTCGGCACGGTTTCGGCCAATGAAGCCTGCTGGGAGCAGCTTCTGGACACGCATGGGGCGCTCGGCATGTGTGCTGCGCCCGACGATGTCTATCAGGTGCTGCGCGGCCTGCGCACCATGGGCGTGCGCCTTGAACGCCACCAGAAAAGCGCGCTCACGCTCGCCCGCTGGCTGGAAGGCCAGAAAGGCGTGGCGCGCGTGCTGCATCCGGGCCTCGAATCGCATCCGGGCCATGAAATCTGGAAGCGCGACTTCACCGGCGCGAGCGGCCTCTTCTCCATCGTGCTCGATGGCGGGGGCGAGAAGGAAGCCCATGCCTTCCTCGACGCGCTGCAATATTTCGGTCTCGGCTATTCCTGGGGCGGCTATGAGAGCCTCGCCGTGCATGTGCAGCTCAACGACCGCACCGTGGCGCATGCGCCCAAGGAAGGCCCGGTCATGCGCCTGCAAATCGGGCTCGAGGATGTCGAGGACCTGCAGGCCGACCTCGCCCGCGCCCTTGAAGCGGTGAACGCACTCTAGAGTCAGGACCCTGGGCACAGGCCTTTTCAGACTGCAAACCGCCCGCGTGGTCGAGCCTCGCGGGCGGTTTTCGTTTCTGCAAAAACTAGACCTGGAACAGACGCCCGGCCCCGTCGGCGCGCCGGTCAAGGCCAAGAAGCCCCATCGCGCCCCAGGCCCCGGCCAGAGCGCTCGAGACGACCGGCAGGCCACAACGCTGCTCGACCGGCTCCGTCACCGGAAGCGTTTGCAGACCGCCGCATGAAATGAAGAGCGCCTCTGCGTCTTTCGCCGCCCGGCAGGTTTCCGCTCCCAGATCGATCAGCGTTTCGCTGGTCACGGATGCAATCGCGTCCACATCCTCGATGTCGAGTGAGCACAGAACCGTCACCTCGAATCCGGCGGCCTCCAGATAGGCCTTCAGGCGGTCATTGACGGCGCTGCGATAGGCAGTCGCCACCGCGAGCCGGCGCACGCCAAGGGCCGCAAGCGCTTCGAGCACGCTATCGGTCATCGTTGTTGCGGGCAATCCCGACGCTTTCTCCATCGTCGCGATCAGCTCCGCATTGAATGCAGCGCCACGATAAAAGCTCAGCGATGTGCCCATCAGCGAAATTGCCTGCGCGCCCCGCTCCGCCAGACGCGCGGACAATTCCTCCACCCGCTCGATCACCGCATCATAGCCTTCCGGCGAGAGCGCCTTCAGCGCCAGCCCCTCGGCGATGAATTCAGCCCGTCCCGCATAAAGCGCCAGCGGTTCCGGCGGCACAGCGCCCGCCGCCGGTGGAACGATCATGCCGATTACCGGTTTGCCGCCCATCCCCTCACCCCTTGCCATGACCGGCAGCCGACGGTCTCGCAGCGAACGCCTCGACGGCCTCCATGTTCAGATCGAAGCCGAGGCCCGGGCGTTCCGAAAGGCTCATCCTGCCGCGTTCCGGCTTCTGCAGCCCGGTGAAGATCTTCTCGCACACATTGACCGCCGGCACGTGATACTCGACCAGCCCGCCATTCGACACACCGGCATGCAGATGCGCATTGTGGAACGGCCAGCCACCGCCATTGGCGATGGGCGTTGCGAAGGCGTCGGCCATCGCCGCGATTTTCTGGGCCTGCGTAAAGCCTCCGCCGATCACCACGTTCGGCTGCAAGACATCGACGCATTTCTCGACCAGCAGATCGCGGAAACGGTAGGAAAGCCCCTCATTCTGCCCCCCTGCCAGCGGCACCGGGCAGCGCCGGCGCAGATCCGCCAGCCAGCCAATGTCGTTTTTCAAAAGCGGCTCCTCGAAGAAGTCGACCCTGTAGGGCGCAACCGCCTGCGCCAGTTTGAACGCGCTGTGCGGATCGAGATTGCAGTTTGCGTCGATGAAGAGCTGCACTTCCGGGCCGACCGCTTCGCGCACTGCGGCCACCCGGCGCGCATCCTCCGCAATCATTTCGGCAACGTCGATCACATCGCGGCGGCGGGTCGCCTCGGGCGCTACCGTCATCTTGAGACGCTTGAAGCCGGCATCCACCCAGAACTGCGCCGATTGCACCAGCTGGTCGATGGTGAGGAAATTGAAGCCACAGGTCACATAGACCGGCACGTCCCGGCGCGCGCCGCCCAGAAGCCGCCACACCGGCTGGCCGAGGACCTTTCCCTTCAGATCCCACAGCGCCGTGTCGACGGCGGAGATCGCATGCGCTGCATAGCCAGTCTGGCCGCGCGGGCTCATGAGCCAGAAGAGCTTTTCCCAGATCGCCTCCGTCGCCAGCGGGTCCATGCCCTCCAGCGCGGGCGCCGCCACTTCGCGAATGGCCTCGGCGACGGTGCGTTCCTCGGTGATGGCCGTAAAACCGTGCCCCACATGGCCATCGGCGGTTTCCACCGTGCAGACCACGGCGGAGAGATCGAGACTGCGGGTCACGCCCGCCGCCGTGATCTCGGCTGGTATGTTGAGAGCGTAGCTCTGGATGCGCGTGATGGCGCGCGCTTGTGCCGAAGGCGACTGCAACATGGTTATCTCATCATCTGCGAAGGTAGGAAAAGGACGATCTCTGGAAACAGGGTGATCAGCAGCGTGCCGATGCCCAGGATCGCCAGGAAGGGCAGCGAACCCATCATGATCTCGCGCATGTCGACCTTGCGGGCGATGGCCTTGACCACGAAAAGATTGATGCCCAGAGGCGGTGTGATGCAACCCATCTCCATGTTCAGGGTCACGAAGACGCCGAACCAGACCGGGTCGAAACCGGCACTGAGCACGAAGGGCAGGAACATGGGCGCCACGATCACGACGATGGCAAAGGGCGGCAGGAAGCAGCCCAGAACCAGCATCACGCACCACAGGGCAAACAGCGTCACCCAGCGATTGTCGAACGCATCGACCAGCAGGCTGGTGATCGCGGAAACGACATCGTGGAAGGCGAGAAACTGCGAGAACGTGTAGGCGAAGGCGGCGATGATGAGGATCATCGACGTGTCCTGCACCGTCTTGAGCAACAGCTCGCGCCATACCGACCAGCTCGTGATCCGGTAGATCACCAGAACCAGGAGGATGGAGGCGGTGGCCCCCACGGCGGCGATTTCGGAAGGCGTGGCCCAGCCGCCATAGAGCGCCAGCATGATGCCGGCCATCAGCGCGAAGAACGGAACGACACGCCCAAAGCTGCCATTCCCGCCATTCGCCGCGCGCTCTGCGCCCAGTGCTTCGAATTCTGCACGCTGCCCGGGCGTCAGCCGCTTCAGGTGCCGCCACATGACGAACCAGGTGTAGAGCGAGAACAGCGCCACCAGCATCAGCCCCGGCAGAATGCCGGCGAGAAAGAGCTGACCAATGGATGTTTTCGTCACCACGCCATAAAGCAGAAGGACGATGGATGGCGGGATGAGGATGCCCAGCGTTCCGCCACCGACGACGATGCCGCAGGCGAGCCCCGGCGGATAGCGCCGCGCCAGCATTTCCGGCACGCCCGACGAGCCCATTGCCGCCACCGTGGCCGGTGACGACCCGGAAATGGCCGAGAACATGGCGCAGCCGGCAATGGTCGACATGCCAAGACCGCCTGGCACGGGCAGAAGCCTGCTCAGGGCGGAATAGATGTCCGCGCCGGCCGGACTGACCGCCACCACCGCGCCCATGAAGATGAACATGGGCAATGCCACCAGCTCGATGGAATCGAGCGACTGGAAGGCGGTTTCCGCGATGTAGAGCAGTTCGCGCGGCTCTCCCACCATAACGGAGGAAGCCACCATAGCGCCCAGCAGCGCATAGCCGATGGGCAGCCCTGCCAGAATGAGAAGAAGAAGAATGCCAACCGAGACGAAGGCAAGCGTGACCGGATCCATCAGTGATGCCCTCCCTGCGGCACATCAAGCCGCCCGCCGCACAGCCGGATCGTCAGATCCACTGCAAGCGACAGGACCAGAAGCGTTCCGCCGAGCGGGATCGCCAGATGCGGCACCCAGAGCGGCGGCCCCCACAGGGTTTCCGAGCGCCAGCCGGTTTCCCAGGAATGGAGAAACATGTTCCAGCCGGAATAGGTGACCAGCACGAAAAGACAGAGCGCCAGGAACTCAAGCAGGGCGGTGTGCGCCCGCGCGGCGCGACCCTTCAGATATCCGGCAAGAATCTGGACGCTGATCTGACCGCCGCTGCGATCGGTAAAGGCGGCCGACAGGAAGGCCGCATAGATCAGGAGGTAGACGCTGAATTCCAGCTCCCAGATCGTGTTGACGCCAAGCAGGCCGCGCGCAAACACGGCCCAGGTAATGACCACGGACGCCACCACGACGCCGACCGCCGACACCATGGCTGCGGCGGCCGACACGCGCTGCAGCACTGCACGCACCCTGAAAAGCAGCTTCAGGAACGGCGACTGCGCTGCGGGCGCCCCTTCGGGCGCACCGCCATAATCTGACTTTGCTTCATCGAGCGCGTTCATTGCCGCGGCTGGTCCACCGCCTTCAGAACGGCATCGCCATTGGGCACGCTTTCCCGGAAATAGGCCCAGGCGTGCTCACGCGCCGCATCATGCCACTGCGCCACCTGCTCTTCCGTGAGCTCGTGCACGCTGACACCGGCCTCCCGGAAGGCATCGGCAATCTGCCTGTTGTCCGCGATTGTCTGGTCGGCGAACCAGGCCTCGGATTCGGCAATCGCCTCAAGAAGGGCTGCGTAATGCGTCTCGCCGATCTTTTCTTCCACGCCCGGCGACAGAAGCACCGAATGCATCGCGCCCACAAAACCCGGCCCGACCATCAGGTGATCGATCACCTCCTGCAGATTGTACCCTTCAAAGGACGCATAGATCGTCAGCACCCCGCTCAGAACACCGGTCTGCAGCGACTGGTAGATTTCGGACGCGGGCAGCGATGTAATCGTCGCGCCATAGCCGTTCATCATGATCTCGGTGGCCTTGCCAAGTCCCCTCACCTTGTGGCCCTTCAGATCCTCGGGCAGGACGATCGCCTCGCCCTTGTTGCCAATCGTGCCCATGGCCCAGCCACCGCCGGCGAACACCAGACCTGCTTCCGACACTGCCTCCTCCAGCATCGGCCAGATCGCCCGCTCGCGCCACACCAGCCCGTCCTGCGGGGAAGCGACGAGGCCCGGAAGTGCGCCGATTTCCGCCATCGGCACTTTTCCCGAGAGCCAGGGCAGCGGGTAGATCGCCATATCGATCCGGTCGCGCGCCACGAAATCGGCCTGCGCCCGCGCCTTGCCGAGCTGCTGGTTGGGATAGACCTCAACCTTCACCTCGCCACCGGTCTTCTCGGCCACGATTTCGGCGATTCGATCGGCCCACAGATCGCGTGTGTCGCCATCGGTGTAGGAATGGCTGAGCCGCAGAACGGTTTCGGCCGACGCCGCCTCCACGGCGATGACCGAAGCGGCGCAGGCAAGCGCTGCCGCCATGAATCTGTTCATAAATCTCCTCCCGCCGGTTTCCCGGCTCTCGCTCCCATTTGAACACCAGATATTAAATCTGGTATACCAAAACGTAGTTTGGGGCGCTCCGGCTTGTCAATAGCCGGAAGAAGGGCCAAGAGATTCGAAACCGGGTATGGATGCGGGTGCAAGGTGGCGGGTGCAAGGTGACGGCAAGGCACAGGACTGTTTCCGACGACAAGCCGCTGGCCGAGGGGCTGGCGCGGCAACTTGAACAGGAAATCATCGACGGCGTTATCAGGCCGGGCGACGAGCTGGACGAGCGCCGGCTTGCGGAGCGTTTTGGCGTGTCGCGCACGCCGATCCGCGAAGCGCTGCGCAGGCTTGGCGTGGAGCGTCTGATCGAGCTTCGCCCGCGCCGCAGCGCCATCGTGCGCTCGCTGACGGCGCAGAACCTGGCGCAGATGTTCGAGGTTTTGTCCGGGCTCGAATCCTTCGCCGTCGAATGCGCGGCGCGGCGCATGAACCAGCAGCAGATCGAGCAGCTGCGCTCCATACACGAGGAAACGACGGCCATCGTGGATGCCGGCGACCGGGATGGTTTCGACCGGCTGAACTTCCAGTTCCACCAGGCGATCTATCGAGGCGCGGGCAATCCCTATCTGCTGGAGCAGCTGGAGGGGCTTCGCACCAAGCTCGCCCCCTACCGCCGCTGGCTTCTGCGCCGTCTCGACCGCATGCGCCAGTCGCATAACGAGCATGCGGTGATCCTTGAAGCAATCGAGGCCGGCGACGGCGCCCGCGCAGCCACCGAAATGCGCCGCCACATCTGCGACCCCGACCGGCTGGTTGACTTCATGATGATGGAACAGGCCGAGCGCTAGATCGCCACCGTCCGTTTGGGCGCGCCAAGGGTAAGTTGAACGATCAACCGGACACCGGAATGCCCGAAAACCGGCTTCCGTTTCTTGGTCAACGCTCAAACGCCCGAACAGGAATGCTGACACTGCTTCCTGCATCGAGGAAACGACTGTCGGTCAGCCCGTCCCACGCGGATTGAGAAAACCCACGCGCCCTGCCCCGACTTTTCAATCGGATTACCGGAACATTCATTTCATCGTTGATGCATGCGAATGCTTCGGCTATGAAAGCGACGCGCTGGCGCTTCGCCGCCTCCGCCACGGCCAGCACCCGTAGCTCAGCTGGATAGAGCGCTGCCCTCCGAAGGCAGAGGTCACAGGTTCGAATCCTGTCGGGTGCGCCATCTTTCATGGCATCTCCGGATAGTTTTTGCGGTTCGCAGTTCGCAGCGGCCGGGCTTCCCGAAACGCGCCCTTGGCCTAGGGTCAGGACCCTAGCCAAATCCTGGCGCCTCGTAACGCCGTCGATACTCCGCAGGGCTTATGCCCGCATGACGCTGGAACACGCGCCGAAAAGTGTCCACATTGCTGAAACCGCAGGCCGCAGCGACCTGCTTCGGGCGATCTCCGTCTTCCAGCATGCGCCGCGCAATGTCGACACGAACCGCCTCAACCCATGCCGCCGGGGTTTGGCCGATCTCGTGCTGGAAAAGACGGACAAAATGCCGGGGACTCAGGCCCGCACGACGCGCCAGGGTTCCGGTCCTGGCATCCTGTGCAGGGTTCGCCAGAACCCAACGCTGAACCTCCTGAAGCGCAGAGCGACCGGAAACGCTGCTTTCGCCTCGCCTGCTGAACTGAAGCTGACCGCCCGGTCGCTTGAAGAACATGACCAGCTGCGCGGCAACACGCTTCGCGACCTCGCTTCCAAGATCCTCCTCCACAAGCGCCAGCGCAAGATCAAGCCCCGCCGTCACGCCGGCGGCCGTCCTCACCCTGCCATCCCGCACATGCAGGGCATCAATCTCTACCGTGATTTCGGGAAATCGCCGCTCAAGCGTGGCAGCGACGGACCAGTGCGTGGTCACGCGCCTGCCCTCCAGCAGCCCGGTCTCGGCCAAAAGCAACGCGCCGCTGCACACCGAGCCGAACCGGCGACAGGCAGGCGCGCTGTGCCTGATCCAGTCGACCATCGCAGGGTCGGACGCCGTTTCCGCCATATGCGGCGCTCCGGCGACCAGCAATGTGTCAAAGCGGCTGCAGCGCTCGGTTTCGAAAACCATATCGGCCAGTATTCGAAGCCCGGAAGACGCCGAAATCGGCCCTGACACACCGGAGATCACGCTTGTTCTGTAGACCTCAGCGCCCGACTGGGCGTTGGCCTCGGCAAAGACATCCAGCGGACCGGCAACATCAAGCATCTGTACACCCGGGACAGCGAGGATGCCGATCGTCAGAGGTCGAGCCGGGTGTCTTGCAGGCATGTCAAATGTCCAGATTCGTCGTCTCACGACGATAGTAGACGAATCTAAGATTTTCTAGGCTCTCCCTGTCTTTGAAGGAGATCCATCAATCATGGCTATCAGCTCAGTAAAAATTCCGGACAGCAGCATGGCGCGCGAGGTTACGGAGATCGTCCGCGACACCGCGGGCGAACTCCTGTTCAACCATTCAAGCCGCGTCTATCTGTTCGGCGCGATGGCGGGCGAGCGTCGCGGCCTCATCTATGACGCCGAGCTGCTCTACACCGCCGCCATGTTCCACGACATGGGGCTGACCGAGCCGCATCGCAGCAAAACAGCCCGCTTCGAAGTCGACGGAGCAAATGCAGCCCGCGCCTTCCTGCAACGGCAGGGCATTTCGCAACACGATGTGGACACGGTCTGGACGGCGATTGCCCTGCACACCACACCCGGCATCCCTGAACACATGCATCCGGTCATCGCCCTGGTCACCACCGGCGTGGAGATGGATGTTCTGGGCATCGGCTATGAAGCCTATAGCGATGTGGAGCGGGAAACGATCGTCGGCGCTTTCCCGCGACCTGCGCACTTCAAGGAAGAGATCATTCAGGCCTTTTACGAAGGCATCAGGCACAAGCCGGAGACGACATTCGGCAATGTGAAGGCTGATGTTCTCGCGGACAAGGAACCCGGCTTCCATTGCGGAAATTTCTGCAGCATCATCCGCAACTCGCCATGGAAAGGCTAGTCTCTTGGGCCTGTCGGCCGGTGGATCAACTGCCAAGCCGCACCCTGCAGGGCCAGCGCCGGGGTCACTAAAAAACTGAAAATATGGCGATCCCGGCAGGATTCGAACCTGCGACCATCGGCTTAGAAGGCCGGTGCTCTATCCAACTGAGCTACGGGACCACGATGTGGAAGCAGAAATCAGTGCGTCCACGGGGTCTTGCGGTCATAGCGGAAATTGTCAGAGTAGGAAACCTGACGGCGCTTGGGCTGATGCGGTTCTTCCACACGGAAAGGAATGCCGTTACGCTCCGCATAGGCGACCGCCTCTTCCCGGCTCTCGAAAGTCAGGCGAACCTGGCTCTTCATGTCGGACGAAGAAGTGTAGCCCATCAGCGGATCGATCTTGCGCGGTACTGCCGGATCGAATTCGAGAACCCAACGGCCGGTTTTGGCCTTGCCGGACTGCATGGCCGTCTTGGCCGGGCTGAAAATGCGCGCAGACACGTCTTGAACCTCGTTCCCTGCAGGCGTCGAAACGCCGAAACAAGCAACATGCCACACGGGGCAGCATGCGAAAAGATGGTCGGAGCGGCAGGATTCGAACCTGCGACCCTCTGGTCCCAAACCAGATGCGCTACCAGGCTGCGCTACGCTCCGAACGTTCGGCTTCATTAGGGTCTGCAGATATCGAAAGCAAGGGGGTGCAGCGCAAAATCGATAATTTGCCTCAGGTCAATGCGCCCTGCCCCCGAACTGTCAGGGTTCAGACATTCGAAGTGTTGGAGAAACCGGGCGTCTTGCCCTGAAACGAGGAGGAAAATCGATGTTCAAGAGAATCATGGTTCCCGTCGACCTCGCACATGCCGACAAGCTGGACAAAGCGCTTGATGCCGCATCCGGCCTCGCAAAACTCTACGGCGCGTCGCTGTACTATGTGGGTGTGACGACCGCGCTGCCCAGCTCGGTGGCCCATGGCGAAGCGGATTTCGCGGCCAAGCTCACCCAATTTGCAGAAGCCCGCAGCAATGACGATGGCGTTGGCATAGAGGTCAAGACAGCGGTTAGCCACGATCCCGTGCGCGATCTCGATGACGTTCTGGGGCGCACCGTGGGAGAAATTGGCGCCGACCTTGTCGTGATGGCGTCGCACGTGCCGACATTTGCAGATCACATATTCGCGTCAAACGCCGGTTATCTTGCCTCCCACACGCCGGTTTCGGTCTTTATCGTGCGCTGAGCCTCTGTAGAGCGGGCAGCTCCGGAGCAAGCCCCGGGGCCGCCCGCGCGCAGTTCATCATTCGGCAGGCTTGGGCGTCTCGATGGTCACCTTTTCGGGCACATCGATGTTGATGCCGCCATTTCCGCCGCCGCCGATAAAGCCGCCGAAGAAGAGGAAACCGCCCAGAATCAGCGCCACGATCAGGCCACCGGCGATAAACCAGCCTGCCCCGCCGCCACCGCCGCCTCCGGTGGTCACAACGGTCGTGCGTTCTTTCTGTTCATGGTCCATCTGGCGCTCCTTCGCGTGTTGGTTCGCTTCGGGGAAACAAACCGACAGAGACGCAAATGGTTCCGACGCCTGCTGTGCGGCGCGCAAAGCCATTGATGGAACAGCGCTGTCACCAGGAGGCCGATTTTCACGTGGGGCGCAAATGGTCCGGCTTCAGGAAGCCTTTGCCTCAAGCGCGTTGATCACCTCGGCTGCCAGCGGCCTTGTGATGCGCGTCTTGCGCTCCAGTGCGGCGCGGTCGATGGCGTCGACGGCGCTGATCGCGCTCGAAAGCGAGCGCTCGATGCGGCGCACCAGAAACTGCACCACATGCGGCTCCACATCCACCTGCCGGTCGGCGAAAAGCTTGGTGATGACGCCGGCAAGCAGCATGTCGTCGGGCTCGTCGATCTCGACGGTCGCCGCCGCCTTGAGACGCGACAGAAGATCCGGCAGCTTCACGCCCCACGCACCAGGAAAGCTGCGCGCGGTGAGAAGCATGGGCTGTCCGCCGGCGCGCGCCGCATTGATCAGGTGAAAAAGACCGTTCTCGTCCACCGGGCCACGATCGGCGTTGTCGATCAGGATCGGCCGCTCCCCGGCCAGCTCGATGGCCTCCGCGCCAATGCCATCGGACGCGATGACGGCGGCATCCGCTTCCTCGCACCAGATGGCCGCCAGATGCGATTTTCCGCTGCCGGCGGGGCCTGCAAGGATCACCACCGGCGCGGGCCAGGACGGCCAGTTCTCGATCAGCGCCGCCGCGCGCGCATTGGCGGGCGTCACCACGAGATCATCGCGTGTCAGCGCTTCTCCGGAAGGCAGGTCTAGCGGAAGCTGGCGGGAAGGCATTTCTTGTCGTCCTAGGATTCGGGCGTATTGCCCGGCTTCTGATGCCCGCTATAGAGCGGCGAAGCGAGATATTGCTTGATCGCAAAACGCACGAGCACGGCCACCGCCGCAGCCGCAGGAACGGCGATCAGAAGGCCTGCAAAGCCGAACAGATAACCAAAGGCGAACAGCGCGAACATCAGCCAGACAGGATGCAGGCCCACGCTCTTGCCCACCAGTTTGGGCTGCAGGATGTTGCCTTCGAGAAACTGGCCGGAGAAGAAGATCGCGGCCACCGCCAGCACCCACCACCATTCCGGCCAGAACTGCACCACGGCAATGCCGATGGACAGGCCGAAGCCGACCAGCGAGCCGACATAGGGAATGAAGCTGATAAGGCCGGCGAACAGACCGATCAGCAGGCCGAAATTGAGCCCGACCAGCGAAAGGCCGACCGCATAGAAGACGCCGAGGATAAGGCACAGCGTGCCCTGCCCGCGCACGAACCCTGCCGTCGCCACATTGATGTCGCGGGCGATCTGGCGCACCGTCTCCACATGGTCGCGCGGCACCCAGCTGTCCACCTTTTCCACCATGCGGTCCCAGTCGAGCAGCATGTAGAAGGCAACCACCGGCGTGACCACGAAAAGGCTCGCCACGTTGACGATGGCGACACCCGAACTCCATACGGATTTGAACAGTGTGCCCAGGAAGCTTGTGCCCTGCGCCAGGATGGAGGTCAGGTTTTCGCGCAGCGCTTCCGTCTCGCCGTTCAGCAGGCTGTCGACCCATTTCGGCTCCAGCCGGATCATCAGCTCATGAAGGCGTGTGAGATATTCCGGCAGGCGGCTGGCGAAATCCGCAAGCTGCTTGCCAAGCACCGGCACCACAATCATCAGCCCGACCGCCAAAACGACCACGAAGCCGATCAGGATCACCACCGTGGCCGAGGTGCGCGACAGGCCCATGCGCTCCAGCCGGTCGGCGACCGGGTCCAGAAAATAGGCCAGAACCATGCCGGCGAGGAAAGGCAGCAGGATCGAGCTGAACACGTAGAGGAACAGCACAAGCGCCAGCGCCGCCAACAGCCAGAAGGCAATGTTGCGTATCAATGGCGGGCGTTGGGGCGAGCGGGCGACCGCAGGCCCAGCGTTGCTGTCAGTGTCCTTCGGCGTCACTTTCTGCGTATCCACTCATGTGCTTGATCCAGGCGATGAGATAGGCCGCTCCGGAAGCCACGGTCAAGAGGCCGGTGGCCACGATCAGCCACAGTCGCACGGCACCGGAACTATATCCAAAGGCAAGTTCGGCCAGCACGAGAAGCGCCAGCAATATCTGCGCCAGCGTGTTGGCCTTGGAGACGAACAGCGGCTTCATGGCCACGGGATGCCCCATCACATTGGCCAACAGCACGCCGCCAATGATGAGCGCATCGCGCGACACCACGGCGATCACCAGCCACAGGGGCAGTTCCATCATGTAGCCCAGCACGACAAAGACGCTGACCAGCAGCAGCTTGTCGGCAATCGGGTCCAGATAAGCACCCAGTTCCGTGCGCTGGTTGAAATGGCGCGCAATGAAACCGTCCACGCCATCGGAAATGCCGGCGATCAGGAACCCGGCAAACGCCCAGCCATTGTCACCGGTCAGAAGCGCAAACACCACGCCCGGCACCAGAATAAAGCGCATCAATGTTATGACGTTGGGTATCGTCATGGTTCCTACTCCAGCCTCGCGCCCGTCTCGCGCCTCCTATCGGACCATTGCGGCCAGACCACTTTTCGGCGCACACTTATCGCAGGCTTTCTCAGATTGTGGGAGAGCCCCGCGCTTTCAATAGGCCGGCTTGTTGATATCTCGCGCCTTGCGGAAGCGCCGCCTTCATGCAAGAAGCCCAGAAAAACGCGGCGGCGAGAACGATATGGCTCAGGAACCCAAGAACGGCCTTACCTACGCGGATGCGGGCGTCGACATCGATGCGGGCAGCCGGCTGGTGGACAAGATCAAGCCCATGGTGCGCGCGACGCGCCGTCCGGGCGCTGACAGCGAGATCGGCGGCTTTGGCGGCCTGTTCGACCTCAAGGCGGCGGGCTTCACCGACCCGGTGCTGGTGGCTGCCAATGATGGCGTCGGCACCAAGCTCAAGATTGCCATCGAAGCGGACAAGCACGATACGGTCGGCATCGACCTTGTGGCCATGTGCGTGAACGATCTGGTCGTTCAGGGCGCAGAACCCCTCTTCTTCCTCGACTATTTCGCCACCGGCAAGCTCGATCCCGATCAGGGCGCGGCCATCGTTTCGGGCATTGCGGAAGGCTGCAAGCAGGCCGGCTGTGCGCTGATCGGCGGTGAAACGGCGGAAATGCCCGGCATGTATCACGGTGATGATTACGATCTCGCCGGCTTCGCCGTGGGCGCGGCCGAGCGTGGCAGGCTTCTGCCCACCGGCGACATTGCCGAGGGCGACGTTCTGCTCGGCCTCGCCTCCTCCGGCGTCCATTCCAACGGTTTCTCGCTTGTGCGCCGCATCGTTTCCGACGCCGGGCTCGAATGGAGCGACAAGGCCCCCTTCGCCCCCGGTCAGACGCTCGGCGAGGCGCTGCTGGAGCCGACGCGCATCTACGTCAAATCCCTGCTCGCGACGCTGAAAGCCGCCTGGGGCATCAAGGCGCTTGCCCATATCACCGGTGGCGGATTCCCTGAAAACCTGCCGCGCGTTCTGCCTGATCATCTGGCAGCGGAGATCGACCTCGATGCGATCGACGTGCCGCCGGTCTTCTCCTGGCTTGCCGGGACGGGCGGCGTTGCCGAGCGCGAGATGCTTTCCACCTTCAACTGCGGCATCGGCATGGTTGTTGCCGTGGCTGCCGATGAGGCCGCCCAGATCGCAGCCCTGCTTCAGGAAGCGGGCGAGAGCGTCACCATGCTCGGCCAGATCGTGCCGCGTCAGGCAGCCGGCGTCACCTATCGCGGTGAACTCGACCTATGACCAGGCGCGCGCGCAAACGGGTTGCGATCCTCATCTCCGGCCGTGGTTCGAACATGGCGGCGCTGGTTGCCGCTGCCATCGACCCTGCCTTTCCAGCCGAGATCGTTGGTGTCATCTCCAACCGCGCCGATGCGCGCGGCCTGGAGATCGCCGAGACCCACAGCATCCCCACCAGGGTTGTGCCTTCGCGCGAGTATGACGGTCGTGCAGCGCATGACGCGGCAATCCACGAGGCGCTGACCGAACTGAAGGCCGAAATCGTCTGCCTTGCCGGTTACATGCGCCTTCTGACACCGGAATTCGTTCAGAAGTGGAAAGGCCGGATGATCAACATCCACCCGGCCCTTCTGCCCAGTTTCCGCGGGCTCGACACCCATGCCCGCGCGCTGGCAAATGGCGTGCGCGTTCATGGCTGCACCGTTCATTTCGTCACGCCGGAAATGGATGAGGGACCGATCATCGCGCAGGCAGCCGTGCCGGTTCTGAGCAACGACACCGAGGAAACGCTGGGCGCGCGCGTGCTCAAGGTGGAGCACCGTCTCTATCCGCTGGCGCTTCGCTACCTCGTTGAAGGCAAGGTGCGCATGTCCGGCGGCGCAGCCGTATTCTCCGGCGTCGACGAGGAACGCGGCGATCTCGCCATCGTTTCACCCGGCCAGCGCCGGGACTAAGGGCGGCAGGTTGAGCGCAACCGAGCCTCCCTTCCCTTCGCCTGCCATCGCGGCTGCCTTTGCAGCCTTTCCCGATGCCGTTCGGCCGCAATTGCTTCGCGTCCGTGAACTGATCTTCGAGACGGCCCGCCGCACCGCAGGCATTGGCCGGATCGAGGAAACGCTGAAATGGGGCCAGCCCGCCTATCTGACGCCGGAGTCCAGGTCCGGCAGCACGATCCGGCTGGGCATTCCCAAATCTCCGTCAGATGGCTGGGCGCTTTTCGTCCACTGCCAGACATCGCTCATCCGGCAATTCCGCGAGCACTATCCCGACCGCTTCACTTTCGAAGGCAACCGCGCACTGCTATTCCGGCCTGACGAAGTGATTCCGGAAGACGCCCTAAGCCATTGTCTTGCCTTGGCATTGACCTATCACCAGAAGCGCTCCTGACGTTCAAGCTGTGCGTGGTTCGACAGGCTCACCATGAGGGTGGCCGTGGCTGGCGAGAAGCCCTGAACAAAGGCACTGCGCCGCGTTTGACGACCAACGCCCTCCCTCATGGTGAGCCTGTCGAACCACGCACCGCGTTAATGCAATGCGGTGTCATGCATCGTCGCGTCTGGGCAGGCGCTGCCACCCAGAAACACGGACGAAGCCAGTGCATTGAGCGGCTTCGTCCTTTCTGACAGGTCTGAAAAACGCTTCAGACGGCCCGCACCCAGACCTTCGTGTCATGGAACGCGGCGCCGCCGTAAGGTGCGATGGAATCGGCTCCCGTCAGCACGTTGATGCCCTCACCGCGTTCATGAGCGGTGTTCGGCCAGATGCCTTCGGCGATCACCACGCCGCGCCGGACGCCATCAAACAGCTTGACGTGAAGCACAACCTCGCCGCGCTGATTGCCGATTTCCACACGGTCTCCGACAGAAAGCCCAAGCCCGGCAGCGTCGTCGGGATGCAGCATCAGTTCCGGGCGTCCTTCCCGTTTGATCGAGCCCGGCGTCTCCGTAAAGCTCGAATTCAGGAAGGTGCGCGCGGGCGAGGTGGCGAGCCTGAAGGGATGCCCGGGATCGGCCGTCTCAATGAAATCCATATGGTCAGGGAATTCCGGCATACGCTGATGCGGCCCCTGCAATCCGATGGATGCGGGTGGACGATTGGGCGCGGGCGTGCCGGTCCAGTCCGGGCGGAAACGGAACTTGCCATCCGGATGACCGAACCCGTTGACGAAATGCGCCGTGTCGAAATCCGGCTGCACATCGGCCCAGCGCTCTTGCTTGAGACTGTCGAAATCACCGAGGCCACGGCGCTCCAGCATCCAGTCCACATGCGCACGCGCGGAGAGCCCGAAGCCGGGCTGATCGGCAACGCCGAGGCGTTTTGCCAGTTCTTCGATGACAAAGATGTTCTCGCGCGCCTCGCCCGGCGCATCCACCAGTTTGGGGCCGAGCACGATGTGCTGGTGGCCGCCGCCGCGATAAATGTCGTCATGCTCCAGGAACATGGTGGCCGGCAGAACCACATCGGCAAGCTTCGCCGTGTCGGTCATGAATTGCTCGTGCACACAGGTGAAGAGATCTTCGCGCAGGAAGCCCTCTTTCACCAGCCGTTGCTCCGGCGCGATGTTGGCCGGATTGGTGTTCTGGATCAGAAGCGCGGTGACCGGCGGGCCGCCACGCAGCGCCTCTTCATCATTGGTGAGAATGCGGCCGATCTGCGATTGATCGAGCGAGCGGATCGCGGGATCGCGCAGCGCCTCGCCCTCGATCAGCGACTTGTCCAGCCGAAAGATCGATGAATTGGAGTGAAACGCGCCACCACCCTCATATTGCCAGCAGCCGGTGACGGCGGCGACAGACAGGGCAGCGTGCATGTTCACCACGCCGTTGCGATTGCGCGTAAAGCCGTAGCCGAGGCGGAAGAAGGTGCGCTTCGTCTCGCCCACCAGCCGTGCGAAGGTCTCGATTTCCGCCACCGAAAGGCCGGTGATGGCGGACGCCCATTCGGGCGTGCGCGTTGCAAGATGCGCTTCGAGCCCGGCGGGGTCATCCGTGTATTTTGCGAGAAATGCCCGGTCCGCCAGCCCTTCACGGAAGAGAACATGCATCGTCGCGCAGGCCAGCGCGGCGTCCGTTCCCGGCTTAAGGACGAGGCCGATATCCGCCTGTTTCATGGTGGCGTTGTCGTAGACGTCGATCACCACGATCTTCGCGCCGCGCTCCTTGCGCGCGCGGATCGCGTGCGTCATCACATTGACCTGTGTGGCAACCGCGTTGGTGCCCCAGATCACCACGCAGTCGGATTTGGCCATCTCGCGCGGATCGGGACCACGCAGATCGCCCGCTCCCATAACGAAACCCGTCCATGCCGCATTGGTGCAGACCGTGCCGAAAAAGCCCGAATAGCGCTTGGCGTGGCGCAGCCTGGCGATGGAATCGCGCTGCACGAGCCCCATCGTGCCGGCATAGTAGTAAGGCCAGATGGCCTCGCTGCCATGCTTTTCCTCGGCCTTAAGGAAGGCTTCCGCCACCAGATCGAGCGCGGCGTCCCAGCTCGCTTCTTTCCAGTTGCCCTCACCCTTCGCGCCCGAACGAACCCGCGGCTTCAAAAGCCGGTCCGGGTGATGGATACGCTCCGAATAGCGCGCCACCTTGGCGCAGATCACGCCGGCGGTGTAGCTATTGTCCTTCGCGCCATAAACGCGACCGATGCGACCGTCCTTCACCTCAACGTCGAGCGCACAGGTCGAGGGGCAGTCATGCGGGCAGGCCGAATGTCCGATATGGATGTTTGCGTGTGTGTTCATGGCGGGGACACTAGCGATTTTCTCTGCACACGCGTAGAGCCAGTTTTCAGAAAATCAGGTGCAAACGCCACCGAAGCGGGAAACATGAACTATCGTCACGTCTATCACGCCGGAAACTTTGCGGATGTGGTCAAACACGCAGTGCTGGCGCGCATCGTCGAATATCTGAAGCGCAAGGACAAAGCCTTTCGCGTCATCGACACCCATGCCGGCATCGGCCTCTATGATCTTTCTTCCGAAGAGGCGCAGAAGACGGGTGAATGGCAGGGCGGCATCGGACGGCTGATGGAGGCTTCGCTCGACGCTGAAACCGCCAGCCTTTTGAATCCCTTGCTCGATGCCGTTCACGCAGTGAATCAGGAAGGCGGCATCCAGCGCTATCCGGGCTCGCCCCGCGTCACACGCCACCTCCTGCGCAAACAGGACCGCCTGACCGCCGTCGAGCTGCACCCGCAGGACGCCGCCCGTCTGAAAGAGGAATTCGCCGGCGATTTCCAGACACGCGTGATCGAGCTAGACGGCTGGCTGGCGCTCGGCGCGCATCTGCCGCCGAAGGAAAAGCGTGGACTGGTCCTCATCGACCCGCCCTTCGAGCAGGAAGGCGAGTTCACACGCATCGCGGCCAGGCTTCAGAAAGCACATGCGCGTTGGCCGGGCGGCATCTATGCCATCTGGTACCCGATCAAGGACCACAGGGCGGTCGACGCCTTCCGCAAGACGCTTGCCGACAGCGGCATCGCCGATGTGATCGACATCCGGCTGGAGCTGCGCGCGCCCTCATCCGAACCGCGCCTCGACGGCACGGGAATGATCATCGTCAACCCGCCCTTCGTGCTGCAGAAGGAAATGGAAACCATCCTGCCGCCGCTTGCCCGTATACTCGGCGACAATGGCAAGGGACGCTGGAGCATCGAAAGGCTGGCGGCAGAATGACCCGCCCGTGCTTGACCCCGAAGACGGGCTGGCGCAAAACTCTACGCATTACACGGTAACACTCATCCGGGAGACAGTCTCATGGCGCGCTTCAAGGCTCTGACAGCCAGCCTCGCCGCAATTTTCGCCACCGCATTCATTCCAATGCAGGCGCAAGCGGCCGATCCGGTTGGCGCCTATGGCGCGACCGGTGATGTCTGCGCGGATGCAGGCGTCCAGTCGACGATCCAGAAGCGTTTTCGCTATCAGGTCACCCACGTACCGAATCTGCCGAATGTCGACATCGTCGATTTCCACGGCGCCTATCAGACCCGCTACAACCCGTCTTCGGCAGACAGCCCCATCGAGCGGCGCTATTGCCGTGCGACGGCACGCCTCTCCGACGGACGCGACCGCGCCATCTGGTATCTGGTCGAATACGGTCAGGGCTTTGCCGGCCTCGGCAACAATGTGGAGTTTTGCGTTTCCGGCTTCGACCGCTGGAACGTCTATGACGGCGGCTGCCGCGTTCTGCGATAGGCAATTCAGTTCCGGGGCAATCCATGCGCATTGGCAAACGGCTGCGGGCCGCAGCTTTCGCCTGTCTGATTCTGTCAGGGGCTGCGCCGGCGCTTGCCGGCGAGCGCGGCGCGCCGACTGGGGTGTTCGACTTCTACGTATTGTCTCTGAGCTGGTCGCCCAGCTACTGCGCCGCTGAAGGCGCAGACGCGAACCGGCAGCAATGCGGGCGCGAACGTCCCTATGCCTTCGTTGTCCACGGTCTGTGGCCGCAATATGAGGATGGCTATCCGGAGTATTGCCGCTCCAAACGCCCGCAGCGCGTGCCCAACGCGCTGGTAGACCGCTATCGCGACATCATGCCATCCGCCGGCCTGATGGGGCACCAGTGGCGCAAGCACGGCATGTGCACGGGCGTTGCGCAGGAAGACTATTTCGCCCTCACCCGCAAGGCGCGTGAGCGCGTAGAGACGCCGCCCGCACTCAGAAACCTGGAAAAACCGGTGATGGTCTCGCCTGAGGCCGTGGAGGAGGCTTTCCTTGCCGCCAATCCGGGACTGGAGAAGGATGCGATCGCGGTCACCTGCGACAGGCGCTATCTGCGCGAGGTGCGCATCTGCATGACGAAGGACATGGAATTCCGCGCCTGCGAAGCGGTGGACCGCAAGGACTGCCGCAGCAAACGCGTTCTCCTGCCCCCGGCCCGCGGCAGATAAAGAAGCGGCGGATAAAGAAAAAGCCGGGCGCATGGCCCGGCTTTTCCCGATTGCTCTTCAGTTCGATTAGAACTGCATACCAAGGCCGAACATGACCTTGTTGGAGCTGTCGCTGACGTCCTGTGCACCGCTGCCGGTGTTGAACGTCTCGCTGCCGAACTTCGTGTAGCGATACTCGACGCGACCGAAGACGCGCTCGGTCAGCTTGGCGTCGACACCTGCGCCGGCCGTCCAGCCGAGCATGGTGTTGGTGTCGGAACCGGCTGCATCGGAAACCTTCAGGCGCTCTGCAGCACCACCTGCCGTACCGTAGATCAGGATGTTGTCGGTCGCGGCAACACCAAGACGTGCGCGCAGCGTACCGTCGACGCCACCCTTGGATTCGACACCGGCATTGGTGCCCTTCATGCCGTTGTAACCGACATCACCTTCGACACCGTAGACAAAGCTACCGGACTGGAAGTTCCAACCGGCAAAGCCGTTGCCGACGAAGCCATCGGTGCCGATGTCGTTGCCGACGACCGGCTGGTTGGCGGAGGTTTCGCCAGAGAAGCCGTAGCCGAGTGCGATACCGGCGTAGCCGCCTTCCCAATTGTTGATCGGGGTGGAGATCACCGGCGCTGCGGGCGGTGCCGGCGGCTGCTCGATGACCGCATCGGCTGCATTGGCAACGCCTGCGACTGCGACAAAACCAACGGCTGCGGCCGTCGACAGAATGACGTTCTTATGGGCTTTCATGGTCCATACTCCTTAAGCCACTAGCATTTTCAAAGCTGTGGTCGTCCCTCTTGAGCATCATGCCCGTAAAACGCACCACGCTGGCGAGGCCAGGAACCTTGGGAGGAAGCTATCCCGACGTCGCATGCCCTTATCTGGGCGTGAAATGAGGCTGAACGTGCCCCAAAAATAGGTCTTTCGGGGGCGCCAATGAGGCGGAAAATTGACGTTGCAATTTGGCAACAGAATTATTTCCGGGCCTTGGGGGCCGACAGGTGAGCACCTATATACCGCGAGAAATCGCGGATCACATGGGGACATTCATGCTTTTCAGTCTGCTTATACTGGCAGTCGGCGTCACGCTTCTATTCTTCGCAGGCGACATCTTTGTGAAGGGTGCAGTCGGCCTTGCCGAGAATCTCGGAATTTCCCCTCTCATCATCGGCTTGACCGTGGTGGCGTTCGGAACCTCCGCACCTGAACTTTTCACATCCGTGCAGGCTGCGCTTTCCGGCGCGCCTGGCCTTGCCGTCGGCAACGTGGTTGGCTCCAACATCGCCAATGTGCTTCTGGTGCTGGGCGTGCCAGCGCTCATCTACCCCGTCATCTCCAATGAGAAGGGGCTGCGCCGCAATCTGGTCGCCATGCTGGGTACGACGGCAGTTTTCATGTGGATGCTTGCGGGGGGCGTCATCACCCGGCTTGAAGGCGCTGCACTCTTCGCAGGTCTTTGCGCCTTCATCGCCTGGCAGATTTACGATGCGAGAAGCAGCGGGGCTCCGGAAAACCATGACTTCCATGACGATATCGGGGAAGCACCGCATGACCGCAAACGGGTCATCATCTATCTTGTTGCCGGCGTCGTCGGCCTCCCCATCGCCGCGCAGCTGACTGTTGCCGGCGCCGTGCGGATTGCTGAGAGCTTCGGCGTCAGCGACGCCGCCATCGGCCTGACCATTGTCGCCATTGGCACTTCGCTGCCCGAGCTCGCAACCAGCGTGGCCGCAGCAATCAAGCGTCAGTCGACGATGGCGCTGGGCAACATTGTCGGCTCGAACATCTTCAACATCGCATGCATCATGGGACTGACGGCGCTGATCACACCGGTCGCCGTCGATCCGCGCATCATTTCCGTCGACATGTGGGTAATGCTGGGCGCGAGCCTTGCGCTGGCGCTTCTGGGTTTCCTGCGCCTGCCCGCCGGAAAGGCGGTTGGCGGCGCAATGCTGGCGGCGTTCGCCGGATACATCGCCACCGTGTTCTAGATCGCGGTCTTCCGGATCGCGGCTTTCGGGATCGCGCATGTCCAGCGACGAAAAGAAAATGATGAAGCCGGCCTCGCGCCGGCTTCATCTCTATTTAAGGACCAGATCAATACATCTGGCCTGACTTTGATCGGGTGATCAGAAGCGCACGCCGAGGCCGATGCGAAACTCGTTCATGCCGCCAGAGAGCTTTGCGGGGCCGCCTGCCGTCTCGAAGGTGTTGCTCCCGATGCTGCCGATATTCGTGTAGCGATACTCGCCACGGGCAAACACCTTGTCCGTCAGCGCCACGTCAGCGCCGACACCTGCCGTCCAGCCGGTAAGCATCCTGGAATCCGACACACTGCCGTCCTTTACGCTGTAGCGCCCGGCAGCCAGACCGGCGGCCGTGTAGATCAGCAGGCGGTCATTGACCGCGTAACCAAGGCGTCCGCGAACCGCACCATTGACACCGCCCTTGATGTCAGCGCCCAGGCTGGAAGCCTTAAGGCCGTTATAGCCGAGCTCGCCCTCGACACCGTAAACAACTTTGCCTGTCTGGGCATTGTAGCCAGCGAACACGCCACCGATATAGTCAGTGCTCGTCTTTGCGTCCCCGTCCTCATCGCCACGTGTGCGAACCACGCCGGACGTGGCGCCCAGATAGGTGCCTTCCCAACCGGGAAGCTGAATGACGGGATCCGGTGCTGCATTCGAACCCGAAAGGTCAGCAGCAAGCGCCGGACCAATGCCCATGGCGACTGCCAACACGGCAACCATGGTGCTCAAGCGAAGGATAAAACTCGATTTCATGAAATTTTCCCGTTTATAAAACAAAACATACGTAAACAATCTTCTTAACCCGAAGACAGCCCTCCATCATTTCCAATCTTGTCCGAATTTTGGCACTCTTCGGAAATTTCAGTTACATGTACGAATACGTAAACAACAGAAAATCAGCCTTATAATTCTTAGTCATCAAAACCAAAATCCCTGGCCTTTGCCCTCTCTGTCAGGAGAATACGCATGTCGCGGCTACGGGGTTGGAGACGCGCCTCATTCGGCCTAAATGACATCATGGAAATTCAGCTTTCAGACGCACAGGATTCGCGGCTGACTGACATGGACGGGAGCGACATGGCACAGACCAATGGAACGGCACTGATTACCGGCGGCGCAAAACGCATCGGCGCGGCCATCGCGCGCGATCTGGGCCGTCACGGCTTTTCCGTCGCCATCCATTGCAGCCATTCGCGCGACGCTGCCGACCGGCTCGCTGCCGAAATCATCGAGGCAGGCGGACGGGCCGCCGTTCTGCAGGCCGACCTGCGCGACGGCAAGGCGACACGGGCGCTGATCGGCCAGACAGAAGAGGCGCTGGGCCTGCCGTCCATCGTGATCAACAATGCCTCGATCTTCGAGGATGATGCAGTCTCCGACTTTACCGACGAAGGCTGGGACGCCCATTTCGACCTTCACGTCAAAGCCCCTGCGCTGATCGCACAGGCGCTGACACAGGCTTCGCCCGACGATGCGCAGGCCCTGATCGTCAACATGATCGACCAGCGCGTATGGCGACTGAACCCGCGCTTCTTCAGCTACACGCTTTCCAAATCCGCGCTCTGGACCGCGACACGCACCATGGCGCAGGCGCTTGGCCCGAACATCCGCGTCAACGCCATCGGCCCCGGCCCCACCCTGCCCAACCAGCGCCAGCAGCAGGAAGATTTCGACCGTCAGACCGACGGCCTCATTCTGGGGCGCGCGCCGGATCTGGACGATTTCGGCCGCACGGTGCGCTATCTCTGGGAGACGCGCTCGATCACCGGCCAGATGATCGCGCTCGACGGCGGCCAGCACCTGGCCTGGGAAACGCCTGACGTGGCGGGAGTGCCCGAGTGAACGCCAAAACCGTCCTCAAGGAGACTGCCCTCAAGGAACCGGCAAACCTCGCCCTCGACTGGGACAGCGGCGAGACCACCGATGGCGTGGTCGGCATCGAGGTCATCCAGTCTGCGGTCAAGCGGCTACCGAACGCACCCGGCGTCTACCGGATGATGAACGCCGAGGGCGATGTTCTCTATGTGGGCAAAGCCCGCAGCCTGAAGAAGCGCGTCACAAACTACGCGCAGGGGCGCGGCCACACCAACCGCATTGGCCGGATGGTGCGCGAAACGGCGTCGATGGAGTTCGTGGTCACGCGAACGGAAACCGAAGCGCTGCTTCTGGAAGCCAATCTGATCAAGCGTCTGCGCCCGCGTTTCAACGTGCTGCTGCGCGACGACAAATCGTTTCCCTATATCCTTCTGACCGGCGACCATTCCGCGCCCGGCATCTTCAAGCATCGCGGCGCGCGCTCCAAGAAGGGCGATTATTTCGGCCCCTTCGCCTCCGCCGGCGCCGTCAGCCGCACCATCAACTCGCTGCAACGCGCGTTTTTGCTGCGCACCTGCACGGATTCCGTGTTCGAAAGCCGTACCCGCCCCTGCCTGCTCTATCAGATCAAGCGTTGCTCCGGCCCCTGCACCGGCGAAATCAGCGAAGCCGATTATGGCGAACTTGTTTCGGAAGCGAAGGCTTTCCTCTCCGGTCGCTCCAGCAGGGTGAAGGCGGAGATCGCCAAATCCATGCAGGAAGCCTCCGAGGCGCTCGATTTCGAGCGTGCCGCGATCTATCGCGACCGGCTTTCCGCCCTTAGCCACGTGCAGAGCCATCAGGGCATCAACCCGCAGGGTGTTGAGGAAGCCGATGTGTTCGCCATCCATCAGGAAGGCGGGCAGAACTGCATTCAGGTCTTCTTCTTCCGCACCGGGCAGAACTGGGGCAACCGCGCCTATTTCCCCAAGGCGGACCCGGCGCTTGAGGCCAATGAGGTGCTCGGCGCGTTCCTCGCCCAGTTCTATGACGACAAGCCCTGCCCGCGCATGGTGCTCCTGTCGCATGAAGTCGAAGAGCAGGAGCTTCTCACCGAGGCGCTTTCCACCCGCGCCGGCCGCAAGGTTCAGGTGCTGTGCCCGCAGCGCGGCGAGAAGAAGGATTTGACCGACCACGCGCTTCAAAACGCCCGCGAGGCGCTTGGACGGCGACTGGCGGAAACCTCTTCGCAGGCGCGCCTGATGGAGGGGTTTGCCGAAACCTTCGGACTGGAAGAAGCCCCGCGCCGCATCGAGGTCTACGACAACTCGCACATCATGGGCACCAACGCGGTGGGCGGCATGATCGTCGCCGGAGCGGAAGGCTTCGCCAAGAACCAGTATCGCAAGTTCAACATCCGTTCGACCGACATCACCCCCGGCGATGACTACGGCATGATGCGCGAGGTGATGCAGAGGCGCTTCTCCCGCCTCATCAAGGAGAACGGTCTCCCGATTGCCGGGGACGCAAAGAAGACCGATGATGACGAGGCCGACGCTCCCGAGATGGCGGACATGCCCGCCTGGCCCGATGTCATTCTGATCGATGGTGGTCAGGGACAGCTGGCGGCCGCCGCGCAGATCCTCGAGGAACTCGGCATCACGGAAATGGTGACAGCCATCGGCGTCGCCAAGGGCGTCGACCGCGATGCCGGACGCGAGCGCTTCTTCATGGCCGGCAAAAGCTCGTTCACCCTGCCGGTGCGTGATCCCGTGCTTTATTTCATCCAGCGGCTGCGCGACGAGGCGCACCGTTTCGCCATCGGCTCGCACCGGGCGCGCCGCAAGAAGGAGATGGTGAAGAACCCGCTTGATGAGATCAGCGGCATCGGCCCCGGCCGCAAGCGCGCATTGCTGCATCACTTCGGCACGGCCAAGGCTGTCAGCCGCGCCGGCATTGATGACCTGATCGCCGTGGACGGCATCTCCGAGGCAATTGCCCGCCAGATCTACAATCATTTCCACGAAAACGGCTGAAGCGGCGTTCTTTCGTCGCGGTTACCCCGGTTGGCGCTTGCCGTTCGCTCCCGGTTCTGATTTGACAGGTAACGATTGGTATTTGCCAGTCGAGCCCGACGGGCGTGTGTTCGTCGTGTCCTCGCGCTTGGGACGCGGTGATTTTAAAATCAATGGGTTGGAATGTGTCCGCACATTCCGGGGCAGACCTGAGCAGGATTGCGCTTCATGGCCAGACGCAGAACGCCGGCATTCAACATCCCGAACCTCCTGACCTATGGCCGCATTCTTGCGGTGCCGGCAATCGTGCTGTGCTTTTTCCTGGAGGGACGGCTGCAATCGAGCGACTTCGCCCGCTGGTCGGCGCTGGCGCTCTTCATCCTCGCCAGCATTACCGATTACTTCGATGGCTACCTGGCGCGCATCTGGAAGCAGACCTCGAATATCGGCAAGATGCTTGATCCCATCGCCGACAAGCTCCTCGTCTCCACCTGCCTTCTCCTCCTGGCAGCCGATACCGACCGCACCATCGCCGGATGGTCACTGTGGGCGGCGATCATCATCCTGTGCCGCGAAATTCTCGTTTCTGGCCTGCGCGAATATCTCGCAGCACTCAAGGTCAGCGTTCCCGTGACGCAGCTCGCCAAATGGAAGACGACGATCCAGATGGTCGCCATCGCCTTCCTGCTGGCCGGCCCCGCCGGTGACAAGATCCTGCCCTATACCACCGAGATGGGCATCGTGCTTCTTTGGATCTCGGCCGTCGTGACGCTTTACACCGGTTATGACTACTTCCGCGCCGGGCTGAAGCATATTGTGGAGGAATAACCGTGAAACTCGTCTATTTCGCCTGGGTTCGTGAGCGCATCGGCCTGCCGGAAGAGACCGTTGACCTGCCCGCCGACGTCAAGACAGTGACGGACCTGCTCGCCTGGCTGAAAACCCGTGGCGAAAACTACGAAACCGCCCTTGAGCGGTCCGACGTGATCCGCGTCGCAATCAATCAGGAGCATGCCGAACACACGGCCGCCCTGCCCCGGAACGGTGAAGTGGCGCTCTTTCCGCCCATGACCGGGGGCTGACCATGACTGCGCCTTGCGAGCCTCTGGTGCGTGTTCAGGCAGAGGATTTCGACCCTGCCGCCGAAAGCCGCCGCCTGACCGAAGGCCGCCGCGATGTGGGCGCAGTGGTGAGCTTCACCGGGCTTTGCCGCGATGAGAACGGGCGGCTTGATGCGCTCGAACTCGAACACTATCCGGGCATGGCCGAGGCCGAGATCGCGCGCATCGCTGCCGAGGCGGTCGAGCGCTGGCCCCTGACCGGCCTGACGGTTATCCACCGGTTTGGCCGCATTGCCCCTGGGGAAAACATCGTGCTCGTGGTCGCTGCCTCCTCGCACCGCCGGGCTGCCTTCGAATCTGCCGATTTCCTCATGGATTTCCTGAAATCCCGCGCTCCTTTCTGGAAAAAAGAGCATGTTTCCGAGAAAAACAGCGGAGACTGGGTCGAGGCCAGGGCGGGCGATCTGGAAGACATGAAACGCTGGCAGCGCTGAGCAAGCCTCTTCCCTTTACCCTTCACTAACGATAGCCGGCTTTTCTCCCGTTCCTAGACATTTGGGCAAGCCGTTACAGGTTATAGCTTTCCCCTGAGTTATCTTGGTGGGAGAGCAATGTCTGAGAATATCCAGACGATGCTGGCGACGCAGGTGGATTTCGCCTGGTGGATCGCAGCTGGCGGCCTTCTTGGCTGTCTTGCGCTGGCCTATTGCCTGTTTCGCATGCGCTCACTCTATCGCGCGGTTCGTGACGAGCAGGTGAACCATCAGGAGCTGATCGACAATCTTTCCGAGGGCATCTACCGCTCGCTGCCCAACGGCCGCCAGCTGAGCGCCAACCCGGCGCTCGTACGCCTCAATGGCTATGACAGCGAAGCCGAGCTCCTGGCCGGCGTCACGGATATTGGCAGCGAATGGTATGTGGACCCGGCCCGCCGCGAGGCGTTTCGCGCGGAGCTGGAGAAGAACGGCAAGGTCGAGAACTTCATCTCGGAGATCTATCGCCACAAGACGCGCGAGCGCATCTGGATCAGTGAATCGGCGCGTCTCGTGCGCGACCGCCGCACCGGCAAACCGCTCTATTATGAAGGATCGGTCCGCGAGATCACCGAAACCGTGAAGCGCCTGCGACTGCAGGACATGTTCGAGAAGCTGACATCGCAGCTTCCCGGCGGCCTGTTCCAGATGCTGCGGCGTAATGGCGGCCGGTTTTCCGTACTCTACACCTCGCGCGGTTTCCGTGATCTGCTTGGTTATGAGTATAACGCGGTGCCCGGCGACCCCAACTCGATCCTCCACATGGTGCATGTTGAAGACCGCGCACGGTATCTGGAGACGCTGCGCCAATCGGGCATGAACCTCTCCGCCTGGGAGTGCGAGTTCCGCCTGCATGCAGTCGATGGTTCGGAGAAATGGCTGCGCGTCGCCGCGATGCCCGAAAGCACCGAGGACGGCATCGTCTGGCACGGCTACCTCTCCGACACGTCTGCGCGCAGAAAAAACGAGCTCGAAATCGAGCGGCTTGCCTTCTTTGATCCGCTAACGGGACTGCCCAACCGCCGCTGCCTTTTCGATGCGGTCGGCGAACAGATGGAGGCATGCAGCAGGAACGGCAATCGCGGCGCGATCCTCTTCATCGACCTCGACAATTTCAAGACGCTCAATGACACGATGGGGCACGATGTCGGCGACATCTTCCTCAAGCAGGTCGCCACGCGGCTACAGGCAGCCGTCGCCCCGGGCGACACGGTCGGGCGTATCGGCGGCGACGAGTTCGTCATCGTCCTCTCTCTGAGCGACACCACCGCCGCCAGCGCCACGCGCAACGCGATTGTGGCGGCCAACCGTGTGCTTGCCGCCCTGCGCCAGGAGTTTACGCTTGGGCAGATGACCCATCGCACCTCCGCAAGCGTTGGCGTGCTCGTTTTCGATGGCAGCGAGCGCGGTCCCGAAGTTTTGATGAAGAATGCCGACATGGCCATGTATCAGGCCAAGAGTTCGGGCCGGAACAATGTCGCGCTGTTCGACCCGCGCGTTCTGCAAAAGGAGCGCAAGCGCTTCCGCCTCCTGAGCGACATGCGCGGCGCGCTGGTGGAGAACAATCTGGAGCTCCACTACCAGCCGCAGGTGAACATGGCGGGGCATGTGGTGGGGGCCGAGGCGCTGTTGCGCTGGAACCACGCCGATCACGGCGCCCTGTCGCCAAGCGATTTCGTGGGACTGGCCGAACAGCACGGTCTCTCGGAGCTTCTGGGCCGCGGTGTCATCGAAACCAGTGTTCGAACCCTGGCTGAATGGAAGAAGAACCCGCGGCTGGAAGGGCTGCGCATGGCGGTGAACATCAGCCTCAAATCGCTGCGCGATCCGGATTTCGTCGCCTTCCTGCATGACCGGCTGGAAGAGCATGGGCTCAATCCGCAGCTTCTCACACTGGAGATGACGGAGCGTGTGCTGACCAGCGACCAGATGCAGATCCAGCGCCGCATGAACGAGCTGAAGGCGCTTGGCGTGCGGCTGTCGCTGGACGATTTCGGAACCGGCTATTCCTCCATCGCCTATCTGAAGAAACTGCCTTTCGACGAATTGAAGGTGGATGGCAGCTTCATCGCCGATATCGAAGCGAGCGAAAACAACCGCGCACTGGTGCAGAGCATGCTCGACATGGCCTCCACGCTCGGCCTTTCGGCCGTGGCGGAGCATGTTCAGACGGCCCGGCAGGAAGCGCTTCTGAAAGCATCCGGCTGCGCCTTCTTCCAGGGCTGGCTCTACGGGCGCGCCATGACGGGCGAGGACTTTGCCAGGTTCGTTCTCGACCGCAACCCCACCTCCATTCTGCGCTTTCCCGGCTCCACCCGGCAGGGCGCATAAAAAAACCGGGGCCTGAGCCCCGGTTTTCAAACTGGTGGTTCGTGATGAACCCTTAGAATGAGAGCATTTCAGCTTTTCGTTGAATCGCGAAAACGCTCTCATTCATTGTTCTTGCGCAATTCCGGACGGGAAACCGGTTCCCACTTTTCCTGGAATTGCTTTAGCCGACGATCTCGAGATCGGAGAACCAGTAACGGATCTCTTCAGCAGCCGTTTCCGGAGCATCGGAACCGTGGACGGAGTTTTCGCCGATCGAAGTGGCGAATTCCTTGCGGATGGTGCCCTCGTCAGCGTCTGCCGGGTTGGTGGCGCCCATCACTTCGCGGTTCTTCAGGATTGCGTTCTCGCCTTCGAGAACCTGAACGACGGTCGGGCCGGAAGACATGAACTCGCACAGTTCGTCAAAGAACGGACGCTCTTTGTGAACGGCGTAGAAGCCTTCTGCCTGACGGCGGCTCATCCACACGCGCTTGGAAGCGACGACGCGCAGGCCGGCGTCCTCGAGCTTCTTGGTGATTGCGCCGGTCAGGTTGCGCTTCGTTGCGTCCGGCTTGATCATAGAGAAAGTGCGTTCGATCGCCATGGTCTGTCCTTCGATTGTCTGGATTTAGGGCCTTGGCCCATGTTTGAAGATGGCGCGGTCTATAACCGGCCAGAGCCCACATGGGAAGGGCCAACGCCGCCTTGCATGATTTCAGCCCGCTGAACGGCGGTTTTCACACCCGATCCGTCATCTCTCCTTCATCGAAACGCACCGAGGCCGCTCATGCAGCCGGCACGCGACGGCCCAGACCGTCATGCAGTTCCAGACACCGCTCGAACCAGTGTGCGACGGGATCGTCCTCCACGATGAAAGGGAACGGCGATATGACGCGCGCCCACTGGAAGACACCGGCCACGATATAGTCGGCGAAAAGCGGTCCCTCCCCGCCCAGGAATGGTTGCCGCTTGACCACGGCGCGCAGCGGCACGAGCGCATCGCGAAATGCTTCAAGTCGCTCCTCGCGCCCCCGGGCGACATCCTCGAGCGCACCACCGAAGCGCGCCTCGCGGGTCTGGCGGAAATAGGCCTGGTCATCTTCTTCCAGAGCCGCGTGTATCTCCGGCAGGAGAGACGCGCCGACGAACGGGACAAGCGTTGCATTGGCCCATTTCTCGATGAAACGGGACAGCACCACGCCACCCTCTCCGCCAAACAGGCTTGGCCGGTCCGGATAGGCTTCTTCCAGATGGAGCGCGATGGCGAAGGAATCGCCGACCAGCGTTTCGCCATCCCGGATCAGCGGAACCGTTTTCGTGGCCCCGCCCTCGATTGCGCCGATCTGCGTGAAGGGCACCGGTACGGTCGTGAAATCGAGTCCCTTATGCGCCAGAGCAAACGCCACTTTCCAGCAATGCGGGCTGAAAGGACGCGCTGCATCCACGCCCACCAGTTCATAAAGTGTAATGGTCACAACTCGTCCTCTCGATTGCGATTGGCGCTGTCAGGTGCGAGAGGATTTCATAATCCGTTCGCCATGCAATACGCTGGGGCGAGATTCTCTTGTTCCAGCCTCCCGGACAAAGCAATGAAACAGCAATTCCAAATGTTGGCCGCCTACAATCTCTGGGCCAACGCCCGGATCTACGATGCAGCCGAGACGCTGGACGCCGACGCGCTTGATCGCGATATCGGCCTCTACTTCAAATCGCTGCTCAGAACCCTCAATCACATTCTGGTGGGCGACCTGATCTGGATGAAGCGCTTCACCGGCGAAGGCGCATCCCCCGGTGCGCTCGACACCATCCTGCACAGCGCGCTGCCCGCCCTGCGGATTGCCCGTGACGACGAAGACAAACGCATTGTGGAATGGATCGATAGTCTGGACGAGGCTGCGTTTTCAGGACGTTTTACCTATGTGACCGTTACGGATGTTCGCACGGTTTCACAGCGTCTTGCGCCCGCACTTGTGCATTTCTTCAATCACCAGACGCATCATCGCGGTCAAGCGCATGCCGCATTGTCGATACTGGGCGTGGAAGCACCGTCACTGGATCTCATATATTTCCACCGCACAAAAGACGGAGCAAGGTTCGCCTGACAAGCGGCCATTCATTACAGACTTAAAACGATAAATTTGACTATATATTTCACTAACTTCGACTCTACAATTAAACCCTCGTTACAATAGCGCCCTTCACTTTTTCATACTGCCCCTACCATCCTTGAATGGACGAAAACAGCCATCAAGGAGGAGAACCATGAGCAAAGTGCAGAATGGAATTCTCGCAGGCGTGGCCAGCGGGGTCATTGCATTGGCCATGATCACCCCAAGTCAGGCACAGGCACTTGATGTCAGCGTCGGGGGCATTTCCGCCTCGGTTGACACCGACAACGGACTTGGCGCCAGTGTAGGCGTGGATCAGGGCGTTGCAAGCGCCGGCGTCGGCGCGTCAGTGGGTGGTGGCAGTGTCGCAGGCGTTGACGCCGATGCCTCCGTCGGCGGCGCGGCAAGCGTTTCCAGCAGCACGAGCGTGGGCGGAAGCGGCGGCGTGGTCGATTCCGGCACGACGGCTTCCCTCGGCGGCAGCGGCGGCGTGAATGCCGGTGTCGACGCCAATATCGGCGGCGGCGGCGGGATTGGTGTTGGCGTCGGTGTCGGTGTTGGCACGGGCGGCACAGGAACGCCCGGCACCGGGACACCCGGCGCGGGACGACCGGGCAGCACCAATACCGGCATTTTCAGCAGCGGCAACAATATCGGACAGCGCGCGCTGAGCGGCATGAGCAATCAGCAGATCGCCGTCTATCGCAAACGCTGCGTCAGCATTCTGCGTGATCCGAACGCCTGGGATTATGCGCTGGTGCAGATGTGCAAGGCGCTTCGCCAGGCGGCGGCCCGCTAGGATCAGACCCCGTCAACATGGCTGTAACAGGGGCTCCGGGTGTGGCCCAATTTCCGTGGGCCACACCTGTCTGCTTTTGGCAACACTAATGCGGTTCTGTTGCGTCAAGTCAGCCGCTTTGACAGTGACGTCTTGCCAGCCAGACGGCGAACCGTCAAAACGCCGTCATGTTGACGATTTCAAACCTTTCGCTGCGCATTGCCGGCCGCCTTCTGATCGACCAGGCATCGCTCTCCCTCCCCGCTGGCACCAAGGCGGGCATTGTCGGCCGCAATGGCACCGGCAAGACGACCCTTTTCCGCGCCATCACCGGAGACCTTGCCTCCGAGTCCGGCACGATCAGCCTGCCCAGGGGCATGCGCATCGGCCAGGTGGCGCAGGAAGCGCCGGGGACGGAAGAGCCGCTGATCGACATCGTTCTGCGCGCAGACACCGAACGCGAAGCGCTTCTGGCCGAGGCACAGACGGCAACCGACGCGCATCGCATCGCCGAGATCCAGACCCGGCTGACCGATATCGACGCCCACTCGGCGGAAGCGCGGGCAGCCGCGATCCTTTCCGGCCTGGGTTTCGACGCCGAAGCGCAGAAGCGTCCGGCCTCGTCGTTTTCCGGCGGCTGGCGCATGCGCGTGGCGCTGGCCGCGGTTCTCTTCACCCAGCCCGATCTTCTGCTGCTCGACGAACCGACCAACTATCTGGATCTGGAAGGCACGCTGTGGCTCGAGAACTATCTCTCGCGCTATCCGCATACCGTGCTCCTCATCAGCCACGATCGCGACCTGCTCAACCGGGCGGTCTCGTCCATCGTGCATCTGGAACACAAGAAGCTCACCTTCTGGCGCGGCGGCTACGACCAGTTCGCCAAGCAGTATGCCGAGAAGGCGGAGCTGCAGGAGAAGATGCGCGTCAAGCAGGACGCCCAGCGCAAGCACATGCAGGCCTTTGTCGACCGCTTCCGCTACAAGGCGTCGAAGGCGCGCCAGGCGCAGTCGCGCCTGAAGGCGCTGGAGCGCATGTCGCCCATGGCCGCCGTGCTGAACGAGACGGTGTTGCCCTTCCGTTTTCCCAATCCGGAGAAGGCCGTCGCCTCCCCGATCATCGCCCTTGATGGCGGAACGGTCGGCTACACGCCCGGCAAACCCGTTCTGCGCGGGCTCACGCTGCGCATCGACAATGATGACCGGATCGCGCTTCTCGGCTCCAACGGCAACGGCAAATCGACCTTCGCCAAACTGATCGCCGACCGGCTCACGCTCGAAAAGGGCACCAAGACCGTCGCGCCGGGGCTAAAGGTTTCGATCTTCGCGCAGCACCAGCTCGACGATCTGCGTCCCGATGAAGACGCCTATCAGCATCTGCGCCGGCTGATGCCGGATGCACCGGAGGCGAAGGTGCGGGCGCGGGTCGCGCAGTTCGGCCTGACGACGGAAAAGATGTCGACGCCGGCGCGCGATCTGTCGGGTGGCGAGAAGGCGCGGCTGCTGATGGGGCTTGCCACATTCGAGGCCCCGCACCTGCTCATCCTCGACGAACCGACCAACCATCTGGACATCGACAGCCGTGAAGCGCTGGTCGAGGCGCTCAACATGTTCGAGGGCGCGGTGATCCTCATCAGCCATGACCGGCACCTGATCGAGGCCACGGCCGACCGGCTGTGGATCGTCGGCGGCGGCACCGTATCGCCTTTCGACGGCGACATGGACGATTACCGCAGTCAGATGACCGGAGGCGCGAGCCGCAACCGGGAAAAGCGGGAAAGCGACAAGGCCTCCAAGGCCGACAAGCGCAAGGAGGCTGCGCGCAAGCGCGCCGCTCTCGAGCCCTTGTCCAAGGAGATCAAGGCGACCGAGGGACTGATCGACCGAACGCGCAAGCGGATCGAAGCCATTGAGGCGCGGCTTGCCGATACAAGCCTCTACGACAAGGAGCCGGAAAAGGTCTCTTCGCTCGCCAAGGAGCGTTCGGACCTTGCCGACATGCTTTCAAAGCATGAAGATCGCTGGCTGACGCTTTCCACCGAGTATGAGGAGGAAATGGCCTCGTGACGCGCGCGCTTACCATCGGCTTCGATGCGGATGACACGCTCTGGCAGAATGAGCGCTTCTTCCGCATGACCGAAGCGCGCTTCGCCGAACTGCTTGGCGACTTTGCCGATCCCGATCACCTGACGGAGCGGCTTCTCGATGCCGAGAAGCGCAATCTCGGAAAGTATGGTTTCGGCATCAAGGGCTTTACCCTGTCGATGATCGAAACCGCGATCGAGGTGACCGGGGGCCGTGTGCCGGCGGCGACCATTCAAAACATTCTCGACGCGGGGCGCGAGATGCTCGACCACCCGGTCGAGACCCTGCCCCATGCCCGCGAAGCGCTGGAGCGGCTTGTCGGTCGGCACCGGCTGGTGCTGATCACCAAGGGCGACCTCTTCGATCAGGAGCGCAAGCTGGCGGCTTCGGGTCTCGGCGACTGGTTCGACGCGGTCGAGATCGTCAGCGACAAATCACGCACGACCTATGAGCGGGTTTTCGCGGCCCATGGCGATGGCCCCGAACACGCGATGATGATCGGCAATTCGCTGAAGTCCGATGTGATTCCCGCCATTGAGGCCGGTTCGTGGGGTGTTTTCGTGCCGCATGACCTCACCTGGTCGCACGAGCATGCGGAAGCGCCGGAAGACGCGCCGCGCTTTCGCGAGATCGCGCATCTGGGCGAACTGGAAGAATTGCTCGCGGAGATCGGTTAGAGCGCCGTGCGTCCATTCGGGCGCACAAAGGGCACTCTAACCTCTTGAATCCACGCATCGTGCTTTCCGAAAATCGACCCCGATTTTCGGCCGATGCCTTAGCCCTGCTGAACATTCTGAAACGAAAAAAGGGCTGCGCAAGGCAGCCCTTTTCGTATTGGTTCGGCAAATGGACGGGAGGCCTCAGGCCTTCTTCTGCCAGCGCCGATCCGGCCCCTGCTGCCAGTAGGTGACGGCGTGGCCTGCCGATTTCAGCATCTTCCAGTGCTGGCGCGCGGCATTGAGCTGGTCGGCATCATGGCCATCGAACATGAGAACCGCACGTTCATACCCATCCACCGCGCCCGGATCCGCACCATCCACGAAAAATCGGATCTGCGCACCGTTTGGGTTGGCCGACACGTCGGTCAGAAGCACGGGCTGGTGTTCGGGATGCTCGTCCCGATCCGTGCCATGGGCGAGAAAGGCCTCCTCGCGCCATGTCCAAAGCCAGTTGTCGAGCGCCTCGCAGCGCTCCCGGCTTCCGGTCTGGATGGCCACCCTCCATCCCCTCTCGAGGCTTTTCTCCACCAGAGGAGGCAGCGCCTCCTCCAGCGTCGATTCGGTGAGGTGATAGAAGAGAACGTCCATCGACCTATTCGTAGCTGTCGGCCACGAGGCGGTCGAGCAGACGTACGCCGTAGCCCGAGCCCCAGGAGCGGTTGATCTCGCTGAGCGGCGCGCCCATGGCGGTTCCGGCGATATCCAGATGCGCCCATGCGCCGTCCTTGACGAAACGCTGGAGGAACTGGGCGGCCGTGATCGAGCCGGCCATGCGGCCGGACGAGTTCTTCATGTCGGCATTCTTCGAATCGATCAGCTTGTCGTATTCCTCGCCGAGCGGCATGCGCCACACCTTCTCGCCCGTCGTCTCGCCGGCGGCGGAGAGACGTTCGGCCAGCGTGTCGTCATTGCTGAAGAGACCCGCGCGGTGATGACCGAGCGCCACCATGATCGCGCCCGTCAGCGTGGCGAGATCGATCATGAACTGCGGCTTGTAGCGGTCATTGCAGTACCAGAGCACATCCGCGAGCACGAGACGGCCTTCCGCGTCCGTGTTGATGACCTCGATGGTCTGACCGGACATGGAAGTGACGATGTCGCCGGGGCGCTGGGCATTGCCGTCGGGCATGTTTTCCACGAGGCCGATCATGCCGATGGCGTTGACCTTCGCCTTGCGGGCGGCCAGCGCATGCATGACGCCGACAACGGCAGCCGCACCGCCCATGTCGCCCTTCATCTCTTCCATGCCGCCTGCCGGCTTGATGGAAATGCCGCCTGTGTCGAAGACGACGCCTTTGCCGATGAAGGCGACCGGCTTGTCCTTGGACTTGCCGCCGTTCCACTCGATGACCGCCAGACGCGGCGGACGCACCGAACCCTGCGCAACACCGAGCAGCGAGCCCATGCCGAGCTTTTTCATCTCTTTTTCGGTGAGGATTTCGACCTTTGCGCCGAGCTTCTCGAGTTCCTTGGCCTTCGCTGCGAACTCGACCGGTCCCAGCACATTGGCGGGCTCATTGACGAGATCGCGGGCGACAAGAACGCCGTTCGCCACGGCCTCTGCCCGCACGAACGCCTTCTTGGCGGCGGACGGGTCAGCGCACTGAATGGTGATCTTGAGCTTCTTCGACGGCTTGTCATTGCCGTTGTCACGGCTCTTCGTCTTGTATTTGTCAAAACTGTAGGTGCGCAGCAGCATGCCGAGCGCGATATTGGCGGCATCCTCGGCGCTGACCTCGGCACCATCGAGATCGGCGACAACGCTGACAGCATCGGCAGATTTCGCGGCGGCAAGGGCGGCGCCCCCGATCTTCACCCAGCTTTCCTCGCCGAGTTCGTCCGTCTTGCCTGCGCCGATCGCGGTCAACCGGTCAAGCTGCGAGCCGGCCGGCGCCAGAACCTCAACGCTCTTTGCCAGTTTCCCGGAAAAGCCGGACACCTCGAAGGCGCGCGCCAGAACGCCTTCCGGATCGCAGGCCTTCGCATTGTCTCCCAGTCCGCCACCCTGCGAAGCCAGGACAATGGCGGTGCCCTTTTCGGGCATTGCGAACTTGGCGAAAGAGACGCTCGGTCTGTCGGTCATGATAATTCCCAGATTTGCGTGATTTCTCGTTTTGAGAGATGCCGGCGATCTTGGAGGTTTTATGAAGATTGGCAAGGGCTGTGCCGAGGCGCATTCTGTTTTTTCGCGCGCGCAATCATTGATTGCGGTGCGGCTATTGGGCAGTAAGCAATCTGTTAACTGCGTTTGTTTCGCTTTTTCTAACCAATCCCGCCCACTGTCGCCCCTGGGACAAGAAATGGTGGGCCGCCCTTCAAAGCCGGCAGTTGAGCATTGTGCACGTGGAAGCGGGCCGTTAGGTTCGCGCGCGCCGGTTGAGGGCTGTTCCAACGAAACGGATTGCCGATTTCCATGCGGGTAATCGAACTTTACATCATGCGCCGTACCTTCGCGCTGTTCGCAGCCGCGTTGCTGTGGGTGCTCGCGCTGGTGTGGACCACCCAGGTCCTGAACCGCATCGACCTTGTGACCGATAGCGGCCAGTCGGCCGGCACGTTCTTCATGGTCGCCGCCCTTGTCCTGCCTGCCGTCATTCCCATCGTGATCCCCTTCGCGCTCGGCATTGCCGTGGCGCAGACGCTCGCCACCATGAATTCCGATTCGGAACTGGTGGTCATCAATGCGTCGGGCGCGCCGCGCGCCACCATCATCCGGCCGATCCTGATCATCGCCATCGGCGCCAGCGTTGCATCCTTCCTGATCAACAACACGGTTGAGCCCGCGTCCCGCCAGGCCTTTCGCACGCTGCTTGCCAATGCCCGCGCCGACCTGATCACCACGGTTCTTCAGGAAGGCAGCTTCCAGAAAGTGGATGACGGTCTCTTCGTTCAGGTATCGGAACGCCTTCCCAACGGTCTTCTGGGCGGAATTTTCGTCGCCGATTCGCGCGAAGAGAACACCAAGCTCATTTATCATGCGCGCACAGGTGCTGCCGTTGAACGCGATGGTGGCTCCATTCTGGTCATGCAGGACGGCATGGTGCAGCGGCAGTCGGCGAATGGCGACGTCTCGACGATCCGCTTTGATTCCTACGCCTTCGACCTCTCGCAGTTTTCCAGCAGCGGCGGCGGTGAACCCACCCTGCACCCCAAGGACCGTTCCCTCGCCTTCCTCCTAAATCCCGACCCGGACGACCAGTTCTACAAGAAGTCGCCACAGATCTTCCGGGCGGAACTTCACATGCGCTTCTCCGAATGGCTCTACCCGCTGGTCTTCGCCATGATCGGACTGGCCGTGGCCGGCGATGCGCGCTCCTTCCGCGAAGCCAGGCTGCACCCGATGGTGACCACGATGGTGATCGCGCTGCTTGTGCGGTGGGTCGGGTTCTATTCCGGCACCGAGGCCGAAAGCTCGCGCGTTTTCTCCTTCGTGCTTTACGCCGCGCCACTTTTGATGATTGGCGTATGCGCGTTCTTCATCTTCACAAATCGTGTGATGGAACTGCCCACACACTGGGTTGAGAAGCTCAACGCACGCACACAGAAACTGACCGAGGCAATGACCCGCCTTCGCATCAAGCTGGCCAGCAAGCGCTCGCCCGAAGGAGGTCGCGGATGATCGGCCTGACACTTGGCGGCTATTTCTTCCGCCGCTACGCCTCGATTGCAGCCTGGAACTTTTTCGGCATCGGTCTTCTGATCTTCATCGTGACCTTTGCCGAGGTGTCGAGCCGCTCGGCGGGATTGCCGGGCTACACGCCGCAATGGGCTTTTTCGCTGGCCGCGCTGCAGACACCGATCATCCTTTTGCAGGCGATCCCCTTCATCGGTCTGATTGCGGCCATGGCCACGCTCATCAGTCTCAACCGCAAGTATGAGCTTGTGGTGGCGCGTGCGGCTGGCGTTTCAGCCTGGCAGTTCCTCACGCCCATCGCATTCGGCTCCTTCGTTTTCGGCGTGATCGCCGTTGCTGCGCTGAACCCGCTGGCAGCCAACGGCTTTGCCCAGGCGCAGCTTGTCGAGGCCGAGGTGCGCGGGGCAAAGAGCACAACCAATTCCGAAGCCGAACAGTGGCTCAAACAGCGTACGGGCAATGAGGAAACCATCATCGGTTCCACCTCTGTCCTCAGCGGCGGGCAGACCCTGATTCGCCCGACTTTCTTCCGAATCGATGCCGATGGACGCATCTATGAGCGACTCGACGCCGAACGCGCATTTCTGCGCGATGGTTTCTGGGAATTGCAGGACGTGTCACGTCGCCGCGGTACCGCTGCGGCAGAACGTATCGCAACGCTGCAGATCGAAACGAATCTCCAGCCAGAATTCGTTGGCGAGCAGCTTGCGCGCCCTGAAGCGACATCCATCTATGCACTGCCTGGAAAGATCGAAGTCGCGCGCTCCTTCGGGCTCAAGGCAAACGCCTTTGCCACGCATTTTCATTCACTTGTAGTATTACCCCTCCTGCTCGTCGCCATGACGCTGATTGCCGCTACGGTATCCATGAGATTTACGCGAATGGGACAGTCAGCAACGGTGATTCTGGGTGGAATCCTCGCCGGCTTTCTGCTTTATGTGGTTTCGGTCCTGGTCAAGGCGTTCGGTAGCGCCGGAGTTGTACCTCCGGTTGTAGCTGCCTGGACGCCTGTGGTCGTGGCGATGTTCTATGGGGTGACTTTCCTATTGTACAAGGAGGACGGTTAGTGGGGGTTTCGGCAAACAGAGCCGGCATGTCCGCACGGTTAGCGCATTTGATGGGCGCGACCGCGTTGGCGACCTTGTGCACCTATGCATTGCTTCCGCAGGGCACTGCCCTGGCGCAGACCGGCGGGCTGGACGTATCGGACCTTCCGCAAGACGCACAGATGCTGCTGACGGCGGACAATCTCATTTACGACAACGATCAGAGCACGATCACTGCCGCCGGCGGTGTGCAGATCGAATATGCCGGAAACAATCTCGTTGCAGACCGGGTCGTCTATGACCGGGCAACGTCGCGCGTTGTCGCGCGCGGCCGTGTGCAGATCATCGAGAAAGACGGCAACAAGATCTACGCAGACGAGATCGACGTCACGGACGACTTCCGCGACGGCTTCGTCAATGCGCTGCGCGTCGAGACTGTCGACAAGACCTATTTCGCTGCCGAGAGCGCCGAACGCTCAGGCGGTCGGCTGACCACCTTCAACAATGGTGTCTACACCGCGTGCGAACCCTGCCGTGACAAACCCGGCAAACCGCCGATCTGGCAGATCAAGGCGCAGAAGATCATCTGGAACGGCGAATCCAAGACAGTTCGTTTTGAGCGTTCGCGATTCGAATTCTTCGGCATGCCGATTGCCTACCTCCCCTATCTCGAGGTGGCGGACCCGACGGTGAAGCGCAAAACGGGCTTCCTGATTCCGAGCGCTTCATACAATGACGAGCTCGGCTTCGGCGTCAGCGTTCCCTATTACCTCGCGCTCTCGCCTACGTATGACCTTACGGTAACAGGCACCTACTATACGAATCAGGGCTTCCTTGGCGAAGCCGAGTGGCGTCAGCGTTTCGACAACGGCCAGTACAGCGTCAAGATTGCCGGCATCAAGCAGCAGGACCCCCAGGCCTGGAGCCCGAACACGGTCAATGGCAGCGAAGACGGCCGCGGCATGATCGGCTCCAAGGGCCAGTTCCGCGTCAATCCGCGCTGGACCTTCGGCTGGGACGTGCTTGCGCAGACCGACAAGAACTTCTCGCGCACCTATGGCATCGACGGGTTCTCGGACACGGTTCAGACATCCCAGCTTTATCTGACCGGCCTTGATGACCGGAACTTCTTCGACCTGCGCGCCTACCATTTCGACGTTCAGGAAGACGTGTTGGACTCCTCCCCCAGTGCGCGTGACGATCAGCAGCCCTGGGTTCTGCCAACCTTCGATTATTCCTATACACCGGACATGTCGGTGGCTGGCGGCGAGCTAAATCTCGATATCAATGTTCAAAACATCTATCGGGATCAGCTGAGCCTCAACAAGGTCAACGGCATCAATCCGAACGACACGTCACGCATCGACGGTATGGATGGGCTTGCCAGCCGCATGACGGCCGAAGCCGAGTGGAAGCGCTCTTTCGTCACGTCGGGCGGTCTCGTCGTGACCCCGCTTCTGCAGGCCCGTGGCGACGCGATCTATACCGATTACGATGCCACCACGGTCAATGGCATCACCAGCTTCGAGCTGAATGGCACCCCGGTCGGTAGCGATATGCGCTCCTCCTACTATCGCTACATGGCGACGGCAGGTCTGGAAGCGCGCTGGCCGATCCTTTTCTCGACCACGAGCGCCAGCCACGTGCTGGAACCCGTGGCGCAGATCTTCGTCCGGCCCGACGCTCCCTATCAGGACAAGCTCGGCATTCCGAACGAAGATGCGCAGTCGCTCGTGTTCGACGCGACGACGCTGTTCGAGCGTGACAAGTTCTCCGGCTATGACCGCATTGAGGGTGGTACGCGCGCCAATGTCGGCATCCGCTACTCCGGCAGTTTCGCCAATGGCTGGACTGCTCAGGGCCTCTTCGGTCAGTCCTACCAGATTGCCGGCGCGAACCCCTATGCGGCTCCTGATCTGGTCAATGTCGGCGCCTATTCCGGCCTTGAGACGGACGTCTCCGACTTTGTCGGCATGATCGGTTTCGCCAGCCCGGGCGGCTTTGCATTCTCCGCCGGTGCACGGTTCGACGAGGAGACCTTCGACGTACGCCGTACCGACCTGAAGACCGCCGCCACCGTTGGCGCTGTCACCGGTTCGTTGCAGTACGCCTATATCGAGGCCCAGCCACTATACGGGTTTGAAACCGACCGACAGGAAGTGACGGGCGTCGCGAGGATCAAGTTCGACGAGAACTGGAGCGGTTTTGCTTCGGGCACTTACGACATCGAGAGCGAGACGGTCGTCAAGAACGACTACGGGTTCTCGTATGGCGATGAGTGCTTCATCTATTCGATGACCTATTCGCGCAGCGAAAACCGCGTGACCAAGGAAACCGACCATTCGTTCGGCTTCCGCGTGTCGCTGCGCACCATCGGCGACTTCGGCACCAGCAGCGGCGACTTCGGTTCGAGCTTCTGAGGCTGTGAGCCTTTGAACAGGCAGGCCGGGAGCTTCGCTTCCGGCCTCATTTGGACATGACCTCCCCTAAAGTCATGATTTTGCCCCAGGCTGGCGGATAAAACGGTCCAAGGGACTGTAGCTCCAGTGCATTTGCTGTTATCCCAGACGCAATTGCGGGGTGCAAAAGTGAGAAATGTGACGATGTTTAGCAATTGCAGGCGTATTGTGCGCGCGAGCGTGTTGACGTTGGCCGTGGCGACGGCAATGCCCATTCTCGGCGGTACCAGTGCCATGGCGACCGAAATTCGCTATGTGGTCAACAATCTTCCGGTGACCAGCTACGATATCGACCGGCGCGTCGCATTTCTGCGACTGCAGCGCGAGGGTGGCAATCTGCGCCAGAAAGCCACCGATCAGATGATCGAGCAGACGCTCAAGCTGCAGGAAATGCAGCGGCGCAACATCAACATCCCCAAAGAGATGGTGGATCAGGCCTATCAGCGCTTCGCCAGCGGAAACCGGATGACCACCAGCCAGTTGAACCAGGTGATGGCGCAGTCGGGCGTGACGGCAGCGCACTTCAAGGATTTCATCCGTTCGCAGATCGGCTGGAGCCGCGTCATGCAGGCGCGCAACAACTCTTCCGGCGGCATGAGCGAGCAGGATGTTGTCGCCAAGATGCTTCAGCAGGGTGGCAACAAACCGAGCGCGACCGAATACATGCTTCAGCAGGTCATCTTCGTCGTTCCGTCTGCCGAGCGCTCGAAGTTACTTGGCAAGCGCCAGCGCGAAGCACAGGCGCTGCGTGGCCGCTTCCGGGGCTGCGATTCGACCCGTGAGTTCGCCAAGGGGCTGATTGACGTGACCGTGCGTGACCTTGGCCGTATTCTTGAACCGGAGCTGCCGGGCGACTGGAAAGACCAGATCAAGAAGACGTCCCCCGGCAACGCGACCGGCGTGCGCACGACAGAGCGCGGTGTCGAGTTCATCGGCGTTTGCAGCACGCGCGAAGTTTCCGACGACCGTGTCGCTCAGATGATGTTCCAGAGTGAAGGCTCGGGCGGCGAGGACATGGAGAAGGCCTCGCAGGAATATCTCGCCGAGCTGCGCAAGAACGCGCGCATCACCAAGCGCTGATTGTTCTTCATGAGCCCGGCCTTGCCGGGCTCATCTTTCTTCGACCCTAGATCCAACGAGGTGGCTCTTGCGCCCGCTCGCGCTCAGCATTGGCGATCCGTCAGGAATCGGCCCGGAGGTCATTCTTCAGGCCTGGCTTCGGCGCGACCAGGATAAGCTGTCGCCCTTCTATGTTCTCGGCGACCCTGCCCTTCTGGCCGCACGCGCGCGCCATCTGGGGCTCGACGTACCGCTGTGCGAGGCTGAGCCCGAGGCGGCAGAGAGCGCTTTTGACAATCGGCTGCCGGTCGCACCGCTCGAAAACCGTCTGACCGACAGCGCAGGCCAGCCCGAGACGGTGAATGCGGCGGGTGTCATCGAGGCCATATCACGCGCCGTGACGGACACGGTGGAAAGCCGTGCGGCGGCTGTGGTCACCGCGCCCATCGCCAAGAAGCCGCTCTATGATGCAGGCTTTCGTTTTCCGGGCCACACGGAGTTTCTGGGCCATCTGGCAGAGGAGCTGACCGGAAGGCCGGCCACGCCTGTCATGATGCTTGCGGGCCCCGATCTGCGGACCGTTCCGGTGACCGTTCATCAGGCGCTGGCAGAGGTTCCTGAAACCCTGACGCAGGCGCTGGTGGAAGAGATCGCGCGGATCACAGATCGGGAGCTGCGTCAGCGCTTCGGCATCGCGGAACCGCGCCTTGCCATTGCCGGGCTCAACCCGCATGCCGGCGAAGGCGGGGCCATGGGCACGGAAGACCGTGACGTCATCGCGCCGGCGATCCACGCGCTTCAGGAAGACGGGATCAACGCATTCGGCCCCCTGCCCGCCGACACGATGTTTCACGCCCGCGCCCGCGCTGGCTATGACGCCGCACTTTGCATGTATCACGATCAGGCGCTGATCCCCGTAAAGACCATTGCCTTTGACGAGACGGTGAACGTCACGCTCGGCCTTCCCTTCATCCGCACATCGCCGGATCATGGCACGGCATTCGACATTGCCGGACGCGGCATTGCGCGGCCCGACAGCCTGATTGCGGCGATCAGGCTTGCGCGCCAGCTCTCAGACAATACGGACACCATAAAATGACGGCCGATGGCCTGCCACCACTCAGAGAGGTCATCGCCAGGCATGGCCTCGCCGCCAAGAAATCGCTCGGCCAGAACTTTCTTCTGGATCTGAACCTGACGGCCAAGGTCGCCCGGGCTGCGGGCGATCTTGAAGGCGCGACGGTGATTGAGGTCGGCCCCGGACCGGGCGGTCTGACGCGCGCCCTGCTGATGGCCGGCGCAGAACGCGTGATCGCCATCGAACGTGACGAGCGCTGTCTCGATGCGCTGGCGGAGATCGCCGCGAACTATCCGGGCCGGCTCGACGTGGTGAATGGCGACGCCATGGAAACGGACTTCGCAGCCCTCGCCCCGGAGGCGCACGGCAAGGTGCGGATTGTCGCCAACCTGCCCTACAATATCGGAACGGAGCTTCTCGTACGCTGGCTGACGCCCGACACATGGCCGCCCTTCTACGCCTCGATGACGCTGATGTTCCAGCGCGAGGTGGCGCAGCGCATCGTCGCCGAACCCGGCGACAAGGCCTATGGTCGGCTTGGCGTTCTGGCCGGCTGGCGCACCGTCTCCAAGATCGCCTTTGACCTGCCTCCGCAGGCCTTTACGCCCCCGCCGAAAGTGACGTCGTCCGTGGTGCATATCGTGCCGCGCGCCGAGCCGCTGGCGGTCGAGCCCAAAAGGCTGGCGAAGATCACGGAAGCAGCCTTTGGCCAGCGCCGCAAGATGCTGCGCCAGAGCGTCAAATCGCTGGGTGGTGAAGCGCTTCTGGCGCGCGCAGGGATCGATGCGACGCGACGTGCGGAAACGCTCTCAGTGGCCGAATTCGTGGCGCTGGCGAACGCTTCCCAGACCGGTTCATCCTGACGGATTTTGCAGATGGTCGGGTAAGGCAGCCCGACCATGAAATGCAAATGAAGCTCAGTTGCCGTCCTCGCTGAGCAGGCCCGAAACGAAATCAAACAGGCCGGGGCGGCGGTCGCGCCGCAGGCGCTCTGCCTCAACGATGGAGCGCACCGACGAAAAGGCGTGATCGAGCTCTTCATTGATCACGACATAATCGTAATCCAGCCATTTCTCGATTTCCGTCCGCGCATTCTTCAGACGCGTCTGGATGATCTCGGGCGTATCCTCGGCGCGCCGCGTCAGACGGCCAAGCAGCTCCTTCATGCTGGGCGGCAGAATGAAGATGGAGACCACATCCCCGCGCATTTTCTCGCGCAGCTGCTCCGCGCCCTGCCAGTCGATGTCGAACAGCATGTCGCGCCCCTCGGTCAGCGCCTTTTCGACAGGCGCGCGGGGGGTACCGTAGAAATTGCCGTGAACCTCGGCCCATTCCAGCAATTCGTCATTGTCACGCATGATCTCGAATTCGCGCTGCGTCTTGAAGTGGTAGTGCACCCCTTCAATTTCGCTGGCGCGGCGGGGGCGCGTGGTAACGCTTACCGAAAGTTCAAACCCCTTCACCTCGGCCAGAAGCGTGCGTGCAATGGTCGACTTGCCTGCACCCGAAGGTGAAGACAGGACGAGCATAAGGCCGCGGCGCGCGACTTCGGTCGAAACGGCAGGAGACGTCTGCGAGGACATGGTCTACTCCAGATTTTGGACCTGCTCGCGGAACTGATCGACGACGGCCTTTAATTCAAGGCCGATGGCCGTGACGGTTGTCGCGTTGGACTTTGAGCAAAGCGTGTTGGATTCGCGGTTGAACTCCTGACCGAGGAAGTCAAGCTTTCGACCTATGGGGCCGCCGGAGGCGATCAGAGCCCGGGCCGATGCGATATGTGCGCGCAAACGGTCGATCTCTTCACGGATATCCGCCTTGCCTGCAAGGATGGCGGCCTCGGCGTGGAGGCGGGCTTCATCGAAGCCGGTGGTCGCATCCATGAGGCGGGCGACCTGCTCGCTCAGACGCTGGCGTATGGCCTCGGGCGAGCGGGAGGAATCATTTTCGACCTGATCGGTCAGCGTCTCGATGCGCGCCACCTGGTCAAGCAGGATGCGTTCGAGCGCCGCCCCCTCATCCCGCCGCGCATTCTCAAGGCTGACAAGCGCCTCATCGAAGGTCGACAGAATGGCTTCGTCGAGCGAGGCGCGAACCTCTTCATCCGCCACGGGATCGGCATAGTCGAGCACACCGCGCAGGCCCAGCAGCCCGTCTGCCGTTGCAGGAGCAGCGCCGAACTGCTCGTGCAGGCGACCGGCCAGTTCTGCGACCTCTTTCAGGAACTCTTCATCGACAACCGGGCGGCGCAGAGCGCCATTCTGCGTAAAATTCAGCGAAGCCTGCACATTGCCGCGCGAAAAGCGCTTCTGCAGACGCTGGCGCGCGCCCTGCTCGATCCGTTCAAAACCGGGAGGGAGGCGAAAGCGGGTTTCAAGGCTGCGCCCGTTTACCGATTTCAGCTCCCAGGCGATGCCACCGGCATCATGGTCGCGCGAAGCACGGGCAAAGCCCGTCATGCTTTGAAGCCTGCTCATGCGTCCCCCTCTTCGCGCGACGGTCCGGCTCAGTTGGAGCCGGCCTCGTCTTCCGTCTGGCGCTCGCGCTCCAGCTTGCGCCAGCGTGCGACGTTCTCATTGTGCTCTTTGAGCGTCTTGGCAAAGGCGTGGCCGCCCGTACCGTCCGCGACGAAGTAAAGTTCGTCGGTCTGCGACGGGTTTGCCACGGCCTCAAGCGCCGCACGGCCCGGATTGGCGATCGGTGTGGGCGGAAGCCCGTCGATCTGATAGGTGTTGTAAGGCGTCTTCTTGTCGATGTCGGACCGGTAGATCGGGCGATCGGCCGGTTTGCCCTGGCCGCCAAACAGACCATAGATGATGGTCGGGTCCGACTGCAGGCGCATGCCCTTGTTCAGACGGTTGATGAAGACGGCTGCAACGCGCGGGCGCTCGTCGGCAATGCCGGTTTCCTTCTCCACGATGGAGGCCAGCGTTACGAACTCGTTCTTGTCCTTGACCGGAAGTCCCTCGTCGCGGCGCTCCCAGATGCTGTCGACCAGCTCGCGCTGATCCTCAAGGAGCTTCTCGACGACCGCCGTGCGGTCCATGCCGCGCGTAAAGCGCAGCGTGTCGGCTGCAAGACTGCCTTCCGGCGGCATCTCATCCGGCAGCTTGCCGGAGAGTTCCGGGGTATCCTGAATACGCTGGAACACCTCAACGACGGTCCGCCCTTCCGGGATGGTGAGCGAGTAAAGAACGCTCTTGCCGCTCTTCAGAAGCTCCATGACGTCATGCATCGAAGCGCGGGCGTCGATGGCGTACTCACCGGCCTTGAGCTCGGAATCGGCGCCATAGGCGCGCACACCGATGGAGAAGATGCGCGCATCGCTGATCACGCCCTCGCGCTCGAGCAGGCTGGCGATCTGGTTCACACCGGTGTTCGGTTTGATGAGAACGGTCTCGGCCGTGCTTGACGGGCCGGGCTGATGGAATTCGCGCTTGCCGAAATAGAAGGCGAAGCCGGCCAGAACCACCAGAAAGACGATGGAAGAGAAGACGAAGTTGAAGAACACCACGAACTGGCTGCGCGCGCGCCTGGAGCGCTTCGGTGGCGGGGTTCCCGCCTCCGGTCGTAATGTCTGGCTGGCCGGTTTGAAAGTACGGCCGCGCTCTTCGTCTGGCTGGCGGCCATAGCCGCTAGAATTATCGTCGGAAGTCCCTGTCATGCTTCTTGGACCGCTCCCTTTCAGAACGGCGCCAATTGCCGCCGGTCCTGTCCTATTCTGTGTTCGCGTTATGAACGTTTACGCAAGTTTCGAAAATTGCGTCACCGGAGCTTGCCGCGCGCCATTTCGATTCGTGTCAGAACAGAATGAATTGCGAAAATGGCAAAACTGCAAGCCCGCTATCGGAAACGTTCAGGCCTCATAACGCTTGAATACGAGAGACGCGTTGGTGCCGCCAAAGCCAAAGGAGTTGGAGAGCGCTACGTCAACCTGACGTTCGCGCGGCTTGTTGGGCACCAGATCGATGGCCGTTTCAACCTGTGGATTGTCCAGATTGATGGTCGGCGGCACGATGTTGTCGCGAATGGCCAGAACCGAGAAGATCGCTTCTGCTGCACCCGCGGCACCAAGCAGATGGCCGATGGCCGACTTGGTGGACGACATCGAAACATTGCCTGCGGCATCGCCCATGAGGCGCTCCACGGCTCCAAGCTCGATGGTGTCCGCCATGGTCGAAGTGCCATGTGCGTTGATGTAGTCTAGATCGGCAGGTGTCATGCCGGCGCGCTTCAACGCTGCCTTCATGCAGCGATAGGCACCGTCGCCATCTTCCGCCGGCGCCGTTATGTGATAGGCGTCGCCCGTCAGGCCATAGCCAACCACTTCGGCGTAAATCTTGGCGCCACGCGCCTTTGCATGCTCCAGCTCTTCCAGCACGAGCACGCCTGCGCCCTCGCCCATGACGAAACCGTCGCGGTCGCGGTCATAGGGCCTGGAAGCGATTTCCGGCGTATCGTTGAAGCTGGTGGAGAGAGCCTTGCATGCGGAGAAGCCGGCGATCGACAGACGGGTGATCGGTGCTTCAGCACCACCCGCAAGCATGACGTCGGCGTCACCAAGCATGATGAGGCGCGCGGCATCGCCAATGGCGTGCGCGCCGGTGGAGCAAGCGGTCACGACCGCATGGTTCGGCCCCTTCAATCCGTGTCGAATGGACACCTGGCCGGACACCATGTTGATGATGTTGCCGGGGATGAAGAAGGGGCTGATGCGGCGCGGACCGCGCTGCTCCAGCGTCAAGGCGTTTTCAGCAATGCCTTCGATGCCGCCGATACCCGAACCGATCAGAACGCCGGTGGCGTATCTGTCGTCTTCGGTTTCCGGCTTCCAGCCGGAATCTTCCAGCGCCTGGTCTGCCGCAGCAATGCCGTAGGTGATGAACTCACCGATCTTGCGCTGCTCGCGGGGTTCCAGAAAGGCGTCGGGGTTGAACGCCCCTTCGCCTTCACGCGGGATCGTATTGGCGATCTTGCACGGCAGATCATCGACCTCAAAACTGTCGATGCGGCTGGCCGCACTCTTGCCCGAAAGCAGGCTCTTCCACCCATGCTCAACACCGAGGCCGAACGGTGAAAGAAGCCCCATACCGGTGACGACAACACGTCTCATATGCTGAATATCCGCCTTGACTACGTTTTTGTAGCGATAACGCCGGAGGCGTTAGGCGGTCGCCTTGTCGATGTACTTCACTGCGTCGCCGACGGTGAGGATCGTCTCGGCAGCGTCGTCCGGGATTTCAACGCCGAACTCTTCTTCAAAGGCCATGACCAGCTCGACGGTGTCGAGGCTGTCTGCGCCAAGATCATCAATGAAGCTTGCGCCTTCGTTCACCTTGTCGCCTTCGACGCCCAGATGCTCGACAACGATTTTCTTAACGCGTTCTGCAGTATCGCTCATGAGAGAACCCTCGACTTTCTGAATTTCCGATCTTCGTTAGCCGCACGATTGCCGCTAATCAAGCTAAATGACGACTAACCCGCTGACATGGCCAGCGCGAAGCCTTCGTTATTCCGTCCTCGATACACGGGTTACGCGCGGCTCGTGGAACGGCTTTCGGCGGGCGCATATCACGATTTAACTGCGCGAGCCAAGCGTTAATCACCCGACATCCACTTTGGACGAGCCCCCGGACGCGATCCATCCCGTGCCCGCCATGCCTTGTGCGAGAACCGCCATCGGACAGGCGCTGAACCGCTTTCCTCACCTTGCTTTGCGGCTGCTTCGACGGTTTCCGGCTGTGCGCCCAGAAACGAGGCGAGCCGGGCCGCCTGATGATTTTCAGCAGTGGTGTCGCCGAAAATTTCCACCAGGCCGAGCTCTGAGAAGCCGAAATCGAGCAATGCGCCTGCGATCTCGGCAGCGCTGCCATAACGTCCCCAGAGGTCGGGAGAGAGTTCGATTCCGAGTTCGCCACTGTCCTGTGGACAATTCGCCGCGCGCAGCCCCGCACAGCCGACAAGGCGGCCGGTTTTACGACAGATCACTGCAAACTGGTGGTTTTTGCGCGGATTCTCCGCTGCCCACTGGCGAAAGAGCGCAACAAGCTCTGCCGGATCGCCTGCGGCCTGTCCGGCCTTGCGGCGTGCGGAAACGAAACGCGGATCCGCCTGATAGGCCGCAAGCGCGGCCACATCGGCGGGCTCGAAATCCCGCAGAACAAAGCGTTTTGTCTCGAGCCCGCTCATCGTGTCGACCGGTGTGAATCGATCAGATCATTGCCATGCCGCCATTCACGTGCACGGTCTGGCCGGTCACGTAGGAAGCCTCGTTGGATGCGAGATAGGCGACAGCCGATGCGACTTCCGCACCATTGCCCATGCGCTTCATCGGAATGGCGCCCATGATGGCGTCACGCTGCTTGTCGTTGAGCTTGTCGGTCATGGCCGATTCGATGAAGCCCGGAGCAACGCAGTTGACCGTGATCGAGCGGCTGGCGATTTCCTGCGCCAGCGACTTGGAAAAGCCGATCAGGCCCGCCTTGGAGGCGCAGTAATTCGCCTGGCCGGGATTGCCGGTGACGCCCACCACGGAGGTGATGTTGATGATGCGGCCGAATCGGCGGCGCATCATCGGGTGCGTCAGCTCGCGGGTCAGACGGAAAACCGAGCCGAGATTGATCTCGAGGACCGAATCCCAGTCTTCGTCGCTCATGCGCACGAACAGGCCATCGCGGGTGATGCCCGCATTGTTGACCAGAATGTCGACACCTTCGAGTTCAGATTCCGCCTTCTCGGCCAACTGCTTGACTTCACTGCGATCCGACAGGTTCGCCGGCAGAAGCTTTACGCGGTCGCCCAGATCGGCGGCGAGCGCCTCGAGCTTCTCGACGCGCGTGCCATGCAGGCCGACAATGGCGCCCTGCGCATGCAGAATGCGCGCAATCGCCTCGCCAATGCCGCCGGTGGCGCCCGTCACCAGTGCCTTGCGGCCGCTCAGATCAAACATGACGTTGTCCTTTTCAGTCACCTGATTCATTGTTTGGGCACGATTGCCCATCGTGGCGCTGCAGCTCAGACGAGCGCAGCCATTGCCGTTTCGATATCGGCCGGCGTGTTGACCGGAACCGCCTTGAGATCGCGGTTGATGCGGCGCGCCAGCCCCGACAGGACCTTGCCCGAACCGATCTCGTAAAGCGTGTCGACGCCATTCTCGCCGAACCAGCCAACCGTTTCGCGCCAGCGCACGCGGCCCGTCACCTGCTCGACCAGCCGCTCGGCAATCTCTTCGGGATCGCTCAGCGACGAAACCGTGACATTGGCCACGACAGGCACGACCGGCGCGTTTTTCTTCACATCGGCCAGTGCTTCGCGCATGGCGTCTGCGGCCGGCTTCATGAGCGCGGAGTGGAACGGTGCGGACACCGGCAGCATGATCGCGCGCTTCGCGCCCTTCTCCGTGGCAAACGCCGCTGCCTGCTCAACAGCCGCCTTTGCGCCGGAAATCACCAGCTGTCCGCCGCCATTGTCATTCGCGATCTGGCATACGCCGCTCCCGGCGGCCGCCTTGCAGATCTCTTCGACGTCTGCCGCCTCAAGGCCGATGATCGCCGCCATTGCACCCTCGCCAACCGGAACGGCTGCCTGCATGGCGTTGCCGCGAATGCGCAGGAGGCGCGCCGTATCGGCCAGCGAGAACATGCCGGCAGCGCAGAGCGCGGAATATTCGCCGAGCGAATGACCGGCCACGCAGGACACCTTGTCCTTCAGCGACAGACCACCCTTTTCCATGACACGCATTGCGGCAATGGAAACCGCCATCAGCGCCGGCTGTGCATTGGCCGTGAGCGTCAGCTCATCCTCGGGGCCTTCCCACATGATGCTGGAAAGCTTCTGCTCCAGCGCGTCGTCGACCTCGTGGAACACATCCCGTGCTTCCGGAAACGCATCCGCCAGATCGCGTCCCATGCCGACAGCCTGGCTGCCCTGTCCCGGAAAGGTGAAAGCGATGCCCATCGCCAAATCTCCAAAATAACATCGTTATCGGGCGCATCTGGTGACGCAACACAACTGGCGCGTCAAGCTTTTTGGGCATTTCGGGTCTTGCTCCTGCCCTGACATGAAAACTCCACAATTGAGGAGAGTAGTTGCCGGGCTCCGCCCCAATTCCGGTGGCGTGCAGGGGTATTTTCAGACATGTCTTTTGGAACTGAACAGCCGCAGGTGAAGACGCCGGCGCGCAAGGTCACACTTCTCCAGATGCTTGGCTTTGTTTCGGTGTCGCTTTTTGTGTCCACCGAAGTGGCCGTGGCATCAGCTGCGGGCGTGTGGGGACTTTCCGGTCTTCTGCACCTCAACTCGGTCGGAGAAATCGTGCTTGCAGTGATCGTCGGCCTGCCGGCGCTTTATGCAATGGTGCGCTGCGGACAGCTCGCCTTCGAGGCGGAGACGGACCCGGAAAACAACTAGGTCTGTCCCGAGGAGCGTTCGCCCCTCACCTTTCCATCCGGACGATGTCAGGGTTTGTCAGCGGGCATGGCGGTCCGCTGGCATGATGACGGCTTATTGCCTATATCTGCGCGGCTCCCCTTTTCCGATCTCACGGACGCGCTTCCATGACGACAGCCCTTTCCATAAAGAATCTATCCAAGACCTACAAAGGCGGCGTCACCGCGCTCAAATCGGTCGATCTCGACATCGAACGCGGTGAAATCCTCGCCCTGCTCGGCCCCAATGGCGCCGGCAAGACGACGATGATCTCCATCATCTGCGGGCTTGTGCGCCCTTCCACCGGCACGGTGACGGTGGAAGGCAATGACATTGTCAGCCAGTACCGCGAGGCGCGAAAGCTGATCGGCCTCGTGCCGCAGGAACTGCACACCGAAACCTTCGAGACGGTCTGGGCCACGGTGAGCTACAGCCGCGGCCTGTTCGGCAAGAAGCCGAACCCGCCTCTGGTCGAGCAGATTTTGCGCGACCTCTCGCTCTACGAAAAGAAAGACAGCCAGATCATCGCGCTTTCGGGCGGCATGAAGCGGCGCGTCATGATCGCCAAGGCTCTGGCCCATGAGCCGCGCATTCTCTTCCTGGACGAGCCGACCGCCGGCGTCGATGTGGAGCTGCGCAAGGATATGTGGCGGCTGGTCAAGCGCCTGCGCGACACGGGCGTCACCATCATTCTGACCACGCATTACATCGAGGAGGCGGAAGAAATCGCCGACCGGGTAGGCGTCATCCGGAAGGGCGAGCTTCTTCTGGTCGAGGACAAGGCCGAACTGATGCGCAAGCTCGGTCAGAAGCAACTGACGCTCGACCTGCAAAAGCCGCTCGAGAGCCTGCCCGAGACGCTCTCCCATTTTGATCTGAAGCTGACCGGCGATGGCCAGCAGATCATCTATTCCTATGACACGCAGGCAAACCGGACAGGCATCGCCACACTTCTCTCGGCGCTTGGCGAAGCCGACATCATCGTCAAGGATCTCGATACACAGCAGCGTTCGCTTGAAGACATCTTCGTGAGCCTGGTGGTGGAGGAAAAGCAGTGAATTTCGAAGCCGTCAAATCCATCTATCTCTTCGAGATGGCGCGGATGAAGCGCACGCTCCTGCAAAGCGTGATCTCGCCGGTGCTCTCCACCTCTCTCTATTTCATCGTCTTCGGCGCGGCCATCGGCTCGCGCATCGAGGAGATCGACGGCGTGCAGTATGGCGCGTTCATCGTGCCGGGCCTGATGATGCTCACCCTGTTGCAGAACTCGATCTCCAACGCGTCCTTCGGCATCTATTTCCCAAAATTCATCGGCACGATCTATGAGGTTCTGTCGGCGCCGATTTCGTTCTTCGAGATCGTCCTCGGCTATGTGGGGGCTGCGGCCACCAAATCGATCATTCTGGGCCTGATCATTCTGGCCACGGCGCATCTCTTCGTGCCCATCGAGATCAGGCACCCCTTCTGGATGCTCTTCTTTCTGGTGATGACGGCGGTGACCTTCAGCCTGTTCGGCTTCATCATCGGCATCTGGGCCGACAATTTCGAGAAACTGCAGCTCATTCCGCTGCTGGTGATCACGCCGCTCGTGTTTCTGGGCGGCTCGTTCTACTCGATCCAGATGCTGCCGGAATTCTGGCAGAAGGTGACGCTCGCCAACCCTGTTCTCTACCTCATCAGCGGCTTCCGCTGGAGCTTCTACGAGACCTCGGATGTGGGAATCGGCGTGAGCATCGGCATGATCTCGTTCTTCCTGGTTCTGTGCCTCGGCGCGATCTGGTGGATCTTCAAAACCGGCTACCGCCTGAAGACCTGACGGCTAACGCAGGGTCTTCAGGTAATCCCTGAATTCCCTGCCCGCCTGCGGTGCAAAGCGCTCTCCGGTTTCGGTCACGGTCGCCAGCCGGTCTACGCGAAAATTGCGGAAATCGTCACGCTCGTCGCACCATGCCGTCAATAGCCAGACCTGGTCGAAAGCGGTCAGCCCCAGCGGGCGGACCCGACGGGTGCTCTGCTGGTCCTTGAGGTCGAGATAGACGATTTCCAGACGCCTGCGCTCCCGCACAGCCCTGCGCAGCGCCGCCAGATGGCGCTGTGCCTCCGACGCCTTCGAATAGGCGATCATGTCGCCCTGACGCACACGCCCATTCGCACCGCCCGGCGCAATCGCGTCGACTTTCGCCGCCACCCGCGCAGCAGCCTTCTTGATATCACTGTCACCGCGCGCCGAAATCAGCTGCATGCCGAGCGTGATCGCATCCAGCTCATCGGCATCGAAATGCAGAGGCGGCAGAAAATAGCCACGCTCGATCTGATAACCGACACCACCCTCACCCCGGATCGGCGCGCCCATGGACTGAAGCGTCGCGATATCGCGGTAGATCGTGCGTACCGAAACACCCAGCGTTTCGGCAAGCACGGCCGCGCTCACCGGCTGGCGGTGCATCCGCAGCTGCTCCAGAAGCCCAAAAAGACGTGATGCGCGCATTCGCTCACCCCTGACAGAAATTGTCAATCCAGTACCGTAACTACGTCTCCGCAACAGGCCCGGCAAGCCCGACCGGAGCTGGCTGGCGCGTATGAAAGGAAGACGATCCATGTTGAGAAAACCCGATGGCCCTTTGAGCATGATGGGCTTTGCCCGTTACGAGAAACGCGAGGACGTGGAGACCGAACGCCTGATCGACAGGGCGCTCACCTGGCAGGAAACATTTCTGCGCCCCATGGAAGGCATTCTCTTTCATGCCTTTCTGGGCAATCTGAAAGGCGGCTTTGCCGACATCATCTTCGCCCGCGATGCCGAAAGCTTCGATGCAATGGGAGCTGCATATGCGGATGCACCGAGCAGCAGCGCGCTGATGGAGCTTCTGTCACCCGGAACCATCCGCCTTTCGCGCAACCGCGTTCTAAAACCTGTCACCGCGCCGCCGAGCGACTTTTCCTGCGTTGAGTTCGGGACGTTCGAGATTGCCCAGGGTACGGATGCGGGCGAAAGAGATCTGCTCGCCATCTCGGAACGGATCGAAACCGAATATCTCGACCGGTCCGACAACACACGGCTGCACTTCATCGGACACGGCGGAGAGAATCGCTTCTGCGAAGTGACCTTCGGCCGCTCACTTGGAAAGACAAAGCGTCTGTGCGATGGCTATGTCGGGCACCCGGTCTGCCAGCCGCTTCTGGACCTGTGCGATCCGGCCAGTCTGGACCTCGATTTCTGGTATGTGCTCGCCTGAGGCAATCGCCTTGCATCTTTGCCCAGAACCTGTATAAGCGCGCGGTCTGCCGGTTTCAGCTGGGGGCTGAACGGAGGGCCGTGCGCCTGTGCGTGCGTTGTGAAGGCAAGTCCTTCCGCCTCCCGTGTCTCCGCTCTCGACCGTCTCGTCCAAGCGCCTTTCTTCGTCGGGCTTGCCCGCAAAGAGGTGTCGCTGAGGCTTTAGCCGCTGGGATCCGGTGTGACACAAAAGGAAGAAAGGCAAGACAATGGCACTTTACGAACACGTGTTCCTTGCCCGGCAGGATCTCTCGCCGCAGCAGGTTGACGCTCTTGTAGAACAGTTCAAGGGCATCATCGAGGCTGGTGGCGGCTCCGTCGGTCGGGTCGAGAACTGGGGACAGAAGTCCCTCGCCTACCGGATCAAGAAGAACCGCAAGGCTTATTTCACGCTCATGGACATCGACTCCCCGGCCGCAGCCGTGAAGGAAGTCGAGCGCCAGATGGGTCTGTCGGAAGACATCCTCCGCTTCATGACCGTTCGCGTCGAAGCACACGAGGAAGGCCCGTCCGCAATGATGCAGCGCCGTGATGACCGTGGCCCGCGTCGTGACGACCGTGGCCCGCGCGGCCCGCGCCGTGACGACCGTGGTCCCCGTCGCGAGTTTGACCGCGACAACAAGAAGGAAGGCTCCGAATAATGGTCGATATCAACCAGATCCCGACGCGGCGCCCGTTCCATCGTCGTCGCAAGACCTGCCCGTTCTCCGGCGCCAACGCTCCGAAGATCGATTACAAGGACGTAAAGCTCCTGCAGCGCTACATTTCCGAGCGCGGCAAGATCGTCCCCTCCCGCATCACCGCGGTGAGCCAGAAGAAGCAGCGCGAGCTGGCCAAGGCCATCAAGCGCGCTCGTTTCCTGGGCCTTCTCCCCTACGTGGTGAAGTAAGTTTCGGCGCGGGCGGTTTATCCGCCCGCCCACTCTCCGCGGCGGGCGCGGAAGAGTTCTTTCAAATCCCGAGTTGGGGCCTTTGCCCCTAACTGCCACCGGCAGGACAGCGACCCTGATGCCGCACAGACCGGCATTTTCCGTTTCTGACCTGCCCTGATTTGTTTTCCGGCTCCAAAAGCCGATGAAGAAGGACAGAAACGATGGACGTCATTCTCCTTGAACGCATTGCCAAGCTCGGCCAGATGGGTGACGAGGTAAAGGTCAAAGACGGTTACGCACGCAACTTCCTGCTGCCGCGCGGCAAGGCCCTGCGCGCCAATGCTGCCAACCGCAAGAAGTTCGAAGGCCAGCGCGTTGAGCTCGAGGCCCGCAACCTTGAGCAGAAGAAGGAAGCCGAAAGCGTTGCAGAGCAGCTCGACGGCAAGTCCTTCGTGGTTGTGCGCTCCGCAGCCGAGACCGGTCAGCTTTACGGTTCTGTTGCAGCCCGCGACATCGTCGAGTTCCTGGCCGAAGAAGGCTTCAAGATCGGCCGCAGCCAGGTTGAGCTCAACCACCCGATCAAGACGATCGGCCTGGTCAATGTCGCAATCGCCCTGCATGCAGAGGTCGAGGCAACCGTGACGCTGAACATCGCTCGCTCGAGCGACGAGGCAGAGCGCCAGGCACGCGGCGAGACGCTCGATTCCGCTGAAGCCATTTACGGCGACGACATCAACGACACCGCGCGCCCGGACGAGTTCTTCGATCCGGAAGCCGAGTACGATGATGAAGCTTCGGAAGCCGGCGCAGAAGCAGCCGAAGGCGACGAAGAAGAGAACGCGTAAGTCAACGCGCCTCATCGGTTTGAAGCCGGGCGGAAACGCCCGGCTTTTTTATTGCCTGCAAGCGGCGATGGACTGCTTGCCGGTTTCAGAGCGCCTGTTTCGCAGCGAATGCTGCGGGATCAGTCGGCTTCGTCTCAATCGAATGCTTCATGTCAACAGACGGCAGGAATAATCAACTGGCTAAAGACAGGATGAGGTCTGGCCCTTTTCAATCCTCATAAAATTGTTTCATAATCACACCCTCCCGAGACTTTTGGGGGTGTTGCGATGAACTGGTTGCTTGAGAAATTCGTTTTTCGCCTGGTCCGCAAAGGCACGCTTTCAATAACCGACGCGGCCGGCAATACGCATGTCTTCGGTGACGGGACAGGTAATCCCGTCCATATCGTTATTCGCACAGCGGCGGCAGAGCGCGCCATGGCGCTCGACCCCATGCTTGCCGTGCCGGAGCGATACATGGAAGGCGACGTGGATATCGTCGAAGGCGATATCCTGACCTTTCTGCAAATAGTCTACACCAATATGGATGAGACGCAGACCCAGCCTTTCCTGCTCAGGCTGGGCGAGATGCTTCGCTACCCGTTGCGGCGTCTGCATCAATTCAACACACAGGCGCGCTCCAGGCGCAATGTGCGGCGGCATTACGATCTTTCCGAAGAGCTCTACCGCCTCTTCCTCGATGAGGACATGCAGTATTCCTGCGCCTATTTCGAGACGCCGGACGTTTCTCTGGAAGAGGCGCAACGCGCCAAGAAGCGCCACATCATGGCGAAGCTCGCGCTACAGCCCGGCCACCGGGTGCTGGACATAGGGTCCGGCTGGGGCGGTCTCGGTCTCGACATTGCCCGCCAGTTCGACGCGCAGCTCCTTGGCGTGACGCTCTCGGAAGAACAGCACCGGGTTTCGAGCGCGCGCGCACAAGAAGCGGGGCTTGCAGACAAGGCCCGGTTCGAGATCGTCGATTATCGCTCGCTGACGGGTCCGTTCGACCGGATTGTCTCGGTCGGCATGTTCGAACATGTGGGCATCAACCATTACCGCACCTATTTCGACCAGTGTGCGCGGCTTCTGGCCGATGATGGCGTGATGCTTCTGCACACGATCGGCCGGTCGACCGGCCCTTCGATCACCAATGCCTTCATCCGCAAATACATCTTCCCGGGCGGCTACATTCCCGCCCTTTCGGAAATGCTCCCCCCGATCGAGAAGTCGGGGCTGATCGTGACCGATGTGGAGATCCTGCGCATCCACTATGCGGATACGCTGAAGCACTGGCAGGAGCGTTTTCAGAAGAACCGCGCCAGGGCGGTGGAGATTTATGACGAGCGCTTCGCCAGAATGTGGGAATTCTATCTGGCAGGCTCGGAGGCCTCATTCCGGTGGCAGGAGATGGTGGTGTTCCAGATCCAGCTGACCAAGAAGCGGGAAACGCTGCCGGTGACCCGCGACTATATCGGAGAGACGGAGAAGCGGCTCGCGAACCCCAACGGCAAGCGGCCCGGAAAATTCAAGCAGGCAGCGGAGTAAAAAGCGCCTCTCCCGTCCCAAAGATAGATGCGTGGCTGTCAAGCGAATCATCTAATATGGATGGCATTTCTGGACGCTGTGGTTTTCATGTCGCGGCTGGCGGTGGATAGCGGGGTTTGCAGGCTGGAACAGCCTTCAAGGTCTTATCCTCACAGCCTGCAGCGTCTAGGACATATGACTGGGGTGGTCTGGACGTTTCGCATTGCGTGTGTCCGGGCCAAGTGACACTGAAACACCGGAAGAGCTCAGATGGCAGAGGCGGCAGTCCGCAAGCTCGAAACAGCGGAAACAAAGCTTTATCGCGAAGCACCGAACAACATTGAGGCAGAGCAGGCATTGCTGGGCGCAATCCTGGTCAACAATGATGCCCTTTACCGTGTCTCGGACTTTCTGAAAGCGGAGCATTTCTATGAGCCGCTTCACCGCAACATCTTCGAGGTCGCCGGCGATCTGATCCGCATGGGCAAGACGGCCAACCCCGTCACCATCAAGACGTTTCTCCCTGCCGAGGAGAAGGTCGGCGAGCTGACCGTGGCGCAGTATCTTGCGCGTCTGGCGGCCGAAGCCGTGACGATCATCAACGCTTCCGACTATGGTCGCGCCATCTACGATCTGGCGGTCCGGCGTTCGCTGATCACGGTCGGCGAAGACATGGTCAACATCGCCTATGACGCGCCGGTGGACATGGCGCCCAACAAGCAGATCGAGGACGCCGAGCGACGCCTCTTCGAACTGGCCGAGACCGGCCGCTACGATGGCGGCTTCGAGAGCTTCGGCGATGCGACCAAGACCGCCGTGGACATGGCCAACGCTGCCTTCATGCGTGACGGCCACCTTTCGGGCATTTCGACGGGCCTGCGCGACCTCGACGGGCGCATGGGCGGACTGCAGCCCTCTGACCTTATTATCCTCGCCGGACGTCCTGCCATGGGTAAGACGTCGCTTGTGACCAACATCGCCTTCAACATTGCTGCGGCCTATGAGCCAGAGCAGCAGGCCGACGGCTCCTTTGCGGCTGCCAATGGCGGCGTGGTCGGCTTCTTCTCGCTCGAAATGTCGTCCGAACAGCTCGCCACGCGTATCATTTCCGAGCAGACCGAAATCCCCTCCTCCAAGATCCGCCGCGGTGAGATCACCGAGACCGATTTCGAGAAGCTTGTGGCCTGCGCCCAGACGATGCAGAAGATCCCGCTCTTCATCGACCAGACGGGTGGTATTTCCATCGCCCAGCTTGCTGCCCGTGCGCGCCGTCTGAAGCGCCAGCGCGGCCTCGACATCATCATCATCGACTATGTGCAGCTGATGCAGGGTTCTTCCAAGAACTCGCAGAACCGCGTGCAGGAAATCACCGAAATCACCACCGGCCTGAAGGCGCTGGCCAAGGAGCTTTCGACGCCGATCATCGCGCTGTCACAGCTCTCCCGTCAGGTGGAAGCGCGTGACGACAAGCGCCCGCAGCTCGCCGACCTTCGTGAATCGGGCTCGATCGAGCAGGACGCCGACGTGGTTCTGTTCGTTTATCGTGACGAGTACTATCTGAAGAACAAGGAGCCGAAGCCCGGCACCGAAGAGTACATGCAGTGGGAAGCCGAGATGAACGAGGTGCGCGGCAAGGCCGAGGTCATCATCGCCAAGCAGCGTCACGGTCCGACAGGCACGGTTCAGCTCGCGTTCCACGGCGAATTCACCCGCTTCTCCGATCTTGCCGAAGAAGATCGGATGCCCGAACGTTTTGAGTAGTAAAGACATGACTTCAATCGATCCGCAGATGCGCGGCGCAGACCCCCGCGTTGCCGGTGGCCGCCTGACAGTCGACCTGGATGCTCTGGTCGCCAATTACCGGCAGATGGCCGAACGCTCGACCCCGGCGGAAGCAGCCGCCGTGGTGAAGGCCGACGCCTATGGGCTGGGCGCAGGTCCGGTGGTCGCGGCGCTGGTCGCCGAGGGCTGCCGAAAGTTCTTCGTCGCCCTGCCCGAAGAGGGGCTTGCCGTGCGGGGTGCCGCGCCCGATGCCGAGATCTATGTCTTCAACGGCCTGTTCAGCCCCGAGGCAGCTTCCTTCTACCGCGAAGGGCGTCTCATCCCGGTGCTCAACTCGCAGACGGATCTGGCGATCTGGGAAGCCCATGGCTGGGATGATGGCGACACGCCACGCCCCTGTGCGCTGCATGTGGAGACGGGCATGAACCGGCTCGGCCTGACGCCGGAGCGGACCCGCATTCTGGCGCAGGAGAACGCCCTGACCGGCGCGCTGACACCGCGGCTGATCCTCAGCCACCTCGCCTGCGCCGACACGCCGGACCATCCGATGAACCGGCAACAACTGGAATCATTTCAGGCACTTTGCGCACTTTTCCCAGATGCAGAATCAAGTCTGGCGAACTCCGCCGGCATCTTTCTGGGCGGGGAATTCCTGTGCGATGTAACGCGCCCGGGCGTGTCGCTTTACGGTAGCAATCCCGTAAACAATACGGAAAATCCGATGCAGCCCGTGGCCACGGTTCAGGCGCGCATCGCGCAACTGCGTCAGGTGCCCGCCGGCGGCACGGTCAGCTACGGTGCGACACCTGTAACCCGCGACACGCTTCTGGCGGTCACCGCAACCGGCTATGCCGATGGCTACCATCGCTCCGGCTCCGGTGCGGGCGTCCCGCTGCGCAACGCGGTGCCTCAGGGCGCATGCGGCTTTGTGGATGGCGAGCGCGTGCCGGTGATCGGCCGCATCACCATGGACCTCACCCTGTTCGACGTGACCGATCTCGGTCCCGATGCGCTGCAGGTGGGCGACTTCATCGAGCTCATCGGCCACAACATGCCCGTCGACGACGTGGCAATGGCCTGCGGCACGATTTCCTATGAGCTGCTGACCTCGCTCGGCCGCCGCTATGAGCGGCATTACGTGCACGGCGGGGACCGCATCTGATGGCCCGCGCACGCGTCCAGTTCATCTGCCAGAACTGCGGCACGGTGCATGCGCGCTGGGCCGGCAAATGCGACGGATGCGGCGCGTGGAACACGCTGGTCGAGGAAGGCACGTCGAGCGGCATCGGTTCCGGCCCGCAGGCCGCCTCGCGCAAGGCCCGCAAGGGACGCGCCGTGGCGCTCACCACGCTTTCCGGCGACATCGAGGATGCACCGCGCATCACCACGGGCATCGGTGAGCTTGACCGGGTGACCGGCGGCGGCTTCGTGCGCGGCTCGGCGCTGCTGGTCGGCGGTGATCCGGGCATCGGCAAATCCACCCTTCTGACACAGGCAGCAGCCGCCCTCGCCGAGCGCGGCCACCGCATCGTCTACGTATCGGGCGAAGAAGCGGTGGCGCAGATCCGCCTGCGCGCGCAGCGTCTCCATGTGGCGCAGCAGCCCGTGGAACTGGCCGCCGAGACCAATGTGGAAGACATTCTGGCGACCATCGAGGACGGGAAACGGCCCGATCTCGTCATTCTGGATTCGATCCAGACCCTGTGGACCGACATGGCCGATTCAGCCCCCGGCACCGTGACACAGGTGCGCGCCTCGGCGCAGGCCATGATCCGCTATGCAAAATCCACCGGCGCAGCCGTCGTGCTCGTCGGGCACGTGACCAAGGAAGGCCAGATCGCCGGCCCCCGCGTGGTGGAGCACATGGTGGATGGCGTTCTCTATTTCGAGGGCGAAGGCGGCCATCACTACCGCATCCTGCGCACGGTGAAGAACCGTTTCGGCCCGACCGACGAAATCGGCGTGTTCGAGATGGGCGACAAGGGGCTGCGCGAAGTCTCCAACCCGTCCGAACTCTTTCTGGGCGAGCGCAGCGCGGCCGCTCCGGGCGCTGCCGTCTTCGCCGGGATGGAGGGCACGCGACCGGTTCTTGTGGAAATCCAGGCGCTTGTCGCCCCCTCGCCGCTCGGCACGCCGCGCCGCGCAGTGGTGGGATGGGATTCCGCCAGACTTTCCATGGTCTTGGCCGTTCTCGAGGCGCATTGCGGGGTGCGCTTTGCAACCCATGATGTCTATCTGAATGTGGCCGGTGGCTACCGGATTTCGGAGCCGGCGGCCGATCTGGCGGTGGCTGCGGCACTTGTCTCCTCCCTCACCGGGCTTGCCCTGCCAGCCGATTGCGTCTATTTCGGCGAAATCAGCCTTTCGGGCGCTGTCAGACCCGTTGCGCATGCAGCGAGCCGTCTCAAGGAAGCCGAAAAGCTCGGTTTCGCCCAAGCGGTCATGCCGCCGGGCAACGAGGACGGATCGGGTGCCATCGCAGCACGGTCGGCGCGGCCCGAAGCGCTTGCCGAACTGGTTGCCCGCATCGCGGGCGCCAAGGCGGCCTAGCGGGACGGTATGAACGGATCGATTGGCGGACAGTGGCCCGGAAGACAACAATCATGACCTTGCGGGGGCATCCTAACTGCCAAAGGAGTAGGGGTGACAATGCCAATCACGTTGCTTGACGGAATTCTTGTCGGCTTCACGCTTGTTTCGGCCATGCTGGCCATGGTGCGCGGTTTCTCGCGCGAAGTGCTGTCCATCGCCTCCTGGGTTGCGGCAGCCATCGCGGCTTACTACCTGCATCCGCTGGTTTTGCCCTATGTGGCGCCCTATATCAGCAACGAGATGCTGGCGCTCGCGGTTGCGGCTGCGGCAGTGTTTTTCGTGGCGCTGATCGTGGTGACGATCATCACGATGAAGATCGCGGACTTCATCATCGATTCGCGCATCGGCGCGCTCGATCGCACGCTCGGCTTTCTCTATGGCGCCGCACGCGGTATCCTGGTGGTTGCCGTGGCGCTTCTGTTCCTCAACTGGCTGATGGGTGCAAACCCGCCGGAATGGGTTACGGAAGCAAAGTCCCGTCCCCTGCTGGACGGTGTGGGCCAGTGGATTCAGAGCCTGCTTCCGGACGATCCGGACAACTCGGTTTTCGATCGCCTGTCCAACGGTGTGTCCGGCGAAGGTGAAACCGCTAACTGACGGTCACGGGCCGTCTGTGTCACAATGAAAGGGCGGCCAGAAATGGCATTGGAAGACAATTTGCCTCTCGCAGGCGAAGCGGACGACCATTTTCACGACGAATGCGGCGTGTTCGGCATTTTCGGTCGCAGTGATGCGGCCGCGATCGTCACGCTTGGCCTGCATGCCTTGCAGCATCGCGGTCAGGAAGCGGCGGGTATCGTCTCCTTCGACGGCACCCAGTTCCACGTCGAACGCCATATCGGCCTGATCGGCGACACGTTCACGAAACAGTCCGTGCTCGACCGGCTGCATGGCAGCCGCGCCATCGGGCACACCCGTTACGCGACGACCGGCGGTTCGGGCCTGCGCAACGTGCAGCCCTTCTTCGCCGAGCTCTCCGATGGCGGCCTTGCCGTTGCCCACAACGGCAACATCACCAACGCCATGACCGTGCAGCGCAAGCTGCAGAAGGAAGGCTCGATCTTCTCGTCCACATCGGACACGGAGACCGTTCTTCACCTCGTCGCCACCAGCAAGGAGCAGGACATCAATGCCCGCTTCATCGATGCGGTGCAGCAGATCGAGGGCGCCTTCTCCATCGTCGCGCTGACCTCCAAGAAGATGATCGGCTGCCGCGATCCGCTGGGCATCCGCCCGCTGGTTCTGGGCGATCTCGACGGGGCCTACATTCTGGCCTCGGAGACCTGTGCGCTCGACATCATCGGCGCGCGCTTCGTGCGCGACGTGAAGCCCGGCGAAATGATCGTCGTGACCGAGAAGGGCGTGGAAAGCCACTTCCCCTTCGAGGTCAAGGAAAAACCCCGCTTCTGCATCTTCGAATATGTCTACTTTGCGCGGCCCGACTCGCTTGTCGAGGGACGCAATGTCTATGAGGTGCGCAAGGAAATCGGTGCGGAGCTTGCCCGCGAGATGCCGGTGGATGCCGACATCGTTGTTCCGGTTCCCGATTCGGGAACGCCGGCGGCCATTGGCTACGCACAGGCGGCCAATCTGCCGTTCGAGCTGGGCATCATCCGCAACCACTATGTGGGCCGCACCTTCATCCAGCCGACCGATTCCATCCGCCATATGGGTGTGAAGCTGAAGCACAACGCGAACCGCCTCTGCATCGAAGGCAAGCGCGTGGTGCTGGTGGATGACTCCATCGTGCGCGGCACCACCAGCCAGAAGATCGTGCAGATGGTGCGCGACGCCGGCGCAGCCGAAGTGCATATGCGCATCGCCTCCCCGCCCACGCGCTCGCCCTGCTTCTATGGCGTCGACACGCCGGAAGCCTCAAAACTCCTCGCCTCGCGCATGTCGGTCGAGGAAATGGCCGACTTCATCCGCGTCGACTCGCTCGCCTTCCTGACCATTGACGGGCTTTACCGCGCCGTCGGCGAGGCAGCGCGCAACGCCGAGCAGCCGCAATATTGCGACGCCTGCTTCACCAAGGACTATCCGACGCGGTTGACCGATCACGACAGCACGGACAATGTGCGCACGCTTTCTCTCCTCGCAGCAGGCGGTCAATGACATACAAGAAACCTGATTTAAGCGGCCGGCTTGCGCTGGTCACCGGCGCTTCGCGCGGCATCGGCTATTTTCTCGCCAAGGAAATGGCGGCCTGTGGCGCCCATGTGATTGCCGTGGCCCGCACCGTGGGTGGCCTCGAAGAACTCGATGACGAAATCAAGGCGCAGGGCGGCGAAGCCACGCTCGTGCCTCTGGACCTGACGGACATGGCCGGCATCGACCGCATTGGCGGCGCGATCCACGAACGCTGGGGCAAGCTCGACATCATGGTCGCCAATGCCGGCATTCTGGGCGTCATCGCCCCGCTCGGCCATGTGGAAGCCAAGGTCTTCGAAAAGGTGATGAACATCAACGTCACCGCGACCTGGCGGCTTATCCGCTCCGTAGACCCGCTTCTGCGCGCCTCTGACGCGGGCCGTGCGATCATCATGTCTTCGGGTGCGGCACACTCAGCACGCGCGTTCTGGGGCCCCTATGCGGCTTCCAAGGCCGCCGTGGAGGCCATGGCGCGCTCCTGGGCGGATGAGACCAAGAACATGCCGCTGCGCATCAATGCGGTGAATCCGGGCGCAACCCGCACCGCCATGCGCGCACAGGCAATGCCGGGCGAAGATCCCGAAACCCTGCCCCATCCTTCCGAGGTAGCGGCAAAGATCCTGCCGCTCGCCAGCCCCGAGCTGACCGAGACCGGCCTGATCTTCGACGTAAAGAAAAACGCCTTTACGCGCTACCAGATGCCGGAATGAGACATGGGCCGGTTGCCCTGCAGCCGGCCTTCGCGATTGACCTGCCAGCCCCTTTCGTTACCTTTCAACGCGGCAGCGGACGAAGACGCCGCGCCACGAGGGGCTACGGCAGGTTCCGCCGACGACCGGCGATGCAACCAGAACGTAGATCATAGTGCTGGCGCGCTCTCGCCAATCGGCCTGAGCCCCGGCGATTGGGAGACGCGGCATGATTCTGATCATAGAGCTTGTACTGCTCATTGTTGCCCTGTGGGCGGCGATGGCAGCCATCGTTCAGTATCGACGCGGCGTCAGCTTCCACCAGGCGGCCCTGCACGCGCCGCTGAAGCTCCTTCTGCGCATCAGCGACCGCGGGGTCGATACGGCGCGCAAGGCGGATACTCCGGTGATCTATGTGGTGTGGCACCAGTCGAGCCTCGACCCGGCGGCCATGCTCGCTCTCCTGCCCGACGACACACTGCACATTCTGGATGAGTTTTCCGCAAAGTCTCCGTTTCTGGAGCCGTGGCGCGCGCTTGCCCGCACCATCGCCTTCAACGCACATCATGTGTTTGTGAGCCGCCGGCTGGTGCGCCGTCTGCGCGGCAATGGCCGCCTCGCCGTCTACATGCCCAACGACGTCAATCCCGACACCAAGACCTTCCGCCTGTTCCGCGCCGTAGCCCGCATCGCGCTGAAGGCCGAGGCCCGGGTGGTTCCCGTCTATATGGAACGGCGCGGGTTTGTGCCTGCGCGCCACGTGCGCACGCTGGAACCGATGACAATCGAGGAACTGATTGCGCGTTCGTCGCGCGAGAACATGCGTGCTTCCGAAGCCCTGTTTGAACGGATGATCGAAGTGCGCGGTGCGCCGGCGGCGGCAGCCGACGAGTGAGGGCCGAAGCCCCGCGCAAAACGCTCCAAAGGGACGTGAAATGCTCTGGGGCGGTTCAGCGCTTCACGGAACGCCTTCCCAACCGATCCCCCACCTTTCCGCACTTGGAGCGTTTCCGCTTTTCCTGGAATTGCTCTGAGCGGATGTCTGGCGAGCGCAAGGCCCTCCGGCCTTACGTCTCCTTGTCTTCTGCCTTGGCAGCGGCTTCCGCAGCCTTCTGCTCTTCCCGTTCGGCACGACGCGAATAGGCGCGCATGCTGAAGATGAGGAAGATCAGGTAGCAGCCGGCGGAAACCGTCAGCGTGAGCCAGGTATAGCTCGTCAGAAGCAGCACATAGAGCGCAAGTCCCAGAATCAGCGGCAGCACATATTCACGCGGGACGCGGCTGCCGGAGCTTTTTCCGGAATAGACCGGCAGGCGGCTGACGAGCAGGAAGCCGATCAGCACCGTGTAGGCAGAGGCTGCAAGCGCCATGGTCATGTCCGGCGCGATGCCGAGAAAGCCCAGATAAACGGGTAACAGAACCAGTGCCGCCCCGGCCGGAGCCGGCACACCGACGAAATAGTCCGTGTGCCATGCAGGACGGTTCGGATCATCCAGCATCACGTTGAAGCGGGCAAGACGCAGGCAGCACGCGATGGCGAAGAGCAGCGCCGCAATCCAGCCCAGCGCGCCCGCCTGATCCAGCACATAGGCATAAAGCACCAGCGGCGGCGCAACACCGAAATTGACGATGTCGGCCAGCGAATCCATCTGCGCGCCGAAATTGGACGACGCCTTGAGCATGCGCGCAACACGCCCGTCCACGGCGTCCAGAAACGCGGCGATGAGGACCATCACAACGGCGATCTCGACCCGCCCCTCAAAGGCGAGCCGGATGCCCGAAAGCCCTGCGCAGATGGCCAGAACGGTAATCACGTTCGGCACCAGCATGCGCAGGGGAATTTCACTCAGCTTCGGCCCGCCCCCGCCGTGCGGCTCAAATGGTGGAAAGGGCCCGGCCATCAGGAAACCCGCACGATGGGCTGTTTCAATTCGCTGTCGAACGCTGCGAGAACGGTCTCGCCGCCAACGGAGGTCTGGCCGATGGCGACACGCGGAACGGCTCCTGCCGGCAGATAGACATCAACGCGCGACCCGAAGCGGATCAGGCCGAAGCGCTCACCAACGGCGATCTCGCCCGGCGCTTCCGCCCAGCACACGATGCGCCGCGCCACGAGACCGGCAATCTGCACCACCGGGATCGGGCCATGCGGGCTTTCGATCACGAGGCCATTGCGCTCGTTCTCGGCGCTGGCCTTGTCGAGCTCGGCATTGAGGAAGCGGCCCGGCCTGTGCTCGATCAGCGAGATGCGGCCGCGCACCGGCGCGCGGTTGATGTGGCAGGAAAAGACATTCATGAAGACGGAGATGCGGGTCATCTCTCCTTCGCCCATGCCGAGTTCGGCGGGCGGAACGGCGGGGCCGACAAAGGAAATGACGCCATCGGCGGGCGCGATGACCAGATCGTCATCAACCGGGGTGACGCGCTCGGGGTCACGATAGAAATACACGCACCAGGCGGTCAGGATCAGGCCGATCCAGAACAGCGGTTCCCAGATAAAGCCGAGAATGATGGTGGCGCCGGCAAAGGCCGCGATAAAGGGATACCCCTCCCGGTGTATCGGCACGAAGGTTTTGCGGATCGTGTCAACAAGGCTCATGAAAGGCCACTTTCAAATCGAATGAAGTAGCGGCCTTCGTAACGGAATCCGGGTTGTCCCGCAACGCGTTAGAGCATCGGACCGAAAAGTGGAAACCGGTTTTCGGTTAATCCGATGCTCCATCAATAATTTAGATCGTCCTTTGTGCGTCCGAACGGACGCACGGCGATCTGACCTAATCAGCGGTTGGTTTCCAACACCTGCATGTGCAATGCGAGGGCAATGAAGGCAAATGTCGGAACCAGTATATCCGCCGACAAGTTCTTGTTTCGGATGATTTTCCGGGTCCGACATCCAGTCGAACCCGAAACAATCCACCGGTCCGTCAGTAGGCAGGCTCGCGGCGCACGACCACGCCCATCTCGTCCGTTTCGCGCGCCTTGCGCAGAGCCTCTTCGGCTTCCGTGGCCTCGCGCTGACGGTTCCACATCTCCGCATAGAGACCGCCCGCATCAAGCAGTGCGAGATGGCGGCCGCGTTCGGCGATTTCGCCGCCCTTGAGCACGATGATCTCGTCGGCATTGATGACGGTGGACAGGCGGTGCGCGATGACCAGCGTGGTGCGCCCACGGCTGACCGTGTCGAGCGCGGCCTGGATTTCCTGCTCCGTATGCGTGTCGAGCGCAGAGGTCGCCTCATCGAGCAGCAGGATGGGCGGGGCCTTGAGGATGGTGCGCGCAATCGCGACGCGCTGCTTCTCGCCGCCCGAGAGCTTCAGCCCGCGCTCACCGACCATCGTGTCATAGCCTTCCGGCAGGCTTTCGATGAAAGCCCCGATCTGCGCCATCTCGGCGGCCTTGCGCACCTCTTCATCCGTGGCGTCTGGCCGGCCATAGCGGATGTTGTAGGCGATCGTGTCGTTGAACAGGACCGTGTCCTGCGGAACCATGCCGATGGCCGCTCGCAGGCTCTTCTGCGTCACATCCTTGACGTTCTGACCATCAATGGTGATCTCGCCGCTCTGCGCATCGTAGAAGCGGAAGAGAAGGCGCGAGATGGTGGATTTGCCGGCGCCCGAAGGCCCGACAACGGCAACGGTGTTGCCAGCCGGGATCTCGAAATCGACGCCCTTGAGGATCGGACGCTCGGGATCGTAGGAAAAGCGCACATCGTGGAAACGGACCGTGCCCTGATCGACCTCAAGCGGCTTTGCATCCGGCTTGTCGGTCACTTCCGCGCTGACATCCAGCAGGTCGAACATCTGCTCGATGTCGGTCAGGCCCTGACGGATTTCGCGATAGACGAAGCCGATGAAGTTGAGCGGGATGGAGAGCTGCATCAGCATGGCGTTGATGAAGACGAAATCGCCCACGGTCTGCGTACCCTGCATCACCTCATAGGCAGAAAGCCCCATGGCCGCCGTCATGCCGAGCCCCAGAATGACGCCCTGCCCGAAGTTCAGCCAGCCAAGCGAGGTCCAGGTGCGGGTCGCCGCATCCTCATAACGCTCCATGGAACGGTCGAAGCGGCGCGCCTCCATGGCCTCGTTGTTGAAATATTTGACGGTCTCGAAGTTGAGCAGCGAGTCGATTGCCTTGGTGTTGGCTTCCGTGTCGGAATCGTTCATCTGCCGGCGAATGCCGATCCGCCAGTCGCTCGCCTTCACCGTGAACCAGGTGTAAAGCCAGACGGTGACAGCGACGATGGCCACGTAGATCCAGCCATAGGCGAAGGCGAAGATGCCCGCCGCCAGCAGGAATTCCAAGAGCGTCGGGATCGTGTTCAGGATCGTGAAGCGGACAATCGTGTCGATGCCCTTGGTGCCGCGCTCGATGATGCGCGACAGGCCGCCCGTGCGGCGCTCCAGATGAAAGCGCAGCGAGAGATTGTGCATGTGCACGAAGGTGCGGTGGGCAAGCTGCCGGACAGCATGCTGCCCGACACGTGCAAACAGCGCATCGCGCAGCTGGTTGAAGCCAAGCTGGACAACCCGCACCACGTTATAGGCAACGACCAGCATGATCGGCCCGGCCAGCATGGCCGGCAGGAAAGCCGGCGCCGTGCCCTCGCCCGACAGCGTGTTGGTCGCCCATTTGTAGAAATAGGGCACGAAAACCAGGATGATCTTCGCCAGCACCAGGAAGAAGGCCGCGATCACCACGCGCCGTTTCAGATCCGCCCGGTCGCTCGGCCACATATAGGGCCAGAGATTGCGCAATGTCTCGAGGGTGGAGCCTTCCGCGGATACGGTCTTATTGCTCATTCGCTTCGGCCTCCAGCCGTAACTTCTTGTTTTCTTTCGCGTCGACGCAGGTTTGCGTCAACAGCGACAAAGCTTCGGAAAGGCTGGCAAGCGCTTCGGTATCGACCTCATAGCGGGAGCTCTGACGCTCCGGCCGCACCTGCACCAGCCCCGCCTCCACCAGCACCTTCAGATGCTGGGAAACCGTGGACTGGGCGAGATCCAGATGCTGCACCACTTCCTTGCAGCAGCAGGCGTCAAACCCCGACAGGTGTTTGAGGATCTTGATCCGCGCAGGGTGAGACAGGGCATTGAAGCCCTGCACCAGCTTCTGGTGCGGGCAACATTCATCCGACAGGGCGCGTGCCATGGCAAACCTTTCATCGTTAATCGGCGATATACGATGAAAGCCTGCCATTCTTCAAGGGCTACGCGGATTTTCCTTTTGGCTAACCCGGATTTTCCGGCGTGACCATGCGCTCTTCGATGGCCTTCATGTCGGCCGGCTCGCCTTCCTGCGTGGTCTCGGGCACGGCGAAAACCTGCCCCGGCCAGATGCGGTCGGGATCCTCGATCTGGTCCTGATTTGCCAGATAAAGCGTCGTGTAGCGGATGCCCTGCCCGTAAACGCGCCGCGAAATGTGCCAGAGCGTGTCGCCACGGCGAATGATCACGGAGCCATCCACAGGCGCGAGCTTGGGAGCGGTGGCTCCGTTTTCCGACGCGCTGTCGCCGGCTAATGCGACGGCCTGCTGGCCCTGGGGCGTGCTTTCGCCCGCCCCGTCTGCCGCCTGACCATTGCCCTCGGGCAGACGCGCATCCTTGCCATTGCTTGCATCATTCAGCGTCGGGGCCTGCCCCTCCGGCTTCGCCACCGCCGCGATCTGCTCGCCTTCGGAGCGTGTGAAAGGCACGGCTGCGCGCCCGATCACGGTGCGACCGTCATCCGACAGCATGTCGGCCCGGACGATATAGTCCCCGACCGGCAGTTCGCGCGTCGCCTCGATCAGGAAGCGCCCGTTGGGCGTGGCGACCGTCTCGCCGAGCAGGATCTGGTTTGCGTAGACGCGCAGCGTGCTTCCCGCCCGCGCCGCACCGGCGACGAACACCTCGCCACCGTCGATTTCAACCGCCTCGATGAAGAGGGACGTCGCGCTCTGCGCTTTCGGCGTCTGGGCCGGAGCCTCACCTGTTGCGGCCGGCTGCGCATTCTGGGCGCTGGCTGTCTCGACCGGCTCTTCGCCCGTCGCCTGAGTTTCAGCTGCGGGCTGCGTCGTATCCTGTCGTGCCGGTGCATTTGCTACCGGCGCACCGGCATCAGCAGCGGCAAGCTGCTTGCCCTCCCCCTGCCCGGACGCTGCTGCGGGAGCGGACGCCTGTGCAGTCTCCGCCTGCGGGGCCTTTGCTTCCGGCACGGTGATGAGGCGGCTTGGCGCGCCCGGCTTGTCCACCAGGGCAAGCACCTGGCCGGTCTCGTCGTCGGGAACGGTCACGATGGCCGTTTCCAGCGAGGTCGCGACCACATTGTCCCCGGTCGTCGCGCGCAGCACGATCTGATAGTCGCCCGGCTCCAGCGGCTCGTCGAGAACCGCAGCGAAATCCCCTGAAGCGCCTGTTGTGGCAATGGCGAGAACGGAAGACCCGTTGATGATCTCGACCTGCGCATCGGGCGCAGCCCGCCCGGCAATCACCATGGAGCCATTCGGCTCGACACGGACGATGTCGAAGGACGGCGGCAAGACCTCTTCCGCCGGGCTCAGCGCGTCCGAAGCCTTCGCATCGTCTGCGCTCGCAGCTTCCTCAAGACGCGCTTCCTTGGTGTCGGCTGCGGCCTTCGCGTCATCAGGTTTTGCAGACGGTGTGGCTGGCGCAGCAGCATCGGGAGCCCCTGAAACGGCAGCCGGCGACGGCTCCGGCTTATCAAATGCGCCCAGAACATATGCTGCTCCGAGACCCGCAATGACGGCGCCGGAGACGAAGAGAAGCCCCTTGGAAGGTGTAAAGCCCATAATGCACGTTTTTCCGTTTATGACAGGCTGTAACGCTTTTTCACTCCGCCTACAAGAAAAAGCCCTTGCCCTCTTGACCACAACAGTAACCCAGACAAGCAATGGTTTCCATGAACACAATCGAGTCGGTATGCGTTTATTGCGGATCGAGCAATGGGCGCGATGAAAGTCATTTCCAGGCCGGCCTTACGCTGGGACGGGGGCTGGCGGATGCCGGCCTGCGGCTGGTTTACGGCGCAGGCACCAAGGGCATCATGGGCGCTGTCGCCCGTGGAACCATGGATGCCGGCGGCAAGGTCACCGGGATCATCCCCAAATTCCTGATCCGCCGCGAAGCCAACGAAGTTGAGCTGACGGAACTGGACGAGCTGATCGTCACCGAGGACATGCACCAGCGCAAGCACGGCATGTTCGAGCGCGCAGACGCCTTCGTGGCCCTGCCCGGCGGCATCGGCACGCTGGAGGAGATCGTCGAAATCATGACCTGGGCGCAGCTCGCCCGGCATGAAAAGCCGATGGTCTTCGCCAATATCGGTGGTTTCTGGAACCCGCTTCTCACACTGATCGAACACATGAAACAGGAAGGTTTCGTGCATTCGGATCATCGCGTGCGCCCCATTGTGGTGGACAGGGCCGAGGACATCGTCCCCGCGATCCTGAAAGCTGCGGCAACGCGCACAGCGGGCGACGAAGGCGACACGGCAACCATCGACAGGCTCTGACTGTCCACAATCATCAACGCTGTTCGTCCGGACTGTCACTGGCCCGAACTGTCACTGGAAGTTCAACGGATTGCAGTGCGTCTGTCACACAAGCCTGCTTCCATGAGGCTGCGCGGTGCATCGCTGATGCAGGCATCCATCGCCGGAGCGTCGTCCCGCAAAGCGCTCTCCGGCTCGTCCTGTCCCGCGCAAACGTCCCCAGGTCGACCCAACGCCCAAACGGCGGCCTGGTTTCCTGATGGAGCATCGGGGCAACCGAAAACCGGTACCCACTTTTCGGTCCGATGCTCTGGCCGAAGATGCCCGCCGCACCCCTTCCGGCATCATCGGATTTTTTGCCGCCCTCAGGGGCGGCTATTTTTTTGCCTGCCGCGCCTCGCGCAGCATCGACCAGCTGTAGAGTGCGAGGGCTGCCCAGATGAGGGCGAAGGCAATCGCCTTCACACCGCCGAAGGGCTCCTTGAACACGAACACCGCGATCAGGAAAATCATGGTCGGCGCCGTGTACTGCATGATGCCGATGGTGGAATAGCGCAGAAGCTTCGCGCCGGAGGCAAACAGGATGAGCGGGATGGCCGTCACCGGGCCGCAGCCGATGAGAAGCAGCATGTCTGTGGGGCTTGCCGGGCCGAAATGCGCTTCGCCGGAAAAGGCGAGCCACCCGAGATAGCCGATTGCCGGCAGGGTGAGGATCAGAACTTCCAGAAAAAAGCCCTGACTGGGTCCGATCGGCAGCGTTTTGCGCAGGATCCCATAGGCAGCGAAGCTCAGGGCCAGGCTGAGCGAAACCCATGGCAGCCCGCCCGCATCGGTGGTGAGAACCACCACGGCCACCGCCGCCAGACACACCGCCGCGATCTGAAGGCGGTTCAGCCGCTCGCCGAGAAAGATGGCCGCCATGGCGATGCTGACCAGCGGATTGATGTAATAGCCAAGCGCCGTTTCGACCGCGCGGTCGGTGGCGATGGCCCAGACATAAATGCCCCAGTTGCACGAGATGATCGCCGCCGTGAGCGCTGCCATCATGAGGGTGCGCGGCGAGCGAAGCGCCTCTCGCACATCGCTGGTGCGTCCCAGAACAAGCAGGATCACCGCCGCCACCGGCAGCGACCACAGAACACGGTGCGCAACCACTTCCGTTGCCGGGATATGCGCGACCAGCTTCATGTAGAGCGGTAGAAAGCCCCACATGGCATAGGCCGACATCGCGAAAACAAATCCGCGCAGCGCATCATTGCGGCTCTCATCGAGCGGCTTACCGGCAATCTCAGACATCAGTGTTCCACGAAACAACGGCCGAAGCCCTGGACGGGCATCCTGTCACAGCAGGCACGCCCGTCGCTATTTCATTTTATTGGTCCAGCTTTGCGTCAGGAGAAATCAGGCAGCGTCGACAGCCGCCTCTCCATCGCTGTCCCGGTTCTTGACCAGCTTGTAGATGATGGAGTCCATCAGCGCCTGAAACGAAGCGTCGATGATGTTGTCGGACACGCCGACGGTCCACCAGCGGGCGCCGCTGCCATCGAAGGATTCGATCAGAACGCGCGTGATTGCTTCCGTGCCGCCGTTTAGAATACGCACCTTGTAATCGGCCAGCGCCAGGTCGGAAATCTCGCTCTGATATTTTCCGAGATCCTTGCGCAGCGCGATATCGAGCGCGTTGACCGGGCCATGCCCTTCGGCAACTGACATCAGCGTCTCGCCATCCACGGTCACCCGCACCACGGCTTCCGACACGGTTTTCAGGTCGCCATTGGCGTCAAACCGGCGCTCCACCATGCAGCGGAAACCATCGACCTTGAAGAACTCCGGCACCCGGCCGAGCGTGCGCCGCGCCAGAAGCTCGAAACTCGCATCTGCGCCCTCATAGGCATAGCCCTGCGCCTCACGGTCCTTGACCAGCGAGATCAGCGTATCGAGGCGCGGATCGGCCTTGTCGACCGCAATACCCCGACGCTTCAGCTCGGCGATGAAGTTTGATTTTCCGCCCTGATCGGAGACCATCACGCGGCGCGTGTTGCCGACGCTTTCCGGCGGCACATGCTCATAGGTTTCCGGCTCTTTCAGCACGGCGGAGGCATGAATGCCGGCCTTGGTGGTGAAGGCCGATGCGCCGACATAGGGCGCCTGTTGCTCAGGCGCGCGGTTCAAAAGCTCGTCGAAACCATGCGCCAGCCGCGAAAGATCGGCGAGCTTTTCGGCCGGAATGCCGGTGGTGAACCGGTCGGCATAGGCAGGCTTGAGCGCAAGCGTCGGCAGAATGGTCACCAGATTGGCGTTGCCGCAGCGCTCGCCAATGCCGTTCAGCGTGCCCTGCACCTGCCTGACGCCGGCCTCGACTGCGGCGAGCGAATTCGCCACCGCCTGGCCCGTATCGTCATGCGCATGGATGCCCAGATGGTCGCCGGGAATGCCGGCCGCGATCACCGCCTGCACGATCTTCCGGATCTCAGCCGGCTGCGTGCCGCCATTGGTGTCGCACAGCACCACCCAGCGACAGCCCGCATCGTAAGCGGCTTTGGCGCAGGCAAGCGCATAATCCGGATTGGCCTTGTAGCCATCGAAGAAGTGTTCGCAGTCGAGCAGCGTTTCCTTGCCTTTGGCGACGGAGGCCTCGACCGATGCGGTGATCGATTCGAGGTTCTCCTCATTGGTGCAGCCCAGCGCCACGCGCACATGGTAATCCCAGCTCTTGGCGACGAAGCAGATCGCATCGCTCTGCGACTGCAAAAGCGCTGCAAGGCCCGGATCGTTGGACGCCGAGACGCCGGCGCGCTTCGTCATGCCGAAGGCGACGAATGCGGCATCCGAGGTGCGTTTCTTGGAAAAGAAGGCCGTGTCGGTCGGGTTTGCGCCCGGATAGCCGCCCTCCACATAATCGAAGCCGAAATCGTCGAGCAGCTTGGCCACGGCGATCTTGTCTTCGACCGAGAAATCCACGCCCGGCGTCTGCTGACCATCGCGCAGCGTGGTGTCGAAAAGGTAGATGCGTTCTTTGTCTGCCATGGTCATTTGCCTGCGAATTGGTCGGTTGCCCGGATCAGACGGTCGAGAATGCCCGGTTCGGAGAAGGCGTGCCCCGCGCCCTCGATCAGGTGGAACTCGGCATCGGGCCACGCCTTGTGGAGCTGCCAGGCATAGTGCGCCGGGCACGGCATGTCGTAACGCCCGTGAACGATGACGCCCGGAATACCGGCAAGCTTGTGCGCGTCGCGCAGCAGCTGGCCTTCCTCGAACCAGCCGCCATGAACGAAGAAATGGTTTTCAATCCGCGCAAAGGCGATGGCGAAATCATCATCGCCATGCTGCTCCGTCAGCGAGGGATCGGGCAGAAGGGTGATGGTCTCCCCTTCCCACAGGCTCCAGGCCTTCGCCGCTTCAAGCTGGACAGCACGATCCTCCGAGACGAGGCGCTTGCGGTAGGCGGCCATCAGGTCGCCGCGCTCGGCCTGCGGGATCGGCGCAAGGAAGCGCTCCCACTTCTCGGGGAACATCTGCGACACGCCGAACTGGTAGTACCATTCGAGCTCGGCGCGGGTCAGCGTGTAAACGCCGCGCACGATGAGTTCCGACACCCGTTCGGGATGTGTCTCGGCATAGGCGAGCGCCAGCGTCGAGCCCCACGAACCGCCAAACACCTGCCATTTCTCCACGCCCATCATGGCGCGCAGCCGCTCGATGTCGGAGACGAGATGCCAGGTGGTGTTGGCCTCGAGTTCCGCATGCGGCAGGGAGCGGCCACACCCGCGCTGATCAAAAAGCATCACGTCGTATTTTTCGGGATCGAAGGCCCGGCGATGCGTCGGCCCGCAGCCGCCCCCCGGTCCGCCATGCAGGAAGACCGCCGGCTTCGCGCCCCGCGTCCCCACACGCTCCCAGTAAATCGTATGGCCATCGCCCACATCCAGCATACCGCTGTCGAAGGGCTCTATCTCGGGATAAAGCGTGCGCAATTCAGTCATTTTCTTTGTCTTTCCGCCCGTTTGCGGGCAACGGCCATTCTTCCGTGTCGTGGTCGGGATGCTGATGGGAAACGAGCCCCCGCAGAAGCTCTGCGGCCTCCTCGTCATCGTCCGATGTGTATGCCGGCAGCGCCGATATGCCGTCCGTGTATGGCAGCTTGTTCTCCACGCCCCACTGCACGACCGGAGCGATATCCCCGGGCTGGTCGAAGGCGGCGATGGTGATCGCGACACCGTGCGGCGCTTCATAGGTAAGCGGGGTGCCGCAATCAGCGCAGAAGCCGCGCCGGACATGGGAGGAAGACTGGAAGCGCTTCGGTTCACCGCGCGTCCAGCTCAGTTTTGCCCCGGTGACGGAGACCAGTGGGAGCATGATGTTTCCGCTGGCCTTCTGGCACATGCGGCAGTGGCACACCGATGCTTCGCCCAGCGCGCCCTCGACATGGAAACGAACCGCACCGCACTGGCAACCGCCGGAATAGACGGGCTTGTTGTCGAGGCTCATTTCCGCTCCCTCCCCTTTACCGGCCTATTCAGGCCTGTGACAGACGGCTTCCACATTGTTGCCGTCGGGATCGAACACGAAGGCCCCGTAATAATCGGGGTGGTAATGCGGTCTGGGGCCCGGAGCGCCATTGTCACGACCGCCGGCCTCCAGCGCCGCCCTGTAAAACGCATCCACCTCGTCGCGCGTATTGGCGGTGAAGGCGATGTGTTTTGGCTCGCTCGCCGGCGCGCCTTCGCTCAGCCAGTAGACCGGCCGGTCGCGGCCATATCCGCCCACTTTCACGCCATCAGTGTGTTCCGGCGGCACCATCATGAGCAGCGATGCGCCGAGCGGCGCCATTGCCTTGTCGTAAAACGCTTTCGCGCGGTCGAAATCCGCCGTGCGTATGCCGATATGATCGATCACCGTTTCACCTCCCACTTCGTGCGACGCTCGCCGCTCTCAGGATCCTTGTAGTCCATCAGCTGCACCCCCTGCGCCGTAAGTTCATCGCGGATGCGGTCGGCTTCGGCGAAGTTCTTTTCGCGCAACTGCTTGAGCCGCTCCTCGACGGCGGTCTCCACAGCGCCCGTATCGATGGACGCGTCTGACACCTTTGCGGCGAACCATTCGCTTTCCGTCTGCCCCAGCAGCCCGAGAAGGCCGGCGCTCGCCTTGAGCGCCTGCCGCGCCTCATCATTGCCTTTGGCCGCTTCGCTGCGCAATTCGTGCAGCGCCGCGATGGCGCCTGTCGTGCCAAGATCATCGCTGAGCGCGGCCACCATGTCGGCGCATCCAGCACCGCCCGCCGCAACATCGCCAACGGCGCGGTACCAGCCATCGAGCACCGCTTCGGCCTCTTCCAGCTTGCGTACAGAAAAGTCGATCGGCTCGCGATAATGGGTCATCAGCATGGCAAGCCGCAGCACCTCGCCCGGCCATGAGCGACCGCCGAACACTTCCGTCTCCAGAAGCTGGTTGATGGTGACGAAATTGCCTTCCGACTTGGACATCTTGCGCCCCTCCACCTGGAGGAAGCCATTGTGCATCCAGTAGCGCGCCATGACATCGCGGCCATGGGCGCAGCAAGATTGCGCAATCTCGTTTTCATGGTGCGGGAAAATCAGATCGAGGCCGCCGCCATGAATGTCGAACTCCTCGCCCAGATAGGCCGCTGACATGGCCGAGCACTCGATATGCCAGCCCGGTCGGCCACGGATCGTCACCGCCTCGCCATCGATGGTGAACTGCGCGTCCCATCCCGGCTCATCCGCAGAGGACTGCTTCCAGAGCACAAAGTCAGCCGGGTTCTTCTTGTGCGCCTCGACGGCGATGCGCGCGCCGGCCTGCTGGTCTTCCAGCTTGCGCTTGGAAAGCCCGCCATAGGCCGGCATGGAGGCCGTGTCGAAAAGGATTTCCCCATTCGCTTCATAGGCATGGCCGCGATCCATGAGAGTTTGAATCAGGCTCGCCATGTCGGTCAGCCCGTCGGCGCGGGGCAGAACGAACTCGGTTGCCCGAGGCTCGATTGTCGGCCTCAGGCAGCCAAGGGCCGCCACATCGGCGTGATACTGGTCGGCCGTTTTCTGCGTGACTTCGCGGATCGCCTCATTGAGCGGCAGATCGGGATAGTCGCGCCGGGCGCGTGCGTTGATCTTGTCATCCACGTCGGTGATGTTGCGCACATAGGTGACGTGATCCTCGCCATAGAGATGGCGCAGGAGCCGGAACAGGATGTCGAAGACAATGGCCGGACGCGCATTGCCGATATGCGCATAGTCATAGACCGTCGGCCCGCACACATACATGCGCACCCTGTCCGCATCGATGGGGACGAAGTCCTCTTTGGCCCGCGTCAGCGTGTTGTAGACCCTGAGGCCCTTGAAACCGTTCGTCATCCTCGCCTTCCGTTTTCAACCCATCGTCGCGCCGGTGCGGTTCTGCACTGCGGGCACGGCTCACTCCGGCCGTCTGGCCTGGGCGTTTTTCTCGTCGGGAAAGGAGGGCGAAAACGTCCGGACCAGCGGTTTGGCGCTAGCCGATAATGCAAATGCCGATAATGGCGCACAGCGTTTTCATAGGCGTTCTTATCGCCGCCGGCAGCAAATGCGTCAAGACTAAAAGCTGAAAGCCAAAAGGCTGGGGATGAGAAGCAAAGCCGACTTTGCGGCCCTAAAGAGGTATTGCAAGCACAGGGCCATTGTGAAGGAATTGTTAAGGCTGATGCGGCAATTTTAAAGATGCTTCTTCCGGCTGGGCGGTCTGTCAAGATTTTGTCGGATTCGGTCCCCATCTGCTCGGAAGGGACGACAACGCGGAATCAAGGAAGAGTTATGCCCCGCGATATGAACAAGCCAGCAGAGTATACCGCCGAACAGGACAAGCTTCTGCTTAGCCAGTATCATGCGGTTGGTCCGGCAGCGATCAATGCCGCTCTGCAGTGCAAGTCTGAAAAGCCTGCACCGGCACCCCGTCAGCACCCCTACGACACGCAGACCGACTGAGGTTTTGTTCCGGCGACAGCCGGAGCGTGTGGCAAGGGGCAGCGCAATCTCCGAACACCGTGAGAACGGTGGTGAGGATGGTGTGTAGCGCGTTTTGACCACTTCAATGCGACGTTCGCATGAAGTGATGCGGATTTTTCGCTTGGATCGCCAGCGATCGGCATGTGAAGTGTCGCGGCAATCCAAGCGTTGAATGAGCCCGCATCATGAGGAACGACCCGCTTTCCCACGGCCTGTGGGAGAAGACCGCGCCCCCCGCCCCGCAAACCGAGACGCTGTCTGGCGACGCCAGGGCGCAGGTCGCCATTGTCGGCGGCGGTTACACCGGGCTGTCCGCAGCGCTGTTTCTGGCGGAAGCCGGCACGGACGTGGTGCTTCTGGAAGCCGAGGAAATCGGCTTCGGCGGCTCGGGACGCAATGTCGGCCTCGTCAATGCAGGCATGTGGGTGATGCCCGACGATCTGCCCGGCATTCTCGGCGAAACCTATGGCGAGCGCCTGCTCGACCTTCTGGGCGATGCGCCGCGCGTGGTGTTCGACCTGGCGACGCAGCACGGCATGGACTGCGAGGCGATGCCTGTCGGCACGCTTCATTGCGCTGTCGGCGAAAGCGGCCTCGCGCAGCTGGGCGAACGCGCCCGGCAGTGGCAGGCCCGCGGTGCGCCGGTCAGACTGCTTGATCGCGAAGAAACGCGTGCGAAGGTTGGCAGCCAGACTTTTTCCGGCGCGCTTCTCGATGAACGCGCCGGCACCATCCAGCCGCTCGCCTATGCGCGCGGGCTTGCCCATGCGGCCCAAAATGCCGGCGCACGCCTTCACACCGGTTCCCGCGTCACGAAGGCGGAGCGCAGCGGCAGCGACTGGCGGCTGGAGACTTCGACTGGCGCACTGACGGCGCGCCATGTCATCGTCGCCACCAATGCCTATACGAACTCGCCCTGGCCGCAGATCCGGCAGGAGATCGTTCACCTCCCCTATTTCAACTTCGCCACCCCGCCGCTGCCGCAGGCCGTGCGCGACACGATCCTGCCCGGGCGTCAGGGCGCATGGGATACCAAGCAGATCCTGACCTCCTTCCGCTGGGACCGCGAGGGCCGGCTGGTCTTTGGCAGTGTCGGTGCCCTGAAAGGCGCCGGACAGGCCATTCACCGCGCCTGGGCCGAGCGCGCCATTGCGCGGCTTTTCCCCGAACTCAAAGGCACGCGGTTTGAAAACTGCTGGTATGGCCATATCGGGATGACCGCCGACCATTTGCCAAAATTCCACCGCCTCGGCGACAATGTGATCGGCTTTTCCGGTTACAACGGTCGCGGCATCGGCCCCGGAACCGTGTTTGGCAAGTCTCTGGCAGACCTCATTCTGGGCCGCATCTCCACCGACGAACTGCCCCTGCCCGTCAGCGATGTGACGACGCAATCCTTCCGTGGCGTGCGCGAGGGCGTTTATCGCTATGGCGCGGAGGCAGTGCACCTTCTGCGCACGGTGTTTTAGAGCGTCCTTTGTGCGTCCATTCGGATGCACAAAGGACGCTCTAACCTATTGAACCTGCGCATCGTGCTTTCCGAAAATCGATTCCGATTTCCGGGCCGATGCTCTAAAAAAGATCGAGCTGCCCGCCATCGTCACGGGGTTTGGGCGCGGAGCGCGCCTCTTCACGGCGCTCCACACGCTCCTGAAGGTCCGGACCGACATTGGCCACCTTGTTGACCCGGTCTGAAACGGGCACAGCCTCGAAGAAATCCGGCTGGGCCGGCTTCAGGAGATCGGCCACGTGGCGCGGTTCCTGATTGAGGCAGTCGAGCCAGCGCTCGAAATCCTCGGGCTGAATCACCACCGGCATGCGGTGATGGATGCCGCGCAGGTCCTCATTCGCCTCGGTGGTCAGGATCGCGCCGGTGTCCATTTCGGTTCCGCCCGGTTCCGACCAGCTTTCCATGAGCCCGCCAAACGCAATCAGCCCGCCGTGCTTCGGCCTGATCCAGTAAGGCTCGGCCTTCTTGCTGCCGACGCGCCGCCATTCATAGAAGCCGTTGGCCGGGACCAGCGTACGGCGATGGCGCATGGCCGTGCGAAACGACGCCTTTTCAGCCGCCGTCTCGGAGCGCGCGTTGAACAGCAGCGAAAGATCGGCGGGGTTCTTCGCCCAGGACGGGATAAGCCCCCAGCGCACGAGCATGGTCTGCCGCGCCGGGAGATTGGAGCCCGGCGCGCGCGTCGGACCCGACATTGCCATGAGGATCGGCTGTGTGGGCGCAATGTTGTAGCGCGGCGGAAACGGCTCGAAATCCGTTACCGCCAGAAGCGACTGCACCGCGTCGGGCGTCGATGTCAGGGCAAAGCGACCACACATACCGGGATCACCGGCGACCTAGTACCGGCCGCCTTCCTCATAGAGATAGCGATCATAAAGACGCTGGGCATCGCGCAGGCGGCCCTCGGCGAGGAACAGCTCCGACTCTTTCAGCGAAATCCGGTTGCGCACCTTGCGGCGTTCCTCGCCCTTGGCCGCATCTTCCAGATCGTCATAGAGACGCTCAAGGTCACTCTTCAGCCGGTCGTAGTCAGACTGGGCGTCGTGTACGCGCTTGCCAACCCGATAGGCGTTTTCAAAACCGGGAGCGATGCGCGCCGGGCACGAATTGGCATAGCTGCGGCCTTCGCGCCCAACGCTCAAACCGTTTTCAGGCGTGCAGTAGCGGCGAATGCCGTCTTCCCAGCCCGAACGCCACGCGTTCTCATCGACCGGCAGATTGTACTTCACGCAGGCCTCGCGGTGCCGCTGGATGTAGGAGGTGCTGCGGCCGGCAGCGCCATCGCTGCGCCCCAGATCGCTCCAGTTTACCGTTTCGCACTGGGTCTCGTTTAGCGTTGCGCACGCCGAAAGTGACAGCATGGCCACCAGCCCGGCGACAAGTTTTCCGCTCCTCAATGCCTGCATGATTGCGTTCCCCCAACTTATCAGAACATAAATATAGCGCCGGACTTTTGGCGATGAACGGAGAGGATGCAAGGCTTTTGCCGACTAAACCAAAGGAAATACGCGCCGTATCGGCCGCAGTACAAAAGAATGGTTGCTTTCTTCTGGTGCGCCGGGGACGCGCCCCGGCGAAGGATTACTTCGCTTTTCCGGGAGGGCGCGTGGAGGCGGGCGAAACCGCCGAACAGGCGCTGGCCCGCGAGCTTCTGGAGGAAACCGGACTGACCGTGACGACCGCCAGCCCCTATCGCGAGATCGTGCTGAACGGGGACGACGCAAAGACCTATCGGCTCACCGTCTTCTGCGCCACGGTCATGACCGGTGAGCCGGTTGCCGGTGACGATGCAAGCGAAGCCGGCTGGTTTTCCGCCGATGCGTTCGCCGCCATGCCGCTGACCGACAGCACGCGCGAAATCATTGAAGAACTGCAACACCTGGCCGCCTCTTGAACATGGCCTGGAGAATGCTCTCAATCTTGCCACTTTCTTCAAGGCCATGTGCCATACTCTGGAAAAGCACGGGGTTTGACAGTCTGGGGCTCGCTGGGTGACAACACGGCATGCGTAGAGGATCGGTAAGAACAGGGCTTCTGGCCGTGATCGTGATGGCGACACCTGCCGCGCAGGCCAATGACGCCAGCTATGAGAAGCCGCTTTTGCAGCTCGCGGAGGTGATCGGCTCCGTCCATTATCTGCGCAACCTGTGCGGCGAGAAATCCGGAGCATGGCGCGAGAAGATGGAAGCGCTTCTCGAAACGGAAACGCCGACGCCGGATCGCCGCGAAAAGCTGATCGCCAGCTTCAATCATGGCTACCGCTCCTTCGCCGGCACCTATGAGAAGTGCACGGCGCAGGCTCTGGCCGCCATTGACCGGTATATGGAAGAAGGTTCGCGCCTGTCCGAAGAAATCGTGCAGCGCTACGGAAACTGAGACCTGATAATGATGCGGCATCTCCTGAACGTTCAGAGCCTTGCAACCCCGCTGTCGCTGGCCGGGCCCGGATGGCGACTTCTGGCCGGACCGGTAGCGCTGCTGCTGACCATGGGGGCCGCCACCCCGGCGCTGGCGCTGAGCGAACTGCATGAGGCACCGGCAGCGGAAGAAGAAGCAGACACCGACAGCGTGGAGCGTGTTCCGCTTCCCCCGCCCATCCGCATGCCTGCCGGAAACAGTGAAACGCCCGGCGATGCAGAGGGGGCGACGCCCCTGAAGGACACCCCCCTGCGCGACACGGTGCGTCCTGACACCGAGATCGGCAAGGATATCCCTCAGGTTCAGTACGATCTGGAGCAGCTGCCCGAACCCGTGCGCCGCATGCATGGCCTGATCGTTGAAGCGACCAAGAGCGGCGACCTCGAACAGCTGCGCCCGTTGATCGGCAACAGCGAAACCGGAACGCGCCTCTCGCTGGGCGTTCTGGAGGGCGACCCGCTTGAGCATCTTCTGGAGTTATCGGGCGACGAGGAAGGTCAGGAAATCCTCGCAATCCTGCTGGAGGTTCTGCAGGCGGGTTATGTGCATCTCGATCAGGGCACGCCGCAGGAAATGTATGTCTGGCCCTATTTCTTCGCCCTGCCGCTGGAAACGCTCGACAAGAAGCAACGTGTGGAACTCTTCACGCTCGTCACGGCCGGCGACTACGAAGACATGAAGAGCTTCGGCGCTTACATCTTCTATCGTGTGGGCATCACGCCTGAGGGGCGCTGGTCCTTCTTCGTCGCCGGAGACTGACTGCAAGCGAAGACCGCATTTCTTGCAATCGGGCACTGCGCCCCCATATCCAATTGAGTTTCAGGGAGGAACGCATGAACGGGATGGCGCAGCCTCGAGCCGGTGCTTTTGCAACTTCCAAAAGCTCGGGCCAACGAACGCGGCTCGTGCGCCGCGTGGTTCTCTTTCAGGTCAAGCTGATGGCCGATGGTCTTCGCGACGTGGTCATGAGCCCGCTCTCGCTGGCTGCGGGCCTGTTTGGCCTTCTGTCGCGCGATGGCAGTGCGGAAATCTATCTGGATCGCCTGATGCGCTTTGGCCGCGACACGGACCAATGGATCAATCTGTTCGATCACCGAAGTGCTCAAGGAACCGACAGAGGCCCCTCCCTCGACAGCATCGCCGATGAAATCGAAGATGCGATCCGCCGTGATTATCAGGATGGCGGGCTGAGCGCGAAAAGCGCGAGAACGCTCGCCGAAGCGGCGGCGCGGTTGCGTGAAAAGACCGGGCGCTAGGGTCAGGGCCCTGGGCACGGCCCCAGACAAAGAAGCCGGGTTGTCGCCAGCGCAAAAGCATCCTAGCTAGAGGGCAGGCCCTATCTAGAATCTTCCCCGGATCAGCCATGCCGACCTGCCATCTCGACAATCGCGCGCTCTTCACGCTTGAGGGCCCCGAGGCCGAACATTTTCTGCAAAACGTGATCACCACGGACCTCGCAAAGCTTTGCTCCGGTGAGTGTCGCCCCGGGGCGCTTTTGACGCCGCAGGGCAAGATCCTGTTCGATTTCCTGATCTCAAGGGCGGGCGACGAAGCATTCCGCATCGAATGCCGGGCCGATATTGCAGCAGATCTGGTCAAGCGCCTCACGCTCTACAAGCTGCGCGCCAAGGCTCAGATTTCCTCGCCTGAACAGAGTGTTATCTCTGTTTCATGGGAAAGTGATTCTGGTTCTTCATACAGTGATTCAACCGTAATCGACCGACGTTTCCCCGAGACCATCACGGTCTACCGACACTATGGAGATGCGCCCGCACAGGATGCCGGCGTCGAGGATCTGGACCGCCTGCGGATCGCCCATGCCGTTGCAGAAAGCGGCAGCGACTACGAACTCGGCGACGCTTTTCCCCATGATGTGCTTTTCGACCAGAATGGCGGCGTCGGCCTCAGGAAGGGCTGCTATGTCGGTCAGGAAGTCGTCTCGCGCATGCATCATCGCGGCACCGCGCGCCGCAGGCTTCTGATCGCTCAGGCCGATAAAGACCTGCCCGCCGCCGGAACCGAGCTCAGGGCAGGCGGCAAGCCGCTGGGCGCGCTTGGAACCGTGTCCGGAAATCAGGCGCTCGCCATCGCCCGGATCGACCGGGTGAAGGACGCGATGGACGCCGGCAACCCGATCACCGCAGGCGAAACCGAAGTGATCCTCGCCATTCCGGCTTGGGCGACGTTCACCTTTCCGGCCGGTGACGGAGATGCGGGCTGATGGCGGCCCCGACGGCAAAGACCGGAATGCGCGCCTGGCAGCGGATGCTTTCCGGCCGCCGCCTCGATCTGCTCGATCCCTCGCCGCTTGACGTCGAGATCATCGACATCGCACACGGGCTTGCGCGTGTCGCGCGCTGGAACGGGCAGACAAGGGGTGACCACGCCTATTCCGTCGCGCAGCATTCCCTTCTCGTGGAAGAGATCTTCAGCCAGCTTTCGGGCGACGCAACGCCGGACCATGCGCTCGCCGCGCTTCTGCACGATGCCCCGGAATATGTGATCGGCGACATGATCTCGCCCTTCAAGGCAACGCTGGGCGATGATTACAAATCCGTCGAGAAGCGGCTTCAGACAGCCATCCATCTGCGCTTCTCGCTTCCGCCCGACCTCTCGCAAAAGCTGAAAAAGGCCATCAAACGCGCCGACCAGATCGCCGCCTTCTACGAAGCGACGCAACTGGCGGGTTTTGAGGTTCCCGAAGCGGCGAAGTTTTTCGGCCGCCCGCGCGGCATGCCACCGGAAGGCATCGCAATCGCCCCCCAGCCGCCCAGACTGGCGCAGGAAGCCTTCCTCGCGCGCTTTGCGGAAATCGAGCTTGGCCGGCAGGGCTAAGCAGCCGGCTTTGTATTCTCCTCCCTGTCACGCCGGATTTACAGCCGGATGCAAGGCTTGTTAGACACGGGTGTTCGCCGGCTTTCGCAGTCGAGCACCTGTCGGCCGCTCACGGCGCGCCGCACACAAAGGGAGGGCAAGTTTCTTCCAGCCCTCGCACGCCGCAAACGACCACAATGGCACGGAGACGTCCCCCACAATGGAATTTAAAACTGAGACCATCACGACCGCTGCCCAGGCGGCCTGGGCGGAGGTCAGCGCATTCGCTGTTTCCTACGCCTTCTCGATTCTCGGCGCCATCATTCTCATCATTGCCGGCTTCATCGTCGCGGGCATGGTCGAAAAATGGGTGCGCCGCACGCTCGAGCATTTCCGCTCCTTCGACGCCACGCTCACCAGCTTCCTGTCCCAGGTCGCCCGCTATGCGGTTCTGGTTCTCGTCGGCGTCACGGTACTCGCCCAGTTTGGCGTGCAAACCGCCAGCATCATTGCAGCGCTGGGCGCCGCCAGCATCGCAATTGGCCTTGCACTTCAGGGCACGCTCCAGAATGTGGCGGCCGGCATCATGCTGCTGGTCCTGAAACCCTTCCGGGTCGGCGAGTTCGTGGAAGCCAGCGGCATTTCCGGCACCATCCAGGCCATTGGCCTCTTCGCCACGGAAATGAAGACCGTCGACGGCCTCTACATTCTCGCGCCCAACAGCTCGCTGTGGAACACCTCGGTCACCAATTATTCGCGCAACTCGCGCCGCCGCAACGACCTGGTGATCGGCATCGGCTATGGCGACGACATCGATCTGGCGCAGCAGACCATGATGGATCTGGCCGCTGCCGACGAGCGCATTCTGAAAGATCAGGAACCGGTGACCTACGTGTCCGAACTTGGCGACAGCGCCGTGGCCGTCACGCTGCGCTACTGGACCTCGACCGCCGACTGGTGGCAGACGCGCCTCGACATGACGAAGGCGGCCAAGCAGGCCTTCGACGAGAAGGGCATTTCCATTCCCTTCCCGCAGCGCGATGTGCATTACCTGCCGCTCGACAGCAAGAAGCCCGCCTCCGGCGGCGCCACAAAGGCTCTTGCAAAAGGCTGAACCAAACCGTTCCACCCGTTCACAGGATGGGTGGAACGCCTTTTCTTCAGGGCAACCAACCCGGCATCACCTGCCGGCGATCAGCTGGCGATAGGTGGCATTCGCCAGCTCCAGCAGCTGCGCTTGCGGGATCGCACCGGCCACGGTGTAGGAAAACCCGTTTTCATGCCAGTAGAAGGCGCGGCTACCCTCCTCCTCGAACAGGCGGAAGCCTGTTTTCTCATCCTGAAGGCAGTGCGCGACATAAAGAGAAATCCGCTCGCCTTCCGGGTCTTCATACATGAACTGCGCGGCCGTCTTGTCGCCCGAAGGCAGAAGCCGTCCGCCCATGAGGTCGAAACCCTCCGGTCGCAGATCAGGTGCAACAAGCTGCGTGCCCACGCGATTTGAAAGCCAGCCGACCAGATGGTTGCGATCACTCGCCCCAACCTCGACCACATGCAGTTTTTCCGACGCATAAACCTGATGCGCCGCGACCGCCTGCCCCACGACTTCAAGCGTGGCAAGCGTTTCTGCACCATTGAAGCCTGTGCGCCCTGCCCAATATCCGGCACTCGCCCCCACTGCCAGAAGCAGCGCGGCAGCCGCTGCAACCATGCTGCGGCGGCGCGCCGGGCTTTTGCGTCGACCGGCTCCCAGCCCCACATCAGATAATCGCTGCGGCGGCTCCTCACCGGCGAGCCCCGAGAGCGTCTCGCGCAGAAGCGCACGGTCGGAAGCATAGCGCGCGCTGAGCGCCCGCATGTCGGGTCGCGCCATGAGCCAGGCTTCATAGGCAGCCATGTCCTCGGCCGGCAACTCGCCATCGAGCGCAAGGTGGATGTCTCTCTCATCAAAGCTGCGTTGCGTCATCATTCCACCGCCTTGAGAATGCGCCGCCGCCGCGCAAGATCGAGCACGTCACGCAGATCCTGCCGCCCGCGCGCCACGCGCGACATAAGCGTTCCGGTCGGAATGTCCAGAACCTGTGCAGCCTCGGCGTAGCTCATGCCCTCCACGCCGACCAGCAGAATGGCGGCGCGCCGCTCGGGCGCCACGTCCTGAAGGGCGTCGAGCACGTCGCGCAGATCAAGAACGCCATTCTGTTCCGGCGCGCTCGACAGATCCGGCGCATCGAATGCCACCTGATCGGACACCTCGCCACGCCGTTTGCGCGCGCGGACGCCATCCACGAATAGATTGTGCATCAGCGTGAAGAGCCATCGGCGCGGCGACGTGCCGGTCTGCCAGTTGTCGAGCCGCAGAAAAGCGCGCTCCAGACAGTCCTGCACGAGATCGTCGGCGGCATCGGCATCATGCATGAGCGCGCGCGCATAGCGCCGGAGCCCCGGTATCTCGCCGACAATCGCCTTTCGTCTGCCGTCCATGCCCCCTGCCCGTCTTTCGGACGGGTCCTGATGCTTCTTTTACATCAACGCTTCTGTCCGCCGGTTTATTCCCATGACGCCAGCTAAATTATGAGAAAAACTGATCTTTCGTGCACAATTTGTCGATTAAAACAGTTGCACTGCTGAGCTAGGTTGCACGCCGAAACGTCCTCCCACACTGGAAGCGCAAGGCGAAAACTCCCATGACACAGCAAAGCACCAGCCGGGATGCCGGCCAGCCCTCTTTTCCCTGGCTGGTGGTTGTCTGCGGGTGTCTGATCGCGGCGCTGAACTTCGGCCCGCGTTCGGCGATGGGCTTCTTTCAGCTCCCGCTTCTGGCCGAAACCGGCTGGGACCGCACCACATTCGGCCTTGCCATGGCGATCCAGAACCTGCTCTGGGGCGTCGGTCAGCCGATCTTCGGCGCGATAGCAGACCGGTTTGGAACCTGGCGGGTTCTGGCGCTTTCTGCGGTGATCTACGCTGCCGGTCTTCTGATGATGTCGATGCCCACCAGCGAAGCCATGCTGCATATCGGCGGTGGCGTGCTTGTGGGGCTCGGCGTCGCGGGCGGCTCCTTCGGCATCATTCTTGCGGCCTTCGCGCGCAGCACGCCTGCCAACAAGCGCAGCCTGATCTTCGGTCTGGCGACAGCCGCCGGCTCCGCCGGCATGTTCGTCTTCGCCCCGATCAGTCAGGGGCTGATTGATGCATTCGGCTGGTCGGACACGCTTGTCTATATGAGCATAGCCATGCTGGTGGTGCCGCTTCTGGCAATCCCGCTCGTCGGCAATGCCGCCACCGCCAGAAACAGCGCCGAGATCTTCAAGCAGACCATCGGCGAAGCGTTGCGCGAGGCTTTCGGCCATCGCAGTTTTCTTCTGCTGGTTGCGGGCTTCTTCGTCTGCGGTTTTCAGGTCGCCTTCATCACCGCGCACTTCCCCGCCTATATCGGCGACATCGGCATTGATGCGCGCTATGCGGTAATCGCGCTGGCGCTGATCGGCTTTTTCAACATTATCGGCTCTCTGGCGTCCGGCTATATCGGTCAACGCTATTCAAAGCCGGGCTTCCTGTCGCTGATCTATATCGCGCGCTCCATCGCGGTGACGGCCTTCCTGCTCCTGCCCCAGACACCCACAAGCGTCATCATCTTCGCCATCGTCATGGGGCTTTTATGGCTCTCCACCGTGCCCCCGACGAACGGTCTGGTGGCGATCATGTTCGGCACGGGCCATCTGGGGCTTCTGGGCGGGATCGTGTTCTTCTCCCACCAGGTCGGCTCCTTCCTGGGCGTCTGGCTCGGCGGCTATCTCTACGACATTTTCGGCAGCTACGATCCCGTGTGGTGGCTTGGCGTTCTGCTCGGCCTGTTCGCTGCCGTGGTGCACATGCCGATCCGGGAAGCCGCTGTTACGCGCCCGTCCCTCGCCCCGGCAGAATAAACGAAGTTCAGTCCGTGGCGCGCTCGGCGCTACGGGCCAGCGCCATCAGAAAACCGCCGCGCGCATCGGGCTCTTCCATGCCGCGCGGCTCGTATACATTGCGATGAAAGAAGAAGCCGGTCAGCCTATAGGCGTCATCGAGCGCTTCGCGCGTCGTCTCCGCCGTGTTCCGCGTGGTCAGAAAAGCCGGCAATGGCAAAAGCTTGTCGCGCCACGGCGTTCCGGCCTCCTGCGTCACCGCACGCCCGGATTTGGGCGAGACATAGGCCAGCCCTTCGCGGCTTCCCGTTAGCGCGCATTTTCCAAGATCCAGCCCGAAACCCAGCTCGTCCAGAAGCGCCAGCTCGAACCGCACCATCAGCGGCCCGGCAATCTCGGGCTCGTCCAGATGCGCCGTGATGACCTTGAGTGTTTCGTAGAGCCCCGCATGCGCGTCGCGCTCGGGCATGAGCCGCAGATGTGCGGCGAGAAGCTGGATGCCGTGAATGGCGACGGCCGAGGCGAGCAATCGCGCGGCGTTGAGCTCGAGAGGTTCAACCTGAAACGCGCCGAGATGCTCTTCAAGCCGGGCGCGCCAGACGAGATCAACACGATTGCCCGGCTGCAGGAGTGGCTGCATGCGGCGTGACCGGCCGCCCTTCACCAGCCCCAGATGACGGCCATGTGCCGCCGTCATCGTTTCAAGGACGACGCTCGTCTCGCCATACTTTCTGGCGCCCAGAATGATCCCTTCGTCGCGCCATTCCATGCGGCCACTGTCCTCCCGTCAGGACGGGAATTCAAGCCCCATCTCGCGGTAGCGCTCTGGGTCATTGCCCCAGCCTTCGCGCACCTTCACGAACAGGAAGAGATGAACCTTCTGCTCGAGAATATCAGCGATTTCCTCACGCGCGGCCTGTCCGACGGCACGGATGGCCGAGCCCTTGTGGCCGAGCACGATTTTCTTCTGGCTGTCGCGCTCCACATAGACGACCTGGTCGATGCGCACGGACCCGTCCTTGCGCTCCTCCCATTTCTCCGTCTCCACATGGATGGCGTAAGGCACTTCCTGATGCAGCCGCAGAAACAGCTTCTCGCGCGTGATCTCGGCAGCGAGCTGGCGCATCGGCAGATCCGAAATCTGGTCTTCCGGATAGTACCAGGGACCGACCGGCAGCGTTTCGGCGAAATAGGAAAGCAGGTCATCGCAGCCCGAGCCCTGCAGCGCCGAGACCATGAAGGTGCGCTCGAACGCCACCGCCTCATTGGCCTTTGCCGCCAGCTCAAGAAGGGTTTCGCGCTTCACGCGGTCGACCTTGTTGAGGATGAGGATCTTGGGCTGAGCGACGTCCTTGAGCTTTTCAAGAATGGCTGCCGCATCTCCCTTGATGCCGCGTTCGGCATCGATGAGGAACGCCACCACATCGGCGTCTTTGGCCCCACCCCAGGCGGTGGTGACCATGGCGCGGTCGAGCGTGCGACGCGGATTGAAGATGCCCGGCGTGTCGATGAACACGATCTGCGCACTCTCATGGGTGGCGATGCCGCGCACGATGGCGCGGGTCGTCTGCACCTTATGAGTGACGATGGACACTTTTGCGCCCACGAGCTGATTGAGCAGCGTCGATTTGCCGGCATTCGGCGCGCCGATCAGCGCCACGAATCCGGAGCGGGTTTCACCCTGCGGGCTGTCGATCGATATGTCTTCACTCATGATACGTTCTCGTTTCTATGCCAGACGCCTTCGCGCTCCAGCATGGTCGTGGCCGCCGCCTGCTCGGCTTCGCGCTTGGAGCGTCCCTTGCCGAATGCGGGGTCATAACCCTTGATCTTTACGGCGACCGAGAAGACCGGATCGTGATCCGGTCCCTGCCGATCGTCAACACTATAGGCTGGCGTGACGCCAGCAACCTGATGCGCCCATTCCTGCAGCGCTGTCTTGGGATCGCGTCGGTCAGCGCCCTTGGCCCGCGCGCGCGATCCCCAATGGGTGCGAACGAATGTGCGGGCCGCGTCGATCCCCGCTTCCAGGAAGACGACCGCAATCAGGGCTTCCATCACATCGGCGCGCAGATTGATCTGTTTGCGTGTCGCAGCCCCACGCAAATCGCTGCCCATATGGATCAGCGGGCTGATATCCAGTTCGTCGGCGACTTCGGCCAGCGTCTCGGCATTCACCAGCGCATTGAGGCGCACCGAGAGTTCACCTTCCGGCGCTTTGGGAAAGCTCTCGAAGAGCAGTTCGGCAACGGCCAGTCCGAGAACCCGGTCGCCGAGAAATTCAAGACGCTGATAATCCACGCCCGCGCGACCGCGCGCGCTGGAATGCGTCATCGCTTCCTCGACCAGCGCGGCGTCCTTGTAAGCAAACCCGGTGCGCCGGGACACCTCAGCGACGAGCTGGGGTCCGCGCAGTCGTTTGACAGCCATGGTTTTTGGCAAGGCTCAGTCGACCCAGTTGAGAATGCGCGACGGGCGCACTTCCGACGGCCAGCGCCACAGCTCAAGCGGACTTGCACCGCCGGCGATGGAGAAGAAGATCACATTGGCGCGGCCCACCAGGTTTTCAGCCGGCACGAAACCGACCGAGAAACGGCTGTCGGCGGAGTTGTCGCGGTTGTCGCCCATCATGAAGTAATGGCCTTCAGGAACCACGAACTCGCGCGTGTTGTCGCCCACGCCGTTCTCCGTCAGGTCCAGCGTCTCGTAGGAAACGCCATTGGGCAGGGTCTCGCGATAGACATCGACCGGGCGGTCCATCTCCGTGATGTCGGGATCGGTGATCTGGCCAAGCTTCTCGCGCTGCACCGGCTCATCATTGATGAAGAGAACACCATCGCGCATCTGGATCTTGTCGCCCGGCAGGCCAACCACACGCTTGATGTAATCGATGGACGGGTTCGGCGGGAATTTGAACACCACCACATCGCCGCGCTCGGGCTCGGACGCCCAGATACGGCCGGAGAACAGCGGCGGCGAGAACGGCAGCGAATGGCGTGAATAACCGTAAGCCCACTTGGTGACGAACAAATAGTCGCCTTCAAGCAGGGTCGGACGCATCGAGCCCGATGGAATGGAGAATGGCTGAAAAAAGAAGGTGCGGATAACCAGCGCCAGAATAAGCGCCTGGACGATCACGCTCACCGTCTCGCCTGCCCCGCCCGATTTCTTCTTCGTCTTGTCAGCCACGCTCATTACTTCCTCGGTTCGACTGTTTCGGCACGGTCTTATCGCGCCAGAAAGGCGGCGGCAATGCGACAACGCTCCCTTGCGCAGTTTTCAGCCTCAGTTTCCCGTGTCGGGAACCGCCTCGATAATCACGAAGGCCTGAGCCAGCGGAAAGTCGTCGGTAATGGTCAAATGGACAAGCACTTTCATTCCAGGCGGCGTCATGTTCATGGCGTGCTCGCGCGCGCGTCCGGAAAGCTCCATGGTCGGCTTGCCGCCCGGCAGGTTCACGACGCCCATTTCGCGCCAGAAGACACCGCGCGAAATGCCCGTGCCCAACGCCTTGGAGCAGGCTTCCTTGGCTGCGAAGCGCTTGGCGTAGGAGGCAGCACGCTCGCGGCGCTTGTCAGACTTCGCGCGCTCCACCTCTGTAAACACACGCTGCGTGAACCGTTCGCCGTAGCGATCGAGCGTTTTTGCGACGCGCCGAATGTCGATCAGGTCGCTTCCGATACCGATAATCATGAACTTGTTGCCGTCCCTGCACCAAAGGCCTGCTGGTTCGCCCTGCGGCGCGCGCGCTCGGCAAGGCGTTTGCGGCGCTGCTCACGAAACCCGAAAACCGCCCAGCGTGTCAGAAAATAGAAGACCAGAGCGAAGTTGATCCCGAGCGGCAGAGCGCCGATGGACATGGGCTTCAGGAGTGGCTCCCAGAGCTGCGAGAATTCGAGATGGCTCAGCATCTTGCCCAGATGGATGGGCGCTCCCTGAGGAATATCGCCGCCGTAGAGGATCATGCGCCCGGTCTCGAGCGTCGCGCCCCAGATGAAGGGGAATGTCAGCGGATTTCCAATGGCGGTGCCGATGGCCGAGGCGACAAGGTTTCCGCCCAGGCACCAGGCCAGACCGGCGGCGATGAAAAAGTGAAAGCCCATGAAGGGCGTGAAGGACGCAAAAACGCCTGCCGCAACGCCGGCTGCGATGGCATGCGGCGTTGCCGTGAGCCGAAGGGCCCGCTTTACGAAATATTGTGCGGATCGCCAGAAAGACCGACGCGGCCAAACGAGGGTTCGCGTCTTTTCCCATAAATCGGCAGGTTTTCTACGTCGAAACAACATCGCGACTACACCGCACCCCCGAATGCCAACATGCTTCTCCCCCAGCACTCCGATCCTATAAGACCGACCTCCTTAACGGCGCGTTCCCGCAAACCGGTTTGTGCATCGATATAGGCAAGCTGAGACAGATGGGGCAAGGGCAACCACTCGACCAATTGCGCTTCCGAAGAGATGGCCGGAAACGCAATTGTTCTAAGCGCCTGAAACGGCAGAATTTTGACGCCGCCGATCAATCAGTGACCGCATGACGCGCGGCTATGAAACGCGCGCCATGTTCCTGTCCTGAAGCATGTAGCCGCGGCTCTCGCTCCAGCCGAGTTCAGGGTGACTCGCAACCTGATGCGCCAGATACTGGATACGCCAGCTGTCGACGACCTGATAACCGAGCGCCTCCAGATCATCCAGAAAGCGGGCCTTGTTGCGGATATGGTAGGGCAGATAGGTCGGCCCGCCACGCTGCAGCGTGTAGACCGAAGGCCCTTCCCTTAAGGCGACCTTGTTGAGAAGAATCACCCTTGGCCGCGCAGGCAGGCTTTTGACGAAATCGGGAAACGGCATATCCAGATATTGCAGCAGTCCCGAGCAAAGCAGGATGTCCGCTTCTTCTATTTCCTCAAGGCAATCGCAAAACGAGAGTTGCGCCTCCAGACCTTCGGAAACCGCCATCTCCCTTCCCGCCTTCACCATCGCCGGCAGTTCATAGACCTGCCATTGCACCCGTGAGAGATCCAGAAGGTCACGAAAGGCACGGAACTTGGTGCCCACATGCCCACCGGCATCCAGCAGGCGCAACGGCGCGCCATTGCGTGCGCGCAGCTCCCGTTCGAGCCAGAAGAGGATCGGGTAATCCCAGTCAATGACCCGGCTCATCTTGTCGAGCGCAACGGGCACGACCACTTCGTGATCGTAATCGGTCAGCGCCCAGCCCGGCGCTGCGCGCACGGCGCTTTGCCGGTCTGGATATGCGCCCGTCAGCTCCGCACGGCGGGCGACGAGATGCAGCTTTGAAAGGGCGGAGCGTAACGGCCGGGCGGCGCGCTTGATCCCGCCACTGTCGAAATGCAGTAGAGCTTTCATATCAGCCTCTCTTGAACAGAAGGAGCGTTCCTCCCCGCGCCCGGACGAACGCACGGCGATGCGTGAGGCGTTCAGATCGCGCGGGGAGAATGTTCAGGAGAGGTTTTGACGGGGCGGCTTGAGCAATCGTTTAGCCTGAAAGGCGCAGATGTTTTCTGCCGGATCAGCGGCCAGACACGCGGCGAAGCGCACAGGCCGGATGGCATGGAAAGATGACTGCCCCATGGGCATGCAGTGAAGAGCGCAGCAATCCTGAGCGGAGGCATCCACGTCATCATGAGCATAGCCCTCCGGCCCATGATCAGCGGCGACTGCAATCACGCTTGCGGTTGCCATCTCGGGAGCCGGGTGTGCGCTGGCCCCAGGCATTGGGTAGAACAGCAAAACGATCAGGGTGAAAACCGCGATCACCCCGCCTACTCCCAGTCTCGCCAAAGGCGTATCTTGCCAGAAACAGCGCATTCGGCACGTTGTTCATGAGCGCTGGTCGGGTCAATTCACCCCGGCCGCGCCGCAAGTAACCAATTTGCAGACGGGCGGGCCATTTTGCTGACTGTCGGGGCGGCGCAACCGCCTATTGGCGCATGCCCCACCACCATCGGACAGCGGGCCGCAACATTGTGATGCCTTGCCCCGCCCGTGCGATCAGCCGTTCACGCGGTGCGCATCGCTCACGCTCGTGATTTCCTTGAGTTGCGAAATCAGCCGATTGAGATGCTTCAGGTCCCAGACCTCGAGATCGAACAGCATTTCGGTGAAATCGGGCGCGGTGCGCTCCATGGCAAGCGTGTGGATGTTGGCATCGTTTGAGGCCACCACCTGCGCGATCTCGGCCAGCGAGCCGGGCTCGTTGATGGCCGTGACGGACATGCGGACCGGGAAGCGCTCCTTCATGTGCTCGTCAATGTCCCAGCGCACATCGATCCACCGCTCCGGCTGATCGTCGAACGCGGTGAGCGCCGGCGACTGGATCGGATAGATGGTGATGCCGGAACCGGGTTGAAGAATGCCGACAATGCGGTCGCCCGGCACCGCCCCTTCAGGCGCGAAGCTGACCGGCAGATCGCCCGTCACGCCGCGAATCGGCACAGCGCTGCCCTGCGGGGTTTCGCCTGAAGCATCGCGCGTGGTGCGCTTGGCCTTGCGCGAAGAGCGGCCGGGGATCTGGAACAGCATGCCCGCCGCATTGCGCAGGTTGAACCAGCCCTCCTCGCGCTCCTTGGGGGCCTGCGTGACGCGCTCGTCCTTGTAGTCGGGGAACACGGCGCGAACCACGTCCTGCGAGGAAAGCTCCCCGCGCCCGACCGCAGCCAGAACATCCTCCACATCCTGCCGACCGAGCCGGTGCAGCACCGGCTTCAGCGCATCGCGCGAAAAGGTCTTTTCGGCCCGCTCGAAGGCGCGCTCGAGAATGCGCGCGCCGAGACCGGAATACTGTTTGCGGATCGCGTTTCGCGTGGCGCGGCGGATGGCGGCGCGCGCCTTGCCGGTGACAACGACCGATTCCCACGCCGCCGGCGGCACCTGCGCCTTGGAGCGGATGATCTCCACTTCGTCACCGTTCTTCAGCTCGGTCATGAGCGGCATGATCCGGCCATTGACCTTCGCGCCGACACAGGTGTCGCCCACCTCGGTGTGGACCGCATAGGCAAAGTCGATGGGCGTTGCCCCGCGCGGCAACGCAATCAGCCGCCCCTTGGGCGTGAAACAGAAAACCTGGTCCTGGAACAGTTCCAGCTTGGTGTTTTCGAGGAAGTCTTCCGGCGTATCGCCCTCAGACAGCGCCTCGATGGTGCGCCGCAGCCAGGCATAGGCATTGGTGTCGCGCGAGATGCGGTGATCCGCGCCGTTCACCTTGCCGCCGAAATCCTTGTAGATCGAATGCGCGGCAACACCGTATTCGGCAATGCCGTGCATGTCATAGGTGCGGATCTGCAGTTCCACGCGCTGGCGCGACGGCCCGACAATCGTCGTATGGATAGACCGGTAGTCATTCTGCTTGGGCGTGGAGATGTAGTCCTTGAAGCGCCCCGGCACCATCGACCAAGTGGAGTGGATGACGCCCAGCGCCCGGTAACAGTCTTCGACCGTATCGACGAGCACGCGGAAACCGAAAATGTCCGACAGCTGCTCAAAGGAAAGCGCCTTCGTCTCCATCTTGCGGAACACCGACCAGGGCTTCTTCTGGCGGCTCTTCACCGTCGCCTCGATCTGGTGTTCGGTAAAGAGGTGCGACAGCGCCTCTTCAATGGCCTTGATGACCCCGCGATTGCGCTCGAAGAACTCCGCCAGCCGCTCCGTCACCGCGCGAAACGCTTCGGGATTGATGTGGCGGAAGGCGAGCTCTTCAAGCTCCTCGCGCATGTCCTGCATGCCCATGCGGCCGGCCAGCGGCGCATAGATGTCCATGGTCTCTTCGGCGATCCGGAGCCGCTTGTGCTCGGGCACGTGATCGAGCGTGCGCATGTTGTGCAGACGGTCAGCGAGCTTCACCAGAAGCACGCGCACATCGTCGGAAATGGCGAGCAGAAGCTTGCGCAGGTTTTCTGCCTGATGCGCCTTCTTGGAAACGAGATCGAGACGCTTCAGCTTGGTCAAACCCTCGACGAGCTTGCCGATATCGGGGCCGAACAGTTCATCGATCTCGGCGCGGGTCGCGCTCGTATCCTCGATCGTGTCATGCAGGAGGGCGACAGCAATGGTCGCCTCGTCCAGATGCATGTCGGTCAGGATGGCGGCAACTTCCAGAGGATGTGAAAAATAGGGATCGCCAGAGGCGCGGCGCTGATGACCGTGCTTCTGCATTGCGTAGACATAGGCCTTGTTGAGTAGCGCCTCATTGACGTCCGGCTTGTAGCGTTGAACACGCTCGACAAGCTCGTATTGACGCATCATGGGCGGCTTCCTCTGTTCTTATTGTTGTCTACGCAAAGCAAAACATGCGCCGCGAGGTGCACGGCGCATGTTTAAGATAGGCAGGAATGTTCCGGCAAGGAAGAGATTGCCATGCCGAACATTCGTGTCGATCAGAAATCGTCGCTTTTTTCCGGCGGCACGAGGCCTTCGATGCCGGCGAGCAGATCTTCTTCGCTCATGCGGTCGAAGGAAATCTCCTCCTCCGGCTGCTCTGCGCTTGCTTCCACAGCCTCGGCGGACGGCTCGCTGATCTCCGGGAGATCGGCTTCCGGCTCGTCAACCTCGACATGCTTCTGCAGCGAGTGAATCAGATCTTCTTTGAGGTCGCCCGGAGACAGGGTCTCGTCAGCGATCTCGCGCAGGGCGACAACGGGGTTCTTGTCGTTGTCGCGGTCCACGGTAATTGCTTCGCCCTGCGAAATCTGGCGGGCGCGGTGGCTCGCCAGGAGCACGAGATCAAAGCGGTTATCGACCTTGTCGATACAGTCTTCAACGGTCACACGGGCCATTCAGTGCCCCTTTCATGCGTAAATCTGCAAGGAAATCCAGCGCGTCAATACCCTGCCAGCCCGAAAAATTCAAGGCCGAGACGCAACGCTTGCTTTCCGATCAACACGCAATTGCGGCGCGGTGATGGCAGCCGGCGCGCCAGCCCACAGCTTGTAATTATGACGAATTTATATATTGGTTGGAACTATCATAGTTCAGCGCTATTTCCTCATAAGAGATAGCTTTTTGGGCACCTTCCGGCGCGACGCTTTCGTTTTGTGCGCCAACCTTTTTTGAAACAGGAAATTTGACGATGTTCGATCCACGGGAAAAGATAGCGCTCTTCATTGATGGCGCAAATTTGTATGCCACATCGCGGGCATTAGGGTTCGACATCGATTACCGCAAGCTCCTGAGCAGCTTCAAGGAACGCGGCTACCTGCTGCGCGCCTACTACTACACCGCTCTGGTGGAGGATCAGGAGTATTCGTCCATTCGCCCGCTGATCGACTGGCTGGATTACAATGGCTACAAGGTCGTTACCAAGCCGGCCAAGGAGTTCACCGACTCCGCAGGTCGCCGCAAGATCAAGGGCAACATGGACATCGAGCTGGCAATCGATGCGCTCGAGCTGTGCGACGTGGTCGATCATTACGTGATCTTCTCCGGTGATGGTGACTTCCGCACGCTGGTCGAGGCTCTTCAGCGCAAGGGCCGCAAGGTCAGCGTCGTTTCCACCATCCAGTCTCAGCCGCCGATGATCGCTGACGATCTTCGCCGTCAGGCGGACAATTTCATCGATCTCTCCTCATTGCGCGACGAAGTTGGCCGTGCGACAAGCGAGCGGCCTTCCCGCAAGGCGGATCCTGAAGATGACGAGACGTTCGACGATCTATGAGCACTGTTCCGGCGCAGGCCACCGAGCCGCCGCGTGATTGCGCGCTTTGTCCGCGCCTGCACCAGTTCATCGCAGACTGGCGCGTCAAGGAGCCCGAGTGGCACAACGCGCCGGTCCCGGCTTTTCTTCCCAAAGGCGGTGACGACAATGTCTCGCTTCTGATTGTCGGCCTCGCACCGGGCCTGCGCGGCGCGAACAAATCCGGCCGCCCCTTCACCGGCGATTACGCCGGCGACCTCCTCTACAGCACGCTGAAACGCTTTGGTTTCGCCGAAGGAGAGTATGAGGCGCGCCCAGACGATAGCCTCACCCTCATCGATGCGGCAATCGTTAATGCCGTGCGCTGCGTGCCGCCGGAAAACAAGCCCGTGGGTTCGGAAATAAACACCTGCCGCGAACACTTTTTCGCCCCCACGATGAAGCGCTTCAAAAACATGAAGGCCATTCTGACGCTCGGCGTGATCGCGCATCAGTCAACCGTGCGCGCCCTTGGCGGCCGCGTCGCGGCACACAAGTTCGCGCATGGCGCGCGCCAGGAAGTCGCCGGCTTTTCCATATTCTCGAGCTATCACTGCTCGCGCTACAACACGAACACCGGCCGCCTGACCGAAGACATGTTCGTCAGCGTTTTCCGCGATATACGCGAATTTCTCGATAATTAGATTCTGATGGCGAAACGCTTCTGCGGCAGTATGCGGATCAACCGCTCTGCTTCAGGAGCCTTGCCTTTTCGCGGTTCCAGTCGCGCTTCTTGGCAGTCTCGCGCTTGTCGTGCAGCTTCTTGCCGCGCGCCACGGCGACCTGGAGCTTGGCCAGCCCGCGCTCGTTGAAATAGAGCTTGAGAGGCACGAGGGTCATGCCCTCCCGCTCGATTGACTGGGCGAACCTTGAGAGTTCCCGCTTGGAGATCAGCAGTTTGCGCTTGCGCCGCGGCTCATGGTTGAACCGGTTGCCGGCGGAATATTCCTGGATATACGAGTTGATCAGCCAGCATTCGCCGTCCTCTATCGAGGCATAGGCTTCCTGGATGTTCGCATGCCCTTCGCGCAGCGACTTCACTTCGGTGCCCGTCAGAACAATGCCGGCTTCCAGCGTGTCCAGCACTTCATAGGAGAAGCGCGCCTTGCGGTTTTCGGCAATCGTCTGAACGTTCGGATTCTTGTCTTTCGCCATGTGTCCCAAATGCGCCGGAAGCGCTCATCAGCGCTTCCGCCTTCCAGCGGGCAGAAGAATGCCCGTTTGTTTCACCGCATTTGTGCGACGCCGGGCGTATTTGCCCGGCTGCAAAATGCTCTACTTCAGCAGGCCTGCGTGCTGCATGGCTGCGTCGATGGCCGCCGCGGTGGAAGCCTCGATCGGCACGAGCGGCAGGCGGACCCGATTTTCAGCCTTCCCGAGACGCGACAGCGCATATTTCGCACCGCACAGGCCCGGCTCGATGAAGATAGCCTTGTGCAGCGGCATCAGCCGGTCTTGCAGCTCAAGGGCCTTTTCCTTGTCATTGGCAAGCGTTGCTGCCTGGAACTCCGCGCACAGGCGCGGCGCAACATTGGCCGTCACAGAAATGCAGCCGACGCCGCCATGTGCGTTGAAGCCCAGAGCCGACGCATCTTCGCCGGAGAGCTGGATGAAGTCCTTGCCGCAGGTGAGACGCTGCTCTGAAACGCGGTCGACCTTCGCCGTTGCGTCCTTCACACCGACAATATTGGCAAAGTCCTTCGCCAGCCGGCCCATGGTCTCGGGCGACATGTCGATCACCGAACGCGGCGGAATGTTGTAGATGATGATCGGCAGGCTCGTCGAACGCGCCACCGTCGCAAAATGCTCATAGAGACCGTTCTGCGTCGGCTTGTTGTAATACGGCGTGACCACCAGTGCTGCGTCGGCCTTCACCTCTTCGGCGAACTTGGCCAGCGCAACGGCCTCGCGGGTGGAATTGGACCCTGCGCCTGCGATCACCGGAACGCGACCGGCAGCCGTCTCGACGCAGATCTGGACCACTTCGCGATGCTCTTCATGCGTCAGCGTGGGCGTTTCGCCCGTGGTGCCGACCGGAACAAGACCCGTCGTGCCTTCGGCAATCTGCCATTCAACGAGTTCGCGAAACGCTTTTTTGTCCAGGCTGCCATCTTTGGCAAACGGTGTCACAAGCGCTGTGAGAGACCCCCTGAACATAATGTCGAACTCCTGAATGAGATTGGATGCAATTATGACGGCCAGAACCGCCGACGGATGCTTCTAGCCGAAGATGTCGCGGCGCACCATAGTCTTGCCATCTCTTGCCCGCAAGAATCCGACCTGAGTGGCATGTTTGCTTCAGCAGGACGGGGTCGGGCCCGTCTCGCCGGAAAAAACAGCGTCCACGCTGGTTCATTATCGTCGGACCTCTGGTCGACCTGTTCGGGTGCTTTTTGCATGAAGACATCAGCCGCGCTTGTCCCGCTGCTTCTCCTCTCCGTTTCGACAATCGTGCAGGCCCAGTCTTTGCCCGAAATGGCGCCCATCCCCTTTGCGCGTCCCGATGCAGCAACTGCGCCCAGCGCCGTGATTGACGCGCTGACCCGTGCAACCGTGCGCCCCAATGTCGTGGACGGCGAAACCGGTCAGTCGACCGACATGCGCGCCATGATCGCGGGACTGGACGCCATCTCGACCGGAGATCCCGAAACGGCGCGCACCCTGCGCAACAGCATGACGGAAAACGGGCTCGAGCGCCGCATTTTGAGCTGGTCTCTGGTTCTTTCCGCCAGCGACACGCTGTCCAGCGCCGAAATTGCCAAGACTGCCGGCGACCTCGCCGGCTGGCCCGGCATGCTCACCCTGCGCGATCACAGCGAGCGGGCGCTTTATCGCGAGAATCAGCGCCCCAATGTGGTCGTCGCCCTGCTTGGAGACATGCCGCCCCGAACCTTTGAGGGAACGGTGGCGCTTGCCCGCGCGCATCTGGCGCTATCGCAGGAAGACAAGGCGCGTGCGCTGGTATCCACATTCTGGCGCGAGGCAAAACTCGATGCGGCGCGCGAAACAGCGTTCATGAAAGAGTTCGACACCCTGCTTTCAACCGCCGACCACCGGGTGCGGATGGAGCAGATGCTTTATAATGCGCGCATACGCTCCGCCGAACGCGTCGCAGAACGCGCCGGCGGTGTGGAACTGACCAGGGCATGGGCGGCGGTCATTCGCGGCGAGAAAAATGCGGAAGAGCTGCTCGACGCCGTGCCCGAGGCGCAGCAGAGCGCCGGGTATCTTTTCGCCAAAACCCGTTATTTGCGCCGCAGCGGCCGGTTCGACGAGGCTGCAAAGGTCATGCTGACCGCGCCGCAGGATGCGCAAAGCCTGATCGACCCGGATGAATGGTGGGTGGAGCGACGCGTCCTCTCCCGCGAGCTTCTGGATATCGATGACGCGGAAACGGCCTATAAGGTCGCGGCGAACCATGCGGCCGAAAGCCCTTCGCGGGCAGCCGATGCGGAGTTCCATGCCGGCTGGTATGCACTGCGCATGCTCGACAGGCCTGAAAAGGCGGCAGAGCATTTCACGCGCATCGCCGAAATCGCCGAAGGGCCGATTTCCAACGCCAGAGCGCATTACTGGCTCGGCCGCGCGGCAGATGCCGGCGGCTCCGGGGATGCGGACGCCCATTATAAAGAGGCAGCGCGCTTCGGCGCGACCTTCTACGGGCAGCTGGCGACGGCCCGGCTTGGGCAATCAAAGCTTGCAGCCGATGCGCCTGCCCCCCGGGACGACGACCGGCGGCACTTTTTTGCCCGCGAGATGGTGCGCGCCATCAAGAGCCTGGAACAGACAAGCCATGCATGGCGCGCTGGCAGCCTTTACCGGAAACTCGCACAACAGCTCGACAATCCGGGCGAGCTGGCGCTTCTGGCCAATATGGCGGCAAACCGAGGCGACTACACAACGGCGCTGCGCGTCGGCAAGATCGCAGCCGGGCGCGGACTGGACATCGGCGCACTTGCCCATCCGGTCGGCGCAATCCCGGACGCCGCCTCCATCCCGTCTGCCCGGCAGGCCCTCGCCTACGCCATTGCCCGGCAGGAAACGGAGTTCAACGCCGCAGCCGTCTCGCCCGCCGGAGCGCGCGGCCTCCTGCAGCTCATGCCTGCAACGGCACAGGAAATGGCGCGCAAGAGCGGCCTGCCCTATTCCCGCGCCCGCCTGACGGCAGACCCCACCTACAATGTGACGCTTGGCGCAGCCTATCTGGAAGAGCAGCTCGCGCGCTTCAACGGCTCCTACATCCTCACTTTCGCCGGCTACAATGCCGGTCCGAGCCGCGCCACGGAATGGATGGGCCGCTATGGTGATCCACGCGGAAAACCGGTGGAGGAGATCGTCGACTGGATCGAACGCATTCCCTATTCGGAAACACGCAACTATGTTCAACGGGTGATGGAGAATCTGCAGATCTACAAGATGCAGTTGACCGGCCGGTTCGACATCGAAAAGGATCTGACGGTCGGCGGCTGATCGAGACTCTGATCAATGCGCCAACCGTCTGATACAAACAGCAAACAGGCGACATTCGAGGGAAGCTGTGTCGGAAGAAGATTTTCGCGATGTCTACTACACGGCGCAGGATGGCCTGAAACTTCACGCTCGCGTTTATGGTGAAAACAATCCCGGCCTGCCCGTGGTTTGCCTTCCCGGCCTGACACGCAATGCGCGGGACTTCCACCCGCTCGCCCTTTTCCTCGCGACCGATGCCCCGAAACCGCGCAAGGTTGTCACCTTCGACTATCGCGGACGCGGCCTGTCCGACCGCGACCCGGACTGGCGTCATTATGACGTGGCCATTGAGGCCGCCGATATCACCGCCGGCCTTGCCGTTCTGGGCGTCGAACACGCGGCCTTCATCGGCACCTCGCGTGGCGGATTGATTATCATGGCGCTCAGCGCTTCACGGCCTGCCCTTTTGAAGGCAGTTGTTCTCAACGATATCGGCCCGGTGGTGGAAGGAGACGGTCTTGCCCAGATCCGCTCCTATCTGCAACGCGCGCCCAAACCGGCCACACTCAAAGAAGCGATTGAGATCCAGAAAACCATCCATGGCGATGCCTTTTCCGCCCTTTCGGATGAAGACTGGGAACGCTTTACCGGTGCGCTCTATCGGCAGGAAAACGGGCGTCTTCTGGCGGATTTCGATCCAAAACTCGTCAAACCGCTCAAGGAAATCGATCTGGATCGCCCGCTTCCGGAGCTCTGGCCGCTCTTTTCCGGCCTGACCGGCATTCCGCTACTTGCGGTGCGCGGTGAGAATTCGCGTCTTCTCTCCATGAAAACACTGGGCGAGATGGAAACCCGGCATCCTGACATGCAGTCCATTGTCGTTCCCGGACAGGGACACGCACCACTGCTCGAAACCGATGATTTGCCGGAAAAAATCGCAGCCTTTGTCGATCAGGCCGAAAAAGCACCGCGACACTCTGGATAAAGCCCCCCACCGACCGCGATAGCACCCTCCCCAACACACCGGCACAGGACCAGAGCCTAGCTGGCCGTCGTGATCTTGCCGCAGGAGCATCGCTCCAGAACGTCGACGCAGGGGTCGAGATCGCCGGTCGCCAGATGCGCATAGCGCACGGTCATTGTCAGCGTCTGGTGGCCAAGCCACATCTGCACCCGGCGCAGATCAATACCGCCCTGCACAAGACGCGACGCACATGTGTGGCGCAACACATGCGGCACGACCTGCGTATCCTGTGAGAGTCCCACCTCTGCCTTGGCTTCATTCCAGATGGTGCGAAACTGGGCCTGTCGCAACATGGCGAACGGCCCTTCCCGCCCCTCTTTCCGGACACCGGCAGCGTTCTGCGCACGCGCCGTCAGCGGCACGGAGCGCGCACGCGCGGATTTTGTGATCCAGAAGCTCGCGCGTCCGCCCTGCACGTCGTTCCAGGTCAGCCCGATGGCTTCGCCCAGCCTGCACCCCGTATCCACCAGAAAGACAGAAAGCCGCCAGGCATCTTCGCTGCGGCGTCGGATCGCGGCGAAAAGCATCTCCTCTTCGCTCCACGAGAGAAAGCGGATGCGTCCGGAGCGCTCTTTCTGACGTCGAAATTCGGGCAGGCTGTGAATGTCACCCATTTTATGCGCTTTCCGCAGAAGCTTGCTCAGCGCGGCCATCTTTCGATTGATGGTCGCATTGCTGTTTCCGCGAGCGCGCAATTTCCCGATCAACGCATCAAGGGCATCCTGCCCGAATGTGCTGAAGCGCTTCCCCATCAGGAGCTCATCCAGCTCCCCGATAAAGAAGGTGACATTGTATTTGTGCGAGCCAGGCTCCCAAAGTATGTCGCCATACTTTGCAAAGAGCTCCTTCAGGCTGAATTCAGAGACAAGCCGGAGCCGCTCACTGTCGAACGTGACAGAGTAGCCCTCTCCTGGAACGCCCCATGCTCCTTCAAGACGGCTGACATCCCCCATGTCAGTATGCGTCCCGGGCGCGGTTCATTCCTGTCGATCCAACTTTGTCCCGACTTCCAAAGGAGTCTAACAGAGCAAGATTCTTCCAGTTCCCCAATATACACAATCTCCGATTGTCGGAGACACCACCGATACTACCCGGCAGTCCAGAGAATTTACATTTGCATTTGTTTATCCGTTCGCCCCGTATAGCCCCGGCGACGTTCGACCGTTCTCTTACCCGGTCTTTTTTGAACGGAACTGGCAAACCCACTCTTCAGAGAGCCTGCACGAAGATGTCGCAAAACCCAGTCACCACAAGCACTTTGCACTGATCGAAGCGCCCGCCACCCACGATATCTTCAAAGCCATTCCCCAGCGGAACGCGCCGCCGGGGAATGGCATTCACCTGATACGGTACCTTTAGAAGCTCCGCGTGATGCGGAAGAACCCGCTGAACGCGCCGTCCTTGTAGCTGTCGCCATCCTTGTAGTTCACGGCGATCTTGGTATCGAGATTTTCGACCAGCTCGTAGTCGATGACGCCGCCAACGGCCCAGTCGTCTGCACTGGAACCGTGCTTGTCGCCGAGATACTGGCCACCGAAGCCAACCGCCAGCTTGGGGGTTGCCGCGTATTTCAGATGACCGCCGAGCGAGTAGTCATAGCCATTGCTGTAGAGGCTCGGATCGGAGAAGTAGGTTGCCAGCAGTTCGAGCGTAAGCTGATCGGTCGCATTGATGCTTGCGAAGCCCTTGACGCCCCACTCCTTGGCCGTCGCGTCATAGGCTACGAAGGCGTCGAACGAACCCCAACCCTGCGCGACGCCCAGCTTGCCGACCACGTTGGGCGTGTAATCGTAGTTGTAGTCGTTCTCTTCCAGAGCCAGCGAAACCGACACACCATTGCCCGGCACGAAGGTGTAACCCAGCGTGTGAATTGAGCCATCGAAGCCGCCGGCATCATACTCGCCGCTAAGACCCTGATCGAAGATCGTGGCCTTGTAGCCCAGGAAGAAACCGCCAAGCGTGATGTAGGCCTGGTTCAGATAAGTGCCACGCGTGATCCCGTTAAGCGAGAACGGCGCCGTGCCGGAAGGCATGCCGAGGCGGGAAACACCCGAATAGGCATCGGCGCGCAACTCGAAAAAGCCGCCGAGCGTGCCGTATTCGGTCTCCGACCGGGCATCGATCGTCAGATTGGCGCGCGCCAGTTTACGCCAGCCACCGGAATCAGTGCTCAGCGAATTTGCGGAGAGCGTGCCGCCCATAACGGCAAAGTTCGAATCATCGCTATCCGACCAGTCAATCTGATAGCGGGCATANCCGGGCATCGATCGTCAGATTGGCGCGCGCCAGTTTACGCCAGCCACCGGAATCAGTGCTCAGCGAATTTGCGGAGAGCGTGCCGCCCATAACGGCAAAGTTCGAATCATCGCTATCCGACCAGTCAATCTGATAGCGGGCATAGCCGCCGATCTTCAGGCAGGTTTCGGTGCCCGGGATGTAGAAGAAGCCGGCACCATAGACGTCGCAAACGCGAACGTATTCCATCGGCTCCGGCTCGGGAACGAAAATCGGATCGGCTGCTTTTGCGCCGGTGGCAGCAGCTGCGAGAGCTGCGGAGCCGATGAGAAGGCTCTTGAGTTTCATGTTCTGACCTCCAGTCAGAATCATGAGACCGGAGGAAGCAAAAATGCCCGAGAACAAGGGAAACGAGGCGGGATCCGACCTGCGTCGGTGGCCATCACCGCGAAGTGCGGCTTGTCTGAATTGTTGGGTGGACTGTCAAAGCTAAGGGAAAATGGCGGAGAGGATGGGATTCGAACCCACGAGACCCTTTTGGGGTCTACTCCCTTAGCAGGGGAGCGCCTTCGACCACTCGGCCACCTCTCCGGCGAGACGCTGGATAAAGAAAACCGGACCGACAATCAATACGGCATTCGAATTTCCATGCTTTATTATAGAGAAATTCCACATCGTGGTCAGCGCAGAGCGCCGATGTCGCCAGTTGCCCGGAGAGTCGTCAGAGAATCAAACAAGGGTTCGGCCAGGCGTTCCATTCCGGATTCCCCACGATTCGTCTCCCAAACACAGTAAAATCCCCCACTACACCGCCCGCTTATGGGCTCATCCGGGCTCCAAGTGTTAAGAAAGCCTTACCCGGCGGCCCAGATCGTGTCATTTGTGCAACAGCCATTCCGGATAGAAGGTCACCAGGGGGCCTTGCCGCGTAATCGCGGTTGAACCCGGCGGCCCCATGAGTAATGTCAGGCTCGGAAAGGGGACGCGAGAGCGTGAACTTTTCAATTCTTGGGGATGGGGCAGGGAACGCTGTCCTTCAGCAAAAATACCCAGACCCGCATTTAGAACTTTGACTGGAGGTCAGAACATGAAACTCAAGAGCCTTCTCATCGGCTCCGCAGCTCTCGCAGCTGCTGCCACCGGCGCAAAAGCAGCCGACCCGATCATCGTTCCCGAGCCGGAGCCGATGGAATACGTTCGCGTTTGCGACGTCTACGGCGCAGGCTTCTTCTACATCCCGGGCACCGAAACCTGCCTGAAGATCGGCGGCATGGTCCGTTACCAGATCAACTGGGACGAGAACGATGACGGTTGGAAGAAGTTCGCTCGCGGTGAGCTGAACATCGACGCTCGCTCCGAGACCGAATACGGCACGCTCGGTGCATTCATCAAGCTTCGTGCGGACAGCAACCACGCTGGCTACACGAATCCTGCTTCGCCGTGGGGCACCATCGTCGGTCCGCTTCCGGCTCCGGGCGTAAACGACGGCGATGCGCTTTCGCTTGGCGTTGGTTCGAGCGTTGGCCTGCAGCAGGCAATCATCTCGCTCGGCGGCCTCTCCATGGGTCTCTCCGACACGCTGTACGACGCATCCATCTCGGGTGAGTTTGACAACGGTGGTGGTGATCGCGTTCACTTCATCAATTACACCTTCGCAGGTGGCAATGGCTTCACCGCCACGCTCGCTCTCGAAGAAGCTGACACCAACTACGATTACACGCCGAACTTCGTCGGTAAGGTTGGCGTTGCTCAGGGTTGGGGCACGGCAGACTTCTACGCTGCTTACGATGCGACCGCAGAAGAGTTCGCTCTTAAGGGCATCATCAAGGCTGACCTGACCGAGCGCGTGTTCGCCGAAGCCATGGCCATCTACGAAAGCGGCATGAACTTCTACTCGACCGATCCGTTCAACCTGAATGGCCTCGGCATTCCGTCCACGATCCGCTTCGGTTCGCAGTGGTCCATCGGTGGCCTCGTAGGCTACAAGTTCACCCCGAAGCTGAAAGCTTCGCTCGGTGCACAGTACTACGACAAGGTTGGTCATGACCTTCCGGCAGCAGTCTGGGGCGGCGACGTTGACGTCATCAACGCCGGTCTGACTGTTGATTACGAGATCGTTGAGAACTTCGACGCGAAGCTCGCAGTCAACTACACCAATATCGACGCTCCGGCTTCCGCAGGTCTGCCGGACGACAACTGGAGCGGTTTCGTTCGCTTCCAGCGCAACTTCTAATCAGAAGTTACGGTGTTTTGGGAAAGGCCCGGCATTTGCCGGGCCTTTTTCATTTCTGGTACAATTGAAGGACTGCGAAAGCGTTTTCTCTTGTGACGGGCATGCTGTAGGGTCTCTGCATTCGACAAGACCAAGAGAGCAGACACATACCGTCCCATGACAATACGCCCACCGCTTACGCCGCTTGCAGAATCCCTCCCCTCCACCGTTCCGTTTGTCGGCCCTGAAACCCAGGAGCGCGCAGCCGGACGGCCTTTTCGTGCACGTCTCGGCGCCAATGAGAATGGTTTTGGTCCGTCCCCGAAGGCGATCGAAGCCATGGAGAACGCAGCGCATCACGTGTGGAAGTATGGCGACCCCGAAAGCAGCGATCTGCGGGCGGCGCTGGCGCAGGAACACGGCGTAAAGCCGGAGAACATCGTCGTCGGTGAAGGCATTGACGGGCTTCTTGGCCTGATTGCCCGTCTCTATATTGAGCCGGGAACGCCTGTCGTCACCTCGCTCGGCGGCTATCCGACATTCAACTATCATGTGGTCGGCTTTGGCGGTCGTCTCGTGCCGGTTCCCTATTCGGGAGATCACGAGAACCTCGAAGGGCTGCGGGATGCAGCCTTTGCCGAAAAGGCCCCGCTGGTCTATTTCGCCAATCCCGACAATCCGATGGGCACATGGTGGGAGGCCGACGAGGTTCAGCGCTTCATCGAATCGCTGCCTGAAACCAGCATGCTCATTCTGGATGAGGCCTATGGCGAGACCGCGCCGGCGAGCGCCCTGCCCCGCTTTGAGCCCGACCGGCCCAATGTGCTGCGCATGCGCACCTTCTCAAAGGCCTATGCGCTGGCCGGCATGCGCTGCGGTTACGCCATTGGCGAAGCGCAGACCATCCGCGCCTTCGACAAGATCCGCAATCACTTTGGCATGCCGGGCATCACGCAGGCTGCCAGTCTGGCCGCACTTCAGGACAAGGCCTATTTTCAGGAAACGCTCAAGAAGATCAGCGCGAGCCGCGACCGGATTGCAGCGATTGCGGCAGCAAACGGGCTCACAAGCGTCCCCTCCGCCACCAATTTCGTGGCCGTCGACTGCGGTGGCAAGGCCATTGCCGTGGCGGTCATGCAGGGCCTGCTCGACCGTGATGTGTTCGTGCGCAAGCCGGCAACGCCGGGCCTTGATCGCTGCATTCGCGTCAGTGTCGGACCGGAGAACGAAATGGATGTCTTTGAACAGGCCTTTGCCGAGGCCCTGGCAGCGGCGCACAATCAGCGCTGAAGCTCTGAAACTGAATCAGATGAGAAGCATAATCGACTGATTTAGAAATGTTTTTCAAATACTGAGGGGCGATCTGATCGCCCCTCTTTTCATTCAGAATCAGGCTGCCAGTGCGGCCCGGGTCTTGCCGATCATGAGGGCGGCCTGCGCGGCTTCACGCCCTTTCTCGACGAAATGCTCGCGATAGATCGCGGTGTGATGCTCGGTCGGCTGATAGTGGTGCGGTGTCAGCGACACGGACAGAACCGGCACACCGGTGTCCATGCCGGCGCGCATCAAGCCGTCCACGACGGCCTGCGCGACGAAATCATGCCGGTAGATGCCGCCATCCACCACGAAGGCGGCAGCAGCCACCGCCGCATAACGGCCGGAGGACGCAAGGTCGCGCGCCACGAGCGGCATTTCGAATGCGCCCGGCACATCAAACACATCCACCTGTTCGGCGGGAATCAGTTCGCAAAAGCCTTCCAGCGCCCTGTCGACAATGTCGGCGTGCCAATTGGCCTTGATGAATGCATAGCGGGTGTGTGTCATCGTGATCTCCTTTGCAACAGACACGTCACCCAAGGCGATCACGTGCGACGCAGCGCAGCCGGAAAACGGCAAGCGAAACATCGCGCGTTCTCTTCCATCCGGACTCTAACCGTCGGCCCAGGAGTCTCACCTGGTCTGCTGACCCTTCCCGAGTGTCATGGGAAAGCGCTCGCGGGCTTGCGGCCAGTGCCGCTTACCGCCGGTGGGGAATTTCACCCCGCCCTGAGAACGAGGCGAAGATAAGCATCCCTCCAAAGAACGGCAAGTCGAAAACGAGGTCCGGTGGAATTGCATCCAGTGCTCAGATCCGGCGCAGGTGATTGTCCCAGGCTGGCGCGCTGGCCTGCGGCTCGCGAACGCTTTCAAGCACCGCGTCAGGGCCTGTCCGCACGATTGCGCCACGGCCGCTGGTGCCAAGCAGACGGTGCCCCGAGAGTGGCGCGAGACCGCAGCCATCCTTGAGCTGGCGCTCGCCCAGGCATCGGCCGGTCTCGGCATCCCAGAACACCGAAAGCCCGCCGCGCGGCGACGATGTGGCGACGATTTCGCCGGATGCATCGATGGCGACCGAACCGACATAATTGTCGAGTTTCTTCAGCGTTGCTTCGGGACCGGGAAAGAGCTCAAACGCGTGCCCCCGGCGATGCCGCCCGACAAGCGGCGGGCGCGCATCGTCCTCGCCCTGATACTGCGCCCCGAACCAGACCGCGCCGAACCGGTCGAGCGTCATGTGGCGGATCGAGAGTTTGTGGAGTTCCGGCGCAAGCTCCGCCTGCTCGAGAAGATCGCCCGTCTCCAGATCCACATAGGAAAGGCTCGGCTTCATCGTGGCAAGGTTCAGCTTCACCCGCTCATAGTCGGGATGGGTGAGAATGCCGCCATTCGCAACGCACAGCGTCTTGCCGTCTGCCAGCAGAATCACCTCATGCGGACCGATGCCGCCAGTCTCGAACTCGCCGATGCGGCGAAATCCGGCGCTCGCATCGTAAAGCCCGGTGACGCCCCGCTCGCCGTCATAATCGTTTTCCGTGGCGAGAAGCAGCCGGCCATCCGGAGTGAAGACGCCGTGACCGTAGAAATGGCGGTCCGGCGGCGGGGCGAATGCGATGGGCTCGCCCGTTCCATCGACCGAGAAGGCCACCGCGAAACGCCCCGGCGACCGCGCAAACGCAACGGCGCGGCGGCGCGGCGCATCGATGGCGAAGGAATGTCCGCGCGCCTCCAGCGGCAGCACCAGCCGGTCACGGCCGGAAGCGTCGATCACCGCCGCCTCGAACGCACCGCCATTGAGGCGCGCGCCAAGGAACAGCGCTTCATCCGCAGCGCTGGCAAGCGCCGGCCTGAAGGCCGCAGCAGCGCCGGCGAGCGCGAGAAATGTCCGGCGATCAATCTCCATCGAGCGCATTGAACCCCATCACCAGCCCCAGAGCCCCTGCGAGTTCGCCATTGAGCGTGTGCTTCGCGCCCTCCATGGCGATGGTCGCGTAGGTGATGCGCCCGCGATCCTCTTCCTCGCCGAATGCCGCTTCCGGCGCACCCGCCACAGCCTCGAGCGCGTCGCGCGCATGCGCCAGGTCGAAATTCATGCTCTCGCCATAGCCATTCACCAGACCGGAGGGGCCGTCGACAAAGCCCGCCGCCGTGATCAGTTGCTGCACGCCCTCGATCTGGGCAGCGGTGAAGGCGAAGGTCTCGCCGCTGCGCCAGAAGGGTGCGCGCTTGCCCCGCGCCTTCTCCACGCTCTTGCCGAGCGCGGGCAGAAGCTCCGCATTGCGCGCGAATTCGATTGCCGTGCCCGCCGCCTTCACCACTTCGCCCGCCACTTCGGCGCTGGAGCGATAGGGATCACGATCCGGCGCAGGCGCGGTGAACGAGGCCCGAAAGGCCGTACCCTCGGCCCAGCCATTCTCCAGCGCCCCTGCGATATCGGCCACATTGTCCGCCACCGCCTGCGCATAGGCGCAGCGCCTCACATCGTCTGCCAGCTTGTCGCCGCCCGTGCCGAAGAGCACATAGTCGAGCGCTGGCAGGCCCTGCAGCGCGACGCTCTGCGCTGCCAGATCCTGCGGCAGTGGTTCGTCGGAAGCAAGAAGCCCCTGCACCTGGCGCAGCGTCACGCCGCGCGGGTCAGGCCAGAAGAAGACACGCTCGAAACGGTTTTCCGCCACCAGAGGTCCAAAGCGCAGAACCGAAACATGCCCCCAGGCAGAGACCGTCTCGGAAAAACGCTGATGCACGGCGACAAGCCCGCTGTCCGACGGCGCGCCGCAAACATCGCCAAGCGCGGCTGAAAGCGCCCCGCTCGCCTCGCGAAAGCGCGCCAGCGTGGGCGTGACATATCCTTCCAGCACCCGGCTTCCCACATTGGGGGCGATGGAGCTGGTGTTTTCCTGCGCCAGCGCTGGCGCAGATGAAAGACAAAGGATCAGAACGCATCGCGAGAGGCGCGCTTGCATCGGGCAGACTCCATAACCGTGGCTGGCAATTGCTGGCTATCGCGCAGGGGGGAAGAGGCGCGAGGGCTGGCCGGAAGCCGGGAGCAGGCTCCCGTCCATCCGGCTTATCGCCCGGAACCGCTCACGACAAGGGAAAGTCCGGCTTCACGACAAAAGTTGATCGCGCAACACAGGAAGCCGGAGCCCGTCATAACCGCTCACGGGGCTGGCGTGCCAGAGCCCGTTCAGAACCGCCTCCTCCGCCGCCTCGACGGCTGCATGAAGGAACGGATCGATGCGCGCTTCGGCAAGCCGCTCGATGGCATCCGCCTCGCTGTCGATATCGAGGCGGTTGGCGGTGGAGAAGGCGATGGCCACATCGCCGCTCTGGTCACCCCAATAACTGCCGAGACGTCCAAGCGCTGCACCCGCCCGCCGCGCCACGCGGGTGAGCTGGCGCGAATCGAGCGGCGCATCCGTGGCATAGACGATGATGACGGAGCCCTTGTCCTGCGGGTCGGCGCGCCCGGCCTCCGGCGTCTTGATGCGTTCCCCCAGAAGCCGCAGATCGCCCGGCCTGCCGAAATTGGAGAGAACAAGCGCCGCCAGCGTATGGGTACGGCCGGACGGCAGCGCGACACGGCGCGATGCGCTGCCGATGGCGCCGGCAAAGCCAAAGGTGCGCATGCCGGTTCCTGCGCCCACCGTGCCCTGCGCAACCTCGGCGTCGGCGGCTGAAATCGCCTCTTCCGCCATGGCTTCGGTCACCGCCAGCGCCTGAATGTCGCTGACGCGCCCGTCATTGCATTCCAGCACCAGCGGATTGACGGTTGGGCGTCCGCGCCCGATCTCGGGGTTTTGTGCAATCGCCCGCCGGATCAGCGCCGTGGTGCAGGCCGCCACGCCAAATGTGTTGGTCAGAAGGATCGGCGTTTCGATGCGGCCGAGCTCTGCAAGCTGCATCAGGCCGGCGCTCTTGCCAAATCCATTGAGCACCGCCACGCCGGCCGGAACCGGATTGCGAAAGAGATCGCCATCATGCGGCAGGATCGCGGTGACGCCCGTGCGCGCGGTCTGAGCGCGGTGGGTCAGATGCCCGACGGTGACGCCCGGCACATCCGCAATGCTGTTGGCCGGTCCCGCCGGAAGATCCCACCACGCGCCCGCCCTGTCGAAAAGCCGTTCCGTCATGCCAGAGCCGATGCCATGAGAGAGAAGCTGGAGATGATGCCGATCGCCTCGGCATGGCTCTTTGCGACAAAGCGCACATCCAGCGCGCCGGTGCGCTCCGTGAAAGGCAGGAGTGCGGCGGCATCCGCGAAAATCTGCTTGGAAAAGCCGATATCCACCGTAAGCGGCGGCGTGCATGGCGCTTTCACCTCGGTGCTCGCAGCCGCCTCAACCGCCTCGCAGACATCCTGTTCGATCCTTTCGCGCGCTTCGTCCGGCGACATGCTTTCCGAGGCAAAGGCGTTGATGCAGCGCTTGACGGTAATGGAGCGGGCTGCCGGAAACTGCTCGGCGATTTCGGCTTCCAGCCGGTCATCGCCGCTCACCGCGAGAAGCGGCACGCCGATCTCCGCTGCATGGCCGGCAAAGAGCGTCGGCTCTCCGGCGCGCACGCCATTCACCTCGATGCGGCGGAACGCCAGACCGCTGACCGTGTGGGCAAGCACGCCGAAATTGTCGGCGGACGCGTGGTAACCGATCAGCACCACACCATCGTGATCGGCATGAATGCCTTCGATCATCGACAGCGGACGCGCGCGACCGGAAACAAGACGCGCGCGCGGGTCGAGCTGTTCAGCGATCATGTTGCGCATCGGCCCGTGCGAATCCGCCACCGTCACCGCGTCCGCTCCGCCCGCAAAAGCGCCACGGATCGCGGCATTCGCCTCTTCGGTCATGAGCCTGCGCGCCACCTCGTATTCCGGGTTGCCGCGCTGCCCCTGAAGGCTCTCGCAGACCCCGGCCACGCCCTCGATATCGACAGAGATAAAAATATGCATGCCGCTCCCCTGATAATGAATCGCCGGCATTCGACTTGAAACGCATGACGAATTCCAGTCCCAGCATGCGATAGAAACGATGCCAGCCGCTTGCACCACAGCCTGCATCATGCAAAATGAAGCCAGCGTTCGGGAAAACAGCCCTTGGCAGCCCCCTGGCAGCCCCCTCCCGGCAACATTGCCACAAGACGCTTCAGCACCTCTCCTTTCTTCCCTGAAACGCTGCGCAAACCTTCTGCGCCAGCACTCCGGTGCTCTCTCCCCCAAACGTCTTTCCCGGCGCTCAAAGCGCCATCCCGTTCATCCTGAACATGGAGTTTTCCATGCCTTCACGGCTTCTTTTGCCGGTGCTTGCGCTAGCTGTTTTCTTCGTCGGCGTGACAGAGTTCATGATCGCGCCCCTTCTGACGCCCATCGGCGCTGCCTTTGGCGTAACCCCGGCTGCCGCCTCCTGGCTGATTTCCGGCTATGCGCTTGCCTATGCCGTCGGCGCGCCGCTTATCGGTCTTGTCGCCCACCGGCTTGACCGGCGGCGTCTCCTGCTTACGGCGCTGACGCTTCTCGCCGCCGATGGGCTTGCGGTGGCCTTCGCCCCCACGCTTGGCATTGCCATCATTCTTCGTGTTCTGGGTGGAGTGGCGGCGGCAGCCCTCATTCCTGCCGTGTTCGCCCTCATTGCCGACCGGTTTCCCGAGGCGCGACATTCACAGGCCATGGGCCTTGTCATGCTTGGCATGACGGCAGGCATCGCCGCCGGGCCAGCGCTGGCCGGCGTCCTGACACAGCTGTTTGACTGGCGCGCGCCCTTCCTTGCCAGCGCCATCGGCTGTCTTCTGCTGCTCATCCCGGCAAGTCGTGTGCTTCGGGGCGATGAGACGACACAGGTGCCTGCCACACGGCAGCGTTTAAGCGGGCTCGGCAGTTCTGGAAGAAGCGCGCTCCTGCTTCTCATCGCCAAGGCTCTCTGGAATGGCGCTGCCGTTGCCGCCTTCGGTCTGAGTGGCGAGATGCTGCGGGACCGCTTTGCAACCGACACGCTGCAAACGGGGCTGGCGATCACGGCGTTCGGCCTCGGTCTGGCCGTGGGCAATCTATCGACCGGCCTCGTCAGACGGCTGTCGCACGGCGATGAGCGGCTGCTGGTCGCCGCCGTTCTGTTTCTCGCGCTCAGTTTTGCAGCCTTCCTGCTTCTGCCATTGCCGCTTGTCGGCGCGCTTTTCTGCCTTGCCTGCTGGGGCATTGCGCTCGGTTTTGCAGCCCCTGCCAGCACGGCGCTGATCGCCCGCCGGGCGGGTGCAGACAAAGGGTTTGTGCTGGCCCTGTCGGAGAGCGCCAACAATGTCGCGCTGCTCTCACTGCTCACAGGTGCGGCCTTCGCATTGCAGAGCTTTGGATTGCCTGCGGCAGGCATGGTGCTTGGAAGCGGGCTCGCGCTGGGGGCGAGCCTTCTCCTGATCGATGGGTTGGTCCAGAAGCAGGCAAAACCCCGGCGCGATGGCTCTTGCAGGTCCGGCAGCCGGCGGTAGCATTGACCTGCTCCCCCTGCCTGATGCAGGCACCCAGTACAGGCAATTGCACAACAACCGGATACGCAAGGGCTCACCGATGGATCTAGACGACGCCGTTCTTCTGCTTGTCGATTATCAGCAGGCATTTGACGATCCGTCCTGGCCCCGACGCTGGAACAGCGATGTCGACAGGAACGGTCTCGCACTTCTCGCCGCCTGGCGCAGGGCAAAACGCCCGCTGATCCATGTGCGGCACGATTCCGTCGAGCAGGCTTCCACGCTGCGCCCCGGCGCGCCCGGCAACGCTCTGCGGCCGGGTTTCGAGCCGCTGCCCGGCGAACAGCTTGTCACCAAGAGCGTCAATTCCGCCTTTATCGGCACCGATCTCGACCTGCGCCTGCGCCGTCTCAGCGCGAAGACGGTGGTTACCTGCGGCATCTCCACGGATATGTGCGTGTCGACCACCATACGCACCGGCGCGAATATGGGCTGGAACATGATGCTGGTGGAGGACGCCTGCGACTGTTTCGATCTGCCGGATGGCAAGGGCGGGAGCGTTCCTGCCGAAGAGGTTCACCGCGCGCATGTGGCCACGCTCGGCTTCGAGTTCTGCAGGGTTGCGACCACAAGAGACGTTGTGAGCGCGCTCTGAGCCGCCCGTATGAACCGGGCGCGACGGCACAGAGAACAGGGACGGCTTTCCCGGTTTCCCACCTTGGTAACAACGCATTGGCATACCTGCTTCTGTCGCGTCCGGGCGGCTTCGCTTCTCTAGCGTAGGCCTCGTTTGCTTGCTCAGATTGACGCAAATCCATCGAATGCCATGGTAGGCACGTCCATGGCATTGACCCAGTGCGTGGTTCGCCCTTCGACAAGCTCAGGAAGCTCACCATGAGGGAAGTGGTATCCGACAGGAGCCTAGATCCCGGTCGTTGCAGCGGATTTGACAAACACCGCCCTCCCTCATGGTGAGCTTCCTGAGCTTGTCGAAGGGCGAACCACGCACCGCGCTGGGACTGCCAAACCATCTTGCGGCATGAACTGTGATCAAACGCCCTTTTGTCCGTAACCAACCAATTCACACCCATCTTGAATTAATTGAACGTTCGTTTTATTAATACCACAGGGAGGCACCATGGCGCGCACGACCGGCTCAGACGGTGAAAAGACGGAAGCAGCGATCCGCGAGGCGGCGCTGGACCTGATTGCGCGTCTCGGCTTTGAAGCCATGTCCATGCGCCAGCTTGCCGCCAGCGTCGGCGTGCAGCCGGCTGCTCTCTACCGATACTTTACGACTAAAGAAGCATTGCTCCATGCACTCATGCTCGAGCATATGGAGCGCCTTATCGCTTCCTGGGGGGAAGCGCGTCCTGCACATGGCTCCGACAAAGAGAAGCCGGCAGGACGCCTCGCTAAATTCGTTGAAAACCACATCCGCTTTCACCTGGCGCGGCGCAACGCGACCCATGTGAGCAATCTGGAGCTGCGCAGCCTTTCCAGAGAGCGGCTCGAGCAGATTCTTGCTCTGCGCAGCCAGTATGAGGGCGAGTTGCGCTCCATCCTGACCGATGGCCAGCGCGAAGGCGTTTTCCAGATCGACGATGTGGCGCTGACGGCGATGGCGATCATCCAGATGATCACAGGTGTGATCGTCTGGTTTCGCCCGGAGCTGCGGCTTTCCGAAGACGAAGTTGCCGCTAACTATCACACCATGACCATGCGCCTTGTGGGCGCGGAGGCTTGACCGGAGGAGACCGATGTATACCGGATCGATGAATTTCGGGCTTGGCGAGGACATCGACGCGCTGCGCGACATGACGCATCGCTTCGCTCAGGAAAAGATAGCGCCACTGGCGGCGGAAACCGACGAAAGCAATGAGTTTCCAGCCCATCTCTGGCAGGAAATGGGTGCGCTCGGCCTGCTCGGCATGACCGTTGATCCGGATTATGGCGGCTCGGGCCTCGGCTATCTGGCGCATGTGGTGGCGATGGAGGAAATCTCGCGCGCCTCGGCCTCGGTCGGCCTTTCCTACGGCGCGCATTCCAATCTCTGCGTCAACCAGCTGCGCCGCTGGGGCAATGATGCGCAGAAGGAAAAATACCTTCCGGCACTCTGCTCTGGCGAAACCGTGGGCGCGCTCGCCATGTCCGAGACCGGCGCGGGCTCCGATGTCGTGTCCATGAAGCTCAAGGCAGAAAAGCGCAATGACCGCTTCTTGCTCAACGGCTCGAAAATGTGGATCACCAACGGCCCCGATGCGGGCACGCTGGTTGTCTACGCCAAGACCGATCCCGATGCGGGCCCGCGCGGCATCACCGCCTTCATCATCGAGCGCGACATGAAAGGCTTCTCGGTCGCGCAGAAACTCGACAAGCTTGGCATGCGCGGCTCCAACACCGGCGAACTGGTGTTCGAGGATGTGGAAGTGCCCTTCGAGAACATGCTTGGCGAGGAAGGCAAGGGCGTCAACATTCTGATGTCGGGGCTCGACTATGAGCGTGTGGTGCTGGCCGGCGGCCCGGTGGGCATCATGGCGGCCTGCCTCGACGTGGCAGCACCCTATGTGCGCGAGCGCCAACAGTTCGGCCAGCCGGTCGGCTCATTCCAGCTTGTGCAGGGCAAGCTTGCCGACATGTACACGACGATGAACGCCTGCCGGTCCTATGTCTATGCGGTGGCCAGCGCCTGCGACCGTGGCGAGACGACCCGCAAGGACGCCGCCGGCTGCATTCTCTACGCAGCCGAGAAAGCGACGCAGACGGCGCTCGATGCGATCCAGCTTCTGGGCGGCAATGGCTATGTGAACGAGTTCCCCGCCGGTCGCCTCCTGCGCGACGCCAAGCTCTACGAGATCGGGGCCGGCACGAGCGAAATCAGGCGCTGGCTGATCGGTCGCGAAATGATGACGGAAGCCTGATGCGGGCCTTGCAGACCGCCCTGCCCGCTTCTCTGCAAGATTTTCTGCAGGATTTTCTGGCCGGTGCTCTTCTATCCGTTGCGCCGGGCAGACATGATGCGCTTACCTGACGCTCAATTCGTTTGCGCAGATTGACCACCAAAGGGCCTTGCGCCCGACAATGCCGCCGGAGATCGCATGACCGTCCTTCAATCGCAGCTTTCCACCGCCTCCGACGCATACAGGGCCAATTTCGAACGCATGCAGGCGCTGGTGGCCGAAACGGCAGAGAAAGCCGCGCTCGTGGAGCGTGGCGGGTCTGACGAGGCGCGCGAACGCCATGTGAAGCGCGGCAAGCTTCTGCCGCGCGAACGGCTCGCGCAATTGCTCGATGTCGGTGCGCCCTTTCTCGAAATCGGCCAGTTCGCCGCCCACGACATGTATGGCGGCGACATCGCTTCAGCTGGCCTGATCGCCGGCGTCGGGCGCATTGAGGGTCGCGAATGCGTCATCGTCGTCAATGACGCCACCGTGAAGGGCGGCACCTATTATCCGCTGACGGTGAAGAAGCATCTGCGCGCGCAGGAGATCGCGCTCGAAAACAATCTGCCCTGCGTCTATCTGGTGGATTCGGGCGGGGCGAATTTGCCGAACCAGGACGAAGTGTTTCCCGACCGTGAGCATTTCGGCCGCATCTTCTTCAACCAGGCCAACATGTCGGCGAAGGGCATTCCCCAGATTGCCTGCGTGATGGGCTCCTGCACCGCCGGCGGCGCCTATGTTCCCGCGATGAGCGACGAGACCATCATGGTCAAGGGACAGGCAACGATCTTCCTCGGCGGCCCGCCGCTGGTGAAGGCGGCCACCGGCGAAGTGGTGACCGCCGAAGAACTGGGCGGCGCGGAGGTGCACACGCGCGAATCCGGCGTTGCCGATCACTATGCGCTGGACGATGAACACGCACTGGCCATCGTGCGGCGCATCGTCAAAAACCTGAATCGAAAGAAGACGGTATCGCTCGATCTTCGCAAATCGATTCCGCCGCTTTACGACCCGCGCGAGATTTACGGCATCATTCCCGCCGACACCCGCCAGCCCTATGATGTGCGCGAGGTGATCGCGCGGGTGGTGGACGGGTCGGAGTTCGATGAGTTCAAGGCCAATTACGGAACCACGCTCGTCACCGGGTTTGCGCATATTTACGGAATTCCGGTGGGCATTCTGGCAAATAACGGGGTACTTTTCTCCGAAAGTGCGCTGAAAGGCGCGCATTTCATCGAGCTGTGCTGCCAGCGAAAGATCCCGCTCGTCTTCCTCCAGAACATTACCGGCTTCATGGTCGGTCGCAAATATGAGGCTGGCGGCATCGCCCGTGATGGCGCGAAACTGGTGACGGCTGTCGCCACCGCGCAGGTCCCCAAGGTGACGGCCATCATCGGCGGTTCCTTTGGGGCCGGCAATTACGGCATGTGCGGCCGCGCCTACTCGCCCCGCTTCCTGTGGATGTGGCCCAATGCGCGCATTTCCGTGATGGGTGGCGAACAGGCGGCGACGGTTCTCTCAATCGTCAAGCGCGAGGGCATCGAACGCAAGGGCGGGAGCTGGAGCGCGGAAGAAGAGGTAGCGTTTCGCCAGCCGATCCTTGAAAAATACGAGCGTGAAGGCCATCCGCTCTATTCGAGCGCACGGCTTTGGGATGACGGCATCGTGGATCCGGCCAAAACCCGCGAGGTTCTGGCGCTTTCGCTCGGATCGGCGCTGAACGCCCCGATTGGCGACACGAAATTCGGCGTTTTCAGAATGTAGGCAAACGGCGCGGCAGATCAGTTGCTGCGCTGCCGGTCACCATTGATGAACTCCATCACCAGACGGTGGACATTGCCGCCATCGCCCATTTCGACGCGGTCGAAATCGCGGCTGCGCTGACGTTGCGCCTGCGACAGGCGGCCCAGATGCTCCTGCAATTTCGCACGCACCTTGCGGCAGCCGGGATCATTCTCCGCGCGCAGACCAACAGACACGGCCTGGATCTCCTTCACCATGTCGGTGATGATCTCGCCATGCATTTCTTCATGCGTGCGCACGCCCGCACTGAAGCGATCCCAGGCGGCCTGCGTCTGCGGTGAGAGGGAAGAAGGCGCCTGCGGCAGGCGATAGGTGATGATGAGCTTGGGCTTTGCGGAAGCCAGCACGCAGGCTCCGTTCTTGCGCTGCTGATAATCGCGCTGCCAGGTCAGCTTGAAATCCGTATAGGCAATCACGCGTCGCACGCCCAGCTTGGGACCGCGCTCGCCGATGGAACGGTAGAGATCCAGCGCGGTGGAACCGGTGATCTTGTAGGGTTCCACCTGTTCGACGGGCTTCCACCCGGCCAACGCAACGGACGGCAGCACCACCGCCACCGCCAGGACAACACCCCGAACAAGCTTGCTCAAACCGGACACCCCCGACACGCATTTCTGACCGCTCACCACGTTGCGGCTGGAATAGAGCGCTTCCGCTTTTCGTTGAATCACGGAAGCGCTCTAATTCATTGTTTCTGCGCAATTCCGGACGGAAAACCGGATCCCACTTTTCCTGGAATTGCTCTAGCAGACCGCCAGAGCGCCGGCCATGGCGTTCTGGCGGAAATGCAAGACGGGTCTGTTTCACGGGCAAGTTTGTCGAAATGACGACCCGCGCCATACGCTTGCGAAAACAGGTGGTGGGCGCCGCCCCCTCAAGCGGCGCCCGCCTCGGGCCTCAGAACTTGCCAACCATGTTCAGGAAGGCGCCGCGATCATCAAGCGTGAGATCGCGCAGATCGTCCGAGAAGCGCCCGAAATTGTAGCCCGCTCCGACCTTGAAATTGTTGCCAACGTGGCGGTAGAGGGCTGCAAGTGCGCCGTAATCCATCGACTCGATCTCCGGCAGATAGAAGGCCCTGCCCTCCACCATGGCGTCCCAGTTCTTGACCACGTGCAGGTCGGCCCTGACGATGCCAAGATGTGCGGAAGACTGTTCCCAGCTTCCCATCGCATTGCTGCCATCGGTGCGCCTCTGGCGAATTTCGCCCATACGCATACCGTATTTACCACCCACCGAAAGCCATGGAAGAAGATCATAGGTGACGTCGGCAGAGACGATATGGCTTCTCTGAAGCGGGCCATTTGTCGAGCGTGACGCGGTGCTGATCTGCTCATTGCCCGGCAGATTGTAGAGATAGGTGTAACGCACCAGAGCATTGAGCGCGTCATGATCGACCGGTCGGTAGGCGTAGCCCAGCGAGCCTTCGACATAATCGCCATTGTAATAGGTTCCACCCGGCGTCTGCGAGATGACGGCATCCACATTGCCAAGCACGCGTCCATAACCGTCATGGTCCATGGAAGCACCCGCGCTGACCAGATAGGTGTTGCGGTTGCGGCTTTCATCGTCTGAACGCTCGAAGCGCGCTTCACCACGCGCACGGGCATTGACGCCCAGTTCTTCATCCTTGAAGCCGACGCTGACGGAACCGGCATAGCGCTCGAAATCGGAATACTGTTTTCCGGTGTTCGGATTGATGCGATCATCTTCGATATTGCCTGCTTCAACACCGGCATCGACGGTCCAGGCTGCATCGGGCGTATAGATCACGCCATAGCGCTGAGCCAGAGCATTACGCCGGCCGAACAGATCGTAATCCGCTTCGGAATAGGCCGAGACAACATCGGTCATGCGCTTCTTCACGCCGGCAACCACTGCGCCATAGTCCCTGCCCTGCAGATCGTAGCCGTAGTTGCCATTCGAGGCGCGATCCGGATCGAGGCGATAACCGAGGTAATAGTGATCCTCGGGCGTCGGATCGTAGGTAACGGCAGCGAGACCGCCGATACCGGACTCACCCCAGGACACCTCGCCCTCTGCACCCACTTTCTCGGTCAGACGAACTTCCGCGCCAACACCATAGCGGTCATTCTTGCTCATATTGCCGCCGCGATCGAAGGTCGCCTGGGCAAAGCCGTAATAGAGATAATCGTCGTTCTGGCGATAATCGACGCGCATACCGGCATCCAGCCGCCGACCGCTATATCCGGATTTGCCTGCGGCGACCGCTGCCGGCGAATGAAGTTCTGAGTATGCGACACCAAACGCAGCCTTCCAGTATGCGTCGAATGTGTAGCTGACTTCGAACTCGGCTTCCTTGCTCTCGCGCCCCTCGACGTTCCTGTAATCGTCGTAGGAGAGTTTTAACTCCATGTTCGCGGTCAGCGGAATTTCGGCATGCGCGCCCCAGATCCGCTCTTCCACATCCACCTGATCGGTGACGCTGGTGAAGCCGGCCTCCTTCTTCTCATAGTAGCCGCCGATCTTGCCGGGCGTGCCAAACACACGGAAATCCTTTAAGTCCGCCTGTCCGCGAATGCTCCATGCCTTGGCTGCCTGTCCCGCCTGACCGGCGGTTTCGCGATCCGCAAGAGTGAGACCGCCATCGGTAGAGCGGGTAAGACCGAAGCCCGGCCCTTTCGAATAGGCGATTTCGGCATCGATATAGGTATTCTCGGAACGCTGCACGCGAATGTCGCCGCCATAAGCGGTCTGGTCCGACAGGCCCGTCTCGTCCCGCAGGCCGGTCGCACCGAGGCGCACATGGTTCTTGAGCCATGTCTCGGCGCGGCCGCCATAGACATAGTTTTCCATCTCGCTCGCCCTGGAGCGATATTCATACTGGGCCACCATATAGGCCGAATGGCCGCCAAGCGCCCCATCGCGGACCGCGCCGCCATCGACCGTGCCGGAGTTGAGTGGCGCATCAAGGATCACCACGCCCTGCAGATAATCGATCGTGTAGTCCTCGCCATAGACCAGCGCACGACGCTCGACGACGCGCCCCGTGGTCTTGTCGCGATACTCGATGTGCAGCGTTTCGGAACCATCGACGATCCGCTGCCGCTTCAGGAAATAGGCGGAGCCGCCGGTGCCGAGAAATTCGTCGCGCTGCGGCAGTGTCTCGGGCTTTGCGGCGAAGGCGGTGGCCTTGAATTTGGGCTCGCCCCTTGCATTGTTGCCCGGCGAACGCAGCACCATTTCCGCGCCGTAAAGACCTCGGTCGACCTGGAGAAAGCGCGTTCCGGATATCTTGGTCTTGTAATTGCCCCACATGACGTGGCTCTCGCCGCGCTCAAGACGGACATAGAATTTTCCGTTGGTCGGCGCGTCTTCCACCGAGGTGGAGTCATCGCCATAGACCGGATAGTACTTGTCCGGGTCGATGCGCCGGAGAAGCTCTCTCGGGTCGCGGGCATCGAGATCCTTGAAAAGGTTCTTGATCTCGTTTTCGCCGGTGTCTGCCGCCGCGGTGAGCAGGAACTTGCCCTTGATCTTTCCGCGCAGGTAGAAGGCCAGTCTGCCGGAGTTCCACACCTTGTCGTATTCGCCCGTGCGCACCTCTTCAATGCGTGGATCGCCGCTGCGTTTGCCGACGGTGAAATCGGCCAGAGCGACGTAGAACCAGTCATTTGTGGGAATGTTGACGTCGCGGCTGAAATAGAGACCACCTGCCTTGGAGCCGCCATCGACGGCCACGTCGACCATGTGCTGCCCCGGCGGGAGAATACGCTGGGTCACGAAAGTGCCCTTGGGATCGAGCGGGACCAGCTCATCGAAAACCACAATCCCGTATCCTTCGGGAACGCGCGATCCGTGGACCGTGACGGCCCCGCCATAGACGGGAATGTTGCGGAATGCGGTTCGATCTTCTGAATTGCCCGGCGCGACGCCATTGCCGGAGTCGGACATGAACTCGCCGCGCGTGCTTGCGAAGGTCATCGGAACCGTTTCATCGAAGCGGCCTTTGGCGTCGTAGACGCGCAGCACATAGCGGAATTCACGCCCGCTCTGGGCCGGCATCACCCAGCCAGCCTCCCCGTTCACATTGATGGGCACCACCGCAACCGGCTTGTTCTGCCAGGCGACATTGTTCTCATAGATGCGCACTTCGGACCGGGTGATGAAGGCGGGATAGTTGGACGTCGCGTAGAAACGCACCGGCTCGCCAGCACGGAATATGCGCTGGACCGGCACTGTCGAGACGTTGAGCAGCGGCTCGACATCGAGCCCGTCGAACTTGATCTGGATATCGACGGAGCTCAGATCCAGATCGGTCTTGCGCTGTTTGTCGACCGGGCGTGCGCCCGGCGATACGCCGAACATGCCCTCGTCAACGATCTGGCCGCTCTCATCAACAACCTGGCCATCCACGGAGATGACAAAGGGGATGGAGGGCTGATCGCCGGGCTGGGCCAGTTCGGTGTTCTCGCCGATCCTGAGCGTGCCCGACCCGCTATTGTCGAGCATCTTGCCACGGACGGTAGCCGGACATGGAAGCCCGCCACAGGCATCGTTCATTTCCATAAGAGGCGGCAGCCCGTCATCGCCCTTGTAAACCACGCCGCCATCACCGGGGGCACCGACGGGCGGTCCTCCGACAGTCCCCGCCATGGGCTCACCACCGACAATGCGCCCACTCCCGCCAAGCGGCGAGCGGGCCAAAATGGGCGGCTCCGGGATCGGCTCGATGCCCTGCATGTCTGCAGCCAGAAGCGGCTCTGCCTGAAGGGCGGCAGAAATTGATATGATACTGCTCGCGAGCAGAAAGCGGGGTCGTGAACGTTCCATCATGAAATTTCCATTTGTTGTCTGCTGACGAATTCAACGGATCGCGCCGTTTTCACGCCTCCGAGCAAATCGGGGTTTCTCCCCGGCGGGTGCTGGCGCGGCTGACCAACCGGCTCTCGCGACACCGCCTTGCTTCTCATTTTTGTTCGGGCACTGATGGTGGGCATTCGACGCCCCGCCTCAGTCATTCTTGATTTCCGTCTTGATGACTGCGCAGGGCAGACCAGGCGACGGCGATGCGCTGCCTTTGGGCGCGACGCTCAAACCACTGATGTTCAGCGCAAAAATATCGTTGCCGTCAGCGTTACCGCACGAGGGATGACCACATTCGAGTTCTTGCATGACCATTCGGGAACCAGCCTATGTGTATCGCGCCCGCAACCAGTGCTCCTGGCTGGGACTTTGTTGACGATGCGAAGTACTTGGAACGAACCGACGCGTACTCGGGGTCTAGACACACGAAAAAAATAGACGGAACGGATACCGCTTGAGCAGTGCTGGAAGGGTATGGTTACGGTATCGAAATCGAAGGGATTACGGATTAAAGCACTGCAATTACTTTGTCTTTCAGGACACAAACGGAGAGAAGACCTGTTGATGCGGTCTCTCGGACAAGCGCAGCAGGACAGTTCAGCGTGGCTCCCGGAACGGTGTTTGCTTATGCATCCAAAAAACAGCGCCAGTGACCGATTCTTCGCTGCAAGCCCGTGCGACAGGCGTTATGCTCTGGCAGCTTTGTAGGAGGATCGGTTCGCATGTTTCAGAAAATCCTGATTGCAAACCGCGGCGAGATCGCCGTGCGGGTGATCAAGACCGCGCGGCAAATGGGGATTGCCACGGTCGCGGTCTATTCGGACGCGGACCGGGATGCCCGGCATGTGCGCATGGCGGATCAGGCCGTCCATATCGGCCCGGCTGCAGCTTCTGAAAGCTACCTCAACGGGGACCGGATCATTGCGGCGGCGCAGGAAACCGGTGCAGAGGCGATCCATCCCGGCTACGGATTTCTCTCCGAAAACCCGGATTTCGTGGAAAAGGTGGAAGCAGCGGGCCTTGTCTTCATCGGGCCTTCGTCGCAGGCCATTCGCGCCATGGGGCTCAAGGACGCCGCCAAGCGCCTGATGGAAAAGGCGGGCGTGCCGGTTGTGCCCGGCTATCACGGAGACACGCAGGCGCTGGTGGCGCTCGCCTCCAAGGCGAACGAGATCGGCTATCCGGTGCTGATCAAGGCGCGGGCCGGCGGTGGCGGCAAGGGCATGCGCCTGGTTGCGGACCCGGATGCGTTTCCCGATGCGCTCGCGGCTGCGCAACGCGAAGCAAAGGCCGCCTTTGGCGACGAGCGCGTTCTGGTGGAGAAATACATCGAGACGCCGCGCCATATCGAAGTGCAGGTCTTTGGCGACAAGCATGGCAATGCGGTGCATCTGTTCGAGCGTGACTGCTCTGCCCAGCGCCGTCACCAGAAGGTGATCGAGGAAGCGCCCGCGCCCGGCATGGATGCGCTGACGCGTGAAGCCATGACGGATGCTGCAGTGAAGGCGGCAAAGGCCATCTCCTATAGCGGAGCGGGCACGATCGAATTCATCGTGGATGCGTCCGAGGGGCTTCGGCCCGACCGGTTCTGGTTCATGGAAATGAACACGCGCCTGCAGGTGGAGCATCCCGTGACCGAGATGATCACCGGCATTGATCTGGTGGAGTGGCAGTTGCGGGTGGCCGCCGGCGAGCCCCTGCCCCGTACGCAGGACGAGATCGCCGCGCATGGCCATGCGGTGGAGGCGCGCCTTTATGCGGAAGACGCCACGCGGGACTTCCTGCCGGCCACTGGTACGCTGCATCATCTGAAGTTTCCCGAGCATGTCGATGGCGCGCGCCTGCGCGTGGATGCCGGTGTTGCCGAAGGCGACGCCATCACCCCGTTCTACGATCCGATGATCGCCAAGCTGATCGTGCATGCCCCGACCCGCGAGGAAGCGCTGGAGGGGCTGGCGAATGCGCTGGAACGCACGGAGGTTGCCGGATCAACGGTCAATCTCGGCTTTCTGACCCGATTGTTGCGCGACGACGATTTTGCGGCCGGCCGGCTGGAAACGGGGCTGATCGCGCGCAAGCAGGAAGCGCTGACCACGGTCGCGCCACTGCGGGACCGCCATCTCGCCGTTGCCGTTGCCGCCACAAGCGGGACGGCCACGGGCGCCGATGCCTCAGACCCGTTTTCGGCAATCTCGGGTTATGGGCATTTTGGGCCGCTCGTTCACAGGCGGACACTGGTGGATGGCGAGGATGCGGTGGAGGCGCGGGTGACGGCGCAGGGGGATGGCGCGTTGAGCATTCGTCTCGGCGACGACGAGGCGGCGCGACCGATCATCGTGCGTCGGGATGATCCGACGCGCATCGCGCGCTGGCCGGGGCATGTCACGGTTTTTGAGGGTGCGGATGCGCTGACGTTAAAGGTGCCGGATCGCCTTCAGGCTGCCGACGAGAGTGCTGGCGGTGACAGGCTGAGCGCGCCCATGCCCGGCCTTGTGAAGGTCGTGCGGGCAGCGGTGAACGACACGGTGAAGAAAGGTCAACCGCTTCTGGTGCTTGAAGCCATGAAGATGGAGCACACCATCACCGCGCCTCATGACGGCGTGGTCGCAGAGATTGCGACCGAGGGGGCGCAGGTGAATGACGGCGCGATGCTTGTCCGCTTCCAGGACGCTGATTAGGAGAATAAGGCGCCCGGGAGCCGGTGGATCTGCGTCCGGTCCCGGGCGTTCCGCCCTCGCTATCAGTTCCCGGGCGTTCGCCCCCGTTATCAGTGCATCGTCATCCATTCGCGCGCATCGCGCAGCGCCTTGGCGAGTTCCGGCTTGCTCATGCTTGCGGCCAGTTCCGAGCGCAGCGCAGCGGCGCGTCCAGAACCCTTGATGGCCGCAATGTTGAACCATTTGTGCGCGGCCACCAGATCGACAGCACAATCGCGGCCGGTCGCATACATCATTCCCAGTTGAAACAGCACGTCCGCCTGGGTGGACGAACCAGCCGTACCGAAGCCTGCTTCCTGAACGTCATAACGTGCCATAATCCAAGATCCCTGTTTTTCTCCCGAGAGCCTTTTGTTTTTGCCCGTCTGGGCTAGCCCTTCGATGCTTCCGAGAATGCAGGGAGCGGCTGAAATCGCCGTTAAATCTTGTGCTTAATTTGAAGAAAAAAAGTTCAAATTTTCAGTAAACGCCTGTTTTTGTTAAGCATCGCAAACCCGCACGGTGTCGGGGTTTGGGCTCTGTGTGACTGGCTCATTCGTTAACGCCCAGGCTAAGACTTCGCTAACCATGCGGAACGCAAGAACAGACGGTTTTCTGAAAATTGCGGCGCATCGGACCGAACGGACGCTCGGCGCTTTAGTCCTGCACGAGGCGGTCGCGACGGGCCGGACAGGCTGCGAGCGGCACGCAGAAGGGGCGGCCTGACGCTTCTTCGCGGCGGACAATGCATTCGATGCCGAACACGTCCTCGATCAGCTCCTGATGGAAAACCGCTTCCACCGGCCCGCAGCCGGCGACCTGGCCCGCACGGAAGAACACGATGTCATCGGCAAAGCGCGCGGCCAGATTGAGATCGTGGAGCACGACCACCACGGTCTTGCCCTCCTGCGCGCCGAGGCGCTGCACAAGCGACAGCACTTCCAGCGCATGGGCGATGTCGAGATGATTGGTGGGCTCGTCGAGCAGGATGACGGGTGCGGCCTGCGCCAGAACCATGGCGATCCAGACGCGCTGAAGCTGGCCGCCAGAGAGCGTGCCGATGGCGCGATGGGCAAGCTCGGCGAGATTCGTTTGGGCGAGCGCAGCGGCGACGGCCTCGCGGTCGGCGCGGGCATCGGGCGCGAAGGCCCGGCGGTGGGCGTAGCGGCCAAGAGAGACCAGTTGCTCGACCGACATTTCGTCGGGTGCGGTGGGGCTTTGCGTGAGCATGGCGATCTCACGCGCAAGCGCCTTGGCCGGGATCTGCGAGAGCGGCGTGTCGCGCAGCAGCACGGAACCGGCCTGCGTGGGCAGCATGGCCCGCATGGCGCGCAGGGCCGTGGACTTGCCACAGCCATTCGGCCCACACAAAGCGGTGAGACGCCCCGGACGGATTGAAAGATCGAGCGCATCGAAGACGAGCTTTCCCGGATAGCCGAGCGCTGCGGCGCGCAGTTCGATTTCGCACTGGTCTGCCGAATGGCCTTTAAGCATGAACGCGTCCTGCACGGATCAGAATGAATAGGAAGTATGGTGCGCCGATCACGGCGGTGACCGCACCGGCAGGCACTTCAAGCGGCGCGAACAACACCCGCACCGCGAGATCGGCCGCGATGACGATGGCTGCGCCGATGAGCGCCGCGCCAAGCGCCTGCACGCCCGCCCTGCCCCCGAGCATGAGCCGCGCGGCATGAGGCGCGACGAGACCGACGAAACCGATGGCTCCGGCAAAGGAGACCGCGGCGGCTGTGAGTGTTGCCGCCAGCGCAAAGAGCATCAACTGGGTGGCGCGGACGGGAAGGCCCGTGGCCTGCGCGCTCAGTTCATCAAGCTGGAGCTGGTCCATGCGACGGGCGAGCAGAAAGACAAGCGGAACCAGAACGCCAAGCACGATGGCCAGCACCTGAACATCGGCCCAGCGCGCCTGATAGACGGAACCGGCAAGCCACATGGCGGCCTGGCTCGCGCGATGCACCGGGCCATCAACAATGAAGAGCGTGACGCCGGCCTTGGCCAGAGCACCCAGCGCGACACCGTAGAGAATGACCCGCAGGGGCGGCGCTCCGGTGCGCGCGGCAAGCAGGATGACAAGTCCTGCGAAGCCGAGCGCGCCCAGCACCGCCGCCAGCGGTTGCCACTGAATGCTGACAGTGAGCGCATTCTCGTCATTGCTGAAGAGGAAGAGAAACACCACCACGCCAAGGGCAGCGCCATCGACGATGCCGAGAACCGACGGTGAGGCGAGCGGATTGCGCGTGGCGCGCTGAAGCGCGAAGCCTGCCAGCGCCAGCGCCAGACCGCTCAGCCCGGCCATGGCGAGGCGCGGCATGCGCAGCGACCAGATGATGATGGTGTCGCTGCGCTCTCCCGTGCCGAGGATGGCGGACAGGACACGCTGCAACGACATGCCCGAGCTGCCCAGCGCAACGCTTGCAAGTGCAAGCGCGCATAAGACGGTGGCGCAGGCGACCAGGATGGCCACGCGCGCCGGGATGCGCGAGCGGACAGGATGCGCACGCTGCGCGAAAGAGGCTGCCGTCATGCTGCGGCTCCGAGCCGTTTGCGCTGAAGGAGATAAAGCAGCATCGGCACGCCGACCACGGCCAGAAGAACGCCAACCGGCGCTTCTGACGGATAGATGATGAAACGGGCCGCAATGTCGGCGGCGAGCGCCAGCGCCGACCCGGCAAGAAGCGAGAGCGGCACGAGCTGCCGGTGCCCCGGAAAGCCGCTGAGCCGCGCCAGATGTGGCGCGGCAAGACCGATGAAGGCGACCGGCCCGGCAACCGAAACACTGACACCGGCAAGGATGGCCGCAAGAACAAGCACCGTCATGCGCACTTTCAGAACCGGCACGCCCAGCGCCTCGGCAGTCGTATCGTCGGTCATGAGCGCGTCGAGCGTCGGAGCGAGGAAACGGCATGCCACCGCCACCAGAACGACCACCGGAGCCGCCAGATAGAGAAGCTCCGCGTCCCGGTCAGCGAAACCGCCGGAAAGCCAGAAGATCAGCTCTTCCATGGTGCGTTCATCGGCAACGATGACGATCTGGATGCCGGATGACAGAAGGGCGGCGATGGTGACACCCGCCAGAAGCAGATAGGAAGGCGAGGAAATGCCCCCCGCCGAGAAGGCAAGCGAGAAGACGAGAAGCGCGCATAAAAGCGCGCCAAGGCAGGCCGCGAGCGCAATGAGGGAGAGTGATCCCGTGCCGGTGAAGACGACCAAGAGCACGACGGCAAAGCCAGCCCCTGCATTGATGCCCAGAAGACCGGGTTCGGCCAGCGGATTGCGGGTTGCCGTCTGAAGCAGAAGCCCGGCAAGACCGAGCGCCCCTCCCACAATGAGCGCCACAGCCGTGCGCGGGACACGCAGCGTGTTGACGATCAGCGCGGCCTGATCGTCCCCGCCCCGGCTCAGGGCGCGCCAGACCTCTGCGCTGGGTGTGAAGCGAATACCCACATGCAGGCTGATGATCGCCAGAAGGGCAATCACCGCAATCAATATGGTGTGTGGAAGATAGCGCGGCATCCGTCTCTCTTTCGTGCCCGCTGCATCCCAGAAATTGACTAATAATGTCAACTTCAAACTTGACATTTTAACGCAAGATTTGTTGGTCGTGCCGGCAAGACAGCCACCGCGTCAAATCAGGAGACAGATCATGCGCGTCCTTCCCCTCTTACCGGCCATGCTGATGGCGTTGTTCACGGCGGCGGCAGGCGCTGCCGGGATCGAGCACGCCATGGGAACGGCCACGGTGCCCGACGCTCCGCAGCGCGTGATCGTGCTGACCAATGAAGGCACGGAAGCCCTGCTGGCGCTGGGCGTGAAGCCCGTGGGCGCGGCGAATTCCTGGAATGGCGATCCCTGGTATGCCCATATCGCGGACCAGATGGAGGGCGTGGAGCCGGTCGGCAAGGAGAGCGCCGTCAATCTGGAACTGATCGCTGCACTTGAGCCAGACCTCATTCTGGGCACCAAGATCCGACACGAGGGGATTTTCGAACAGCTTTCCGCCATCGCTCCGACCGTTGTTTCGGAGCGCCTGCGCGGCGACTGGCGCGAGAATTTCGAACTCTGGGCGAAGGCGCTGAACCGGCAGGAAGCCGGCGAGAAGGTGCTTGAGGACTTCGACGCGAAGGTCTCGTCCCTGAGAAACGATCTGGGCGAAGCGGTGGATGAGAAAGTCTCCGTGATCCGCTTCATGCCCGGCCACATCCGCATCTACCAGAAGGACAGTTTTTCCGGCTTCATCCTCGACAGGGTCGGTTTTCAGCGCCCTGAAAATCAGGATGTCGACAACTTCATGCTGAAGGCCGGAAAGGAGAGCATTCCGGACATGGATGGCGACCGCATTTTCTACTTCACCTATGAACCCGGCGATGGCGACGCGACCAGACTTTCTGAAGAGGTGCTGGCCGATCCCCTGTGGCAGACGCTTTCAGGCGTGAAAGCGGGCAAGGTTCATCAGGTGGATGACACGATCTGGAACACGGCCGGAGGCGTTCTGGCCGCGAACCTGATGCTCGACGATCTTGCCCGCCTTTACGGGCTTCCTTGATCAAGACCGGGGCGGCCTGCCAGTGACGGGCCGTCCCACCCTCCCCGTTTTGGGGATTTTTCTCATTTTAAGACGAGATTTTTCATGAAACGATTGCTTATTCCCCTTTTGACCCTTGCCCTGTCCGCCGTGAGCGGAGCCGCTCTGGCCGGCAATGTGCAGCATGCCATGGGCAGGACGACAACGCCCGACAACCCGCAGCGCATCGTGGTGCTGACCACCGGGGGAACCGAAGCGGTTCTCGCACTGGGCATCAAACCGGTGGGCGCCGCCAATGGACGCGCGGTCAATGCGCGTGGCTCCGTCTGGTATGCGCATGTGGCCGACCGGCTTGACGGCGTTGAGCCGCTTGGCGAAGAGCGTGCGGTCAATCTGGAGCAGATCGCGGCGCTGGAGCCGGACCTGATCCTCGGCAACCGCCAGCGTCATGAGGGCGTATACGACCAGCTCTCGGCGATTGCGCCCACCGTGCTCTCCAACCGCCTCAGGGGCGACTGGCGCAAGAATTTCGAACTCTATGCCGAAGCGCTTGGCAGGAAGGACGAAGGGGCTGCGGTGCTTGCGGCCTTCGACAAGCGTGTGGCTGACCTGTCCGACGCGCTCGGCGCGCAGAAGGACGAGACGCTTTCCGTCATCCGCTTCATGCCCGGACAGATCCGCATCTACCAGAGAGACAGTTTTTCAGGCGATGTGCTTGCCCGCCTCGGCATTGCGCGGCCTGAACTCCAGCAGGAAGACAGCTTCGTGCTTAAGGTCGGCAAGGAGAGCATTCCCGACATGGATGGCGACCGGCTGGTGCATTTCACCTATGAATCCGGTGACGGAAAGGCCACCGCGCTTGCGCGTGACATTGCCAGCGATCCGCTCTGGCAGAGCCTGAAGGCCGTACAGGCTGGCTCGGTTCATGCCGTTGACGACGTGATCTGGAACACGGCTGGCGGCATCCTTGCGGCAGAGCGCATGCTGGATGACGTGGCGAAGATCTACGGCGTCGACTGAGCGAAAAGCCCCCGCCCGTCTGCGCGGGGGCCTTCACGGGCCAGTTGCAGAAAGAGGTTGTATTACGTTTACGTTCGCGTAAGCTTGCAGCTGCAACGTCATTGGGAGGAAGAATGATGATTGGCAAACTCTTTCTGGGCGGTGCGGCCCTGCTGCTTGCCGGCGGTGTCGCCATGGCCGACCCGATCGAGGGGAACTGGAAAACGGAATCGGGCGCGACCGCGCAGATCGCCCCCTGCGGCGGTTCCTATTGCATCACGCTGAAAAGTGGAAAGTTCGCCGGCAAGAAGATCGGCACGTTCCAGGCAGCGGGCAGCAACAAGTACACCGGCAAGATCACCGACCCGGCCAAGGACAAGACCTATTCCGGCAAGGGCACCCTCACCGGCAACAATCTGAAGATGGGCGGCTGCGTTCTTGGCGGCCTGATCTGCCGCAACCAGACCTGGTCCCGCATCTAAAGCAATTCCAGGAAAGGTGGGAACCGGTTTTCCGTCCGGAATTGCGCAAAACAATGCCTTAGAGCGCTTTCGCGATTCAGCGAAAAGTGGAAGCGCTCCAGGGGCAGGCAAAACCCTCCAGCTCAATGCCTCCGCGCGCCTTAACCCTGCAAGGCGCGTGGAGGTTTTAATCTGCAATCAGCCCATCGCTGCGCATCTGTGTGAGAATGATGTCGTGCGCGCGCGACTGTAGCGGCTCCCTCGCCTGCCCCTTGGCGGCCAGCGGCTCGCGACTGCAGACGAAATAGGGATACCACGCAGCGCCCAGACCATGATTGATCTGGCCGAGCTGCGCGTAGTCTTCTTCCGACAGCAGGGATTCGGGCACATAGCCCCAGCCCAGACCGTCGCAGATCGCATCCTTGCCGAGTTCAAAACTACTCAGCGCAATCCGCTCGCTGCCCATGGCGTCGAGGTGGAAGCGCTCATGCTGCGTGCTGTCGAGATAGGTGATCTGCGGCAGGATGGAGAGATCCGCATCGGCGACATAGCTCATCGCGGCGAGCGGGTGACCACGCGCGACCATCATGCGCATGCCAATCCGCGCGATGACACGGCTGTAAAGCCCGCTGGCGGGACCGGACCGGCCTGAAGCGATGAAATAGGCAATGTCCAGCTGCCCCTCGCGCACCAGTTCCGGCAGCACGTCGCTTTCCGCGTAACGCATGCTCAGGCGCACATCCGGCCGCGCGCGCCTGATGGAGCGGATTACGTGGCGCCAAAAATTTTCCGAAAGCACGTCGTCGCGACCGATCCGCAACTCCTGGCCCGCAGTCTCCTCGCCGCGCGCACAACGCTCGATGATGCTGTTGGAAAGCGCGATGATACGGGCGCAGTCGTCCAGAATATGCTCGCCGACCGGCGACAGGGTGAGGCTGTTGCCGCGCCGCACGAAGAGCTCCGCACCCAGCTCATCCTCCAGCGCGGCAATGGCCATGCTGACCGTGGAACGGTTGCGGCCCAGCTGCACCGCTGCGCCCGAAATGGAGCCGGTTCGCGCCGCAGCCTCAAAATATTCCAGGTAGTCGAGCCGCATTGGAACGGCCTTTCGTCAAAATTCTTGTCACTCAGCGATTTCTCATACGCCGAAAAGGCGGATATCTCAATCAAGTGACATTAAATTTGATCTTACATCACGAGGACTAAATTGCACTGGTTCTATCTGATCGCTGCGGTCTCCGCAGAAGTTGTCGGGACCACACTGATGAAATTCCTGGTGTCCGCGGGCCAGCTGGCTCAAGGGACGCTTGCCGCAATCTTCATGGTCGCCATGGCCTATCTCTTTCTGGGCAAAGCGACGCTGCGCATACCGGTGGCGCTGGCCAACGCCTTCTGGGAAGGGCTCGGCATGATCCTGATCGCGCTTGCATCGCTCTATCTGCTGGATGAGAGCATCTCGACCATGCAGGCGGTCGGCATCGGCGTGGCGCTGCTGGGCATTGTTATAATCAATTATGGCCACCACCAGCAGGAGCAGAAGCGATGACCATCTATATGGGATATGTGCTCGGCTCGGTGGCGCTCGACATCATGGCCAATCTGGCGCTGGAAAAATCGAACGGCTTTGCCCGCAGAGGCTGGGGCGTTGCGGCAGTTCTTCTGATCATGGCGGCGTTCGCGCTGCTCGCACTGGCCGTCACCGGCATGGATCTTTTCATCGCCTATGCGGTGTGGGGCGTGCTTTCGATCCTGGGAACGGCCATCGCCGTTTGGCTCGTTTTCGGCCAGCGCCTCAACCTGACAAGCTGGGTGGGCGTGGGCATTCTGATCCTTGCCATACTGCTGATCAGGCTTGGCTAACGTCTGAGATTGGGCTGACGATAAAGGAAAGCGGGCGACCGGGATCGCCCGCTTTTTGCATTCCGGACAGGGATCAGCTTGCGCGCTGACCAAAGAGAACCTTCTGGGCCTCCTTGTCCTCGGCCAGATTGCTGCGATGCGTCTGACCAACCTCGAGCGCGCGAATGACCGCCGGCCGGGCCATGACGGTTTCGAACCAGCGCTTCAGGTTCGGGAAGTCGTTGAGGTCCTGCCCCTGCTGCTCATAGGGCTTGATCCAGCCAACGCAGGCCATGTCTGCAATCGTGTACTCATCGCCCGCCAGATAGGCGCGGTCGGCAAGACGACGATCCATCACGCCGTAAAGGCGGTTGACCTCATTGGTGTAGCGCTCGATGCCGTAGGGCACTTTCTCGGGCGCATATTTGCGGAAATGATGCGCCTGACCGGCCATCGGGCCAAGACCGCCCATCTGCCAGAACAGCCACTGATCGACTTCCACGCGGGCGCGTTCGTCCGCGGGATAGAACTTGCCCGTCTTGCGGCCAAGATATTGCAGGATCGCACCCGACTCGAAAACGGAGATGGGCTCGCCGCCCGGGCCTTCGGGATCGATGATGGCGGGCATGCGGTTGTTCGGTGCGATCTTCAGGAAGGACGGCTCGAACTGCTCGCCCTTGCCGATGTTCACATAGTGCACGGCATAGGGAAGTCCGGTCTCTTCAAGAAAGATGGTGACTTTCCAGCCGTTTGGTGTCGGCCAGTAATGAAGTTCAATCGGCTTGATCTGGGTGGTCATGCTTGTCTGCCTCCAAGGGTTCAGAGCCACGCGGTCGGGGGAGGATCGTGGCGACATTGGGGCAGGTAAGCACCGCCCGCCCGTTTTGCAACACACGCGCCGATAAACGATCTGTCATCGGGTGTTAACCGCCGTGTTAACGCTGCTGAACGCCGGATGAATGCCCCCATCAGTATCGGTTCAGCCGTCCCCTGCCACATTGATGGCAACAAAGAGGAAGAGCCCGATGCTGATACGCCGATTTTCGATTGTCTGCCTGATTGCAGCCCTGTTCGGCATGGGCCTGGCGATCCTCGTTGCAGAGGCCGGCCGGTCTTCCGACCGCTGGCAGGGTGGCAGGCCTTTCGCCTGCATGACCGATGACAACGCGTTTTGCGGCCAGACGGTGCGGCGCTGAGCAGAAAAGAAGTGGGGTTGGTGATGTTGCAGACAATGACACATATGGCCAAGGGACTGATGTTCGCGATGCTGATCGGCTCGCCGCTTCTGGCGGTCCAGAATGTGCGCGCCGGTGATGAAAACATCATCGAAGGGCGTTATGACAGGTCGAGTGGCGCCGGTCTCGTTCTGATGGTCAGCCTGCAGCGCTCGCGCTAGGAGGGCTCTCCCTACCACCTGGAAGTGCGCGAGCAGACCATGGATGCCGCAACCGGGCCTTGAGAAGACCGGGAAAATCCATATAAAAGGCCATGGAACACAGAATCTATCCTCAGCCCATTCAGACGATTTCAAGTCCGGAGCCCTACGCCCGGAAGAGCTTTACCGATGCCCGCGAAGCCGTCGCGGCGTTGAAAGCGCTCTATGAGCGCAATACCGCATTCCTGCGCGATGCGTTTGCGCAGGTTTCCAAAGAAGGCGAGAGCGATTGCCGCTTCCGCGCCTTCTATCCCGAAGTCAGCCTCGCCACCGCCACCTACGCCCAGATCGACACGCGGCTGGCCTATGGCCATGTGGCGGCACCCGGTGTCTATGCGACCACAATCACCCGGCCCGATCTCTTCGACGATTATCTGATCGACCAGCTGAGCCTGGTGATCCGCAATCACGGCGTGCCGGTGACCGTGTCGGAATCGGAAACGCCGATCCCCCTGCACTTCGCCTTCCTGCAGGACACCTATGTGGAAGGCTCCATCGCCGACCGGCTGAAACGGCCGCTGCGCGATCTGTTCGACGTGCCGGATCTGAACGCCACCGATGACCACATCGTCAACGGCACCCATGAAACGCCGGCAGGAGAACCGGAACCGCTGGCCCCCTTCACGGCGCAGCGCGTCGACTATTCGCTGCACCGGCTGTCGCACTATACGGCGACGGCGCCTGCGCATTTCCAGAACTTCGTGCTGTTCACGAACTATCAGTTCTACATTGACGAGTTCTGCGCCCTCGCCCGCGAGATGATGGCCGAAGGCGGCAAGGGCTACACGGCCTTCGTGGAGCCCGGCAATGTGATCACCAAGGCCGGCGAGACGAGCCCTTCGGCCAGCACGCCGGCGCGCCTGCCGCAGATGCCCGCCTATCATCTGAAGCGTGACGGTCACGCCGGCATCACCATGGTGAACATCGGCGTCGGCCCCTCCAACGCCAAGACGATCACCGACCATGTGGCGGTTCTGCGCCCGCATGCCTGGCTGATGCTCGGCCATTGCGCGGGGCTCAGAAACTCGCAGGCGCTGGGCGATTACGTTCTGGCGCATGCCTATGTGCGCGAAGACCATGTGCTTGACGACGATCTGCCGGTGTGGGTGCCGCTGCCCGCACTTGCAGAGGTGCAGGTTGCGTTGCAGGAAGCGGTAGCGGAGACCACCGGCCTTTCCGGCTATGAGCTGAAGCGCATCATGCGCACCGGCACGGTGGCGACCATCGACAACCGCAACTGGGAACTGCGCGAACAGCGCGGCCCCGTGCAGCGGCTCTCGCAGTCGCGGGCGATTGCGCTGGATATGGAATCGGCCACCATCGCGGCCAATGGCTTCCGCTTCCGCGTGCCCTACGGCACGCTGCTTTGCGTTTCGGACAAGCCGCTTCATGGCGAACTGAAGCTGCCGGGCATGGCCACCGACTTTTACAAGCGGCAGGTCTCCCAGCATCTCAAGATCGGCATGCGGGCGGTCGAGAAACTTGCGGAAATGCCGCCAGAACGGCTCCATTCGCGCAAGCTGAGAAGCTTTTTCGAAACCGCCTTCCAATAGCCCAAAAGAACGGCTAGCCCGCGTATCTCAAGGGACACGCAGCAAACAAGGCGCGAGAGATGAAGAAGAGCAGAACCGCATCCGCACTGCCGGCAATTCTGGCAATCGGCGCGGTTCTGATTTCGGTGCCTCTCGTGGCCGGCTATTGGGGCCGGCTGCACCCGGCCTTCGACGCCATGGCGCATTTTCGGATGCATCTGGCGGTGCTGATCGCCATTCTCTCCCTGCCTCTGATCTTCATAAGGGGCTGGCGGCAGATCGGTGCGGCGGGAACCGTGCTCGGCCTTGCAGCCCTGAGCGCCGCGCTTTTGCCGGGACAGAATGCAGCAGGAACGGCCAGAGCCGAAGCCGACGACATGCCGGCTGCGCGCTACCGGCTCCTCCAGATGAACCTGCGCTACGACAACCCCACCCCAAAACAGGTGTTTTCGCTGATCGGCCAGACCCGGCCGGACATCGTGACGCTGAACGAGGTTTCAAGCATGTGGGTGGAGGAACTGAAGTTCCTTGAAGCCACCTACCCCTACCGCGTGATCTGCCCGCCGCCGGCCCGGATTGGCGGCGTTGCCATTCTCTCCCGCCGCCCCTTTGCCAGCTCATCCGCCTATGCCTGCTACGACCGCGGCTCAATGGCCGTGGCGACGGTGCGCCTTGGCGCAGATCCGGTGGAGATCGCCGCGCTGCATCTCGGCTGGCCCTGGCCTTATGAACAGCACCGTCAGGTGGAGCGCGTGACGCCGGTTCTGCAGCGGCTCGGCAAGACGGCGATCCTTGCAGGTGATCTGAACGCAGCGCCGTGGAGCGCAACGGCGCATCGTGTTGCGGCTGCCGGTGAGCTGGATCTTGTGCCGGGCGTTGGCCCGACCTGGCTGAAGCGTCTGGTTCCCGAACCCGTTCGCCGGGTTGCAGGCCTGCCCATCGACCATGTGTTCAGCAAGGGACGGATCGTGCCGATTGCCATCTCGCGGCCGCAGGATGCCGGTTCCGACCACCTGCCCGTCCTGTTCGAATTCGGCATCATGCCTGACGCCGAACAGAACATCCTTGAGGTGAAACTGGTGCAAAACGCCGGTTAGAGCGCCGTGCGTCCATCCGGACGCACAAAGGACGCCCTAACCTGTTGAAAGCACGGTGCGCTAATCGGCTTTCTGCTTTCGGGCGATGACCAGATGCCCCGGCACCGGCTTGCCCATTTCATGCCGCACCACGATGTCGCCAATCGCCAGACCGGCGAAGCCGTGATCGGCAAGCATTTTGCCGAGATAGGCCTGCGCATGGGCAAAGCGCTGATGCGGGCCAACCATGAAGGGGCGGCCGGCAAGCGTTTCGTCCGGCAGGGTCTCGCTTGAGAATGCGAGAACCGCGCCCTCTGTGGCGAGTTCCGCAGCGCCTTCGAAGAAGGCTTCCAGCTCACCGAGATAAGGCAGAACATCCGTCGCCGTGATCAGGTCGAAGGGTTCGACATCCGCATGCTGCAGAAAGTCCACCGCATCGCCCACATAGAGCGCGTCGTAAAGTTCTTTCTCGTCGGTGACCTCGATCATCGTTTCGGAAAGATCGACGCCGGTGATGTGGGCCGCCATATCGCGCAGCACCTCGCCGGCAAGGCCGGTACCGCAACCAAGATCGAGCATGCGCTCATAGGGGCCGGGCGCGATCTCTTCCAGCGCCTGGCGCACAAGTGCGGGCACATCGTAGCCGAGCTGGTCTACGAGGATGCTTTCGAATTCACCGGCGTGCTGGTCGAACAGCGTTGCGACATAGGCCTCCGAGGCGCGTGTCGGCGTTTCGCCGCGCCCCATGCTGGCGAGCCGCACGGCTGCCCCGCCGTGATCGGCGGGATCCAGCGCCAGAACTTCCCTGTAGGCCTCGGCGGCGGCGTCGAGAGCGCCCGCCTTTTCCAGTGCAAGCGCGCGATTATAGACTTCGGCCAGCGCCTCTTCATCGACGGGGCTGGCTTCGGCGGCGCCGGTTTCATGATCGGACAATGCGGTTACATCCCGGTGTAGACGGGCCCTTCGCCACCCTGCGGCGGCACCCAGTTGATGTTCTGGTTCGGGTCCTTGATATCGCAGGTTTTGCAGTGGACGCAGTTCTGCGCGTTGATGACAAAACGCGCGTCAGCCACATCGCTGCCATCGGTCAGCGCGTTGCCGTCGGCATCCACCCATTCATAGACGCCCGCCGGGCAATAGCGCGAGGACGGGCCGGCAAAGACGCCGTATTCCGAAGTCTTCTGCAGCTCCATGTCCTTCACCTGAAGATGAACGGGTTGCTCTTCCTCATGGTTGGTGTTGGACAGGAAGACCGAGGAGAGACGGTCGAAGGTGAGAACGCCATCGGGCTTGGGGTAATCGATGGGCGCGTGTTTCGCGGCCGGCTCAAGCGAGGCGGCATCGGTCTTGCCGTGCTTCATCGTGCCGAAGGGCGAAACGCCGAACAGCGAGTTCAGCCACATGTCGAGACCACCGATGCCGACGCCCAGAAGCGTGCCGAAGCGCGACCAGAGCGGCTTGACGTTGCGGACCTTCTTCAGGTCCTTGCCGATTTCTGAGGCGCGCCAGGCGGCCTCATAGCCTTCAAGCGTGTCATTGGTGCGCCCTGCCCCGAGCGCCTCGACAACGTGTTCGGCGGCGAGCATGCCGGACAGAACAGCATTGTGCGAGCCCTTGATGCGCGGCACGTTGACGAAGCCTGCTGAACAGCCGATGAGCGCGCCGCCCGGGAAGACGAGCTTGGGCACGGACTGCCAGCCGCCCTCGGTGATGGCGCGCGCGCCATAGGAGAGGCGTTTGCCGCCCTCGAACGTGTCGCGAATGGCCGGATGCGTCTTGAAGCGCTGGAACTCCTGAAACGGCGAGAGGAAAGGGTTCTTGTAGTTCAGGTGAACCACAAAGCCGACCGCCACCTGGTTGTTTTCCAGATGATAGAGGAAGGAACCGCCGCCGGTTTTCATGTCGAGTGGCCAGCCAAAGGAGTGCTGGACGAGACCGGGCTTGTGGTTCTCCGGCTTGACCTCCCAGAGCTCCTTGAGGCCGATGCCGAACTTCTGTGGCTCACGCTCTTCGTCGAGACCGAACCGGGCGATGAGCTGCTTGGCGAGCGAGCCGCGCACGCCCTCACCGATCAGCACATATTTGCCCAGAAGCGCCATGCCCGGCTGGTAGTTGGGCCCGTGCGAGCCATCACGCTCAACGCCCATGTCGCCCGTGGCGACGCCGATGACTGCGCCTTCGTCATTGTAGAGCACTTCGGCTGCGGCGAAGCCCGGATAGATTTCGACGCCAAGCGCCTCGGCATGGCCGGCGAGCCAGCGGCACACATTGCCAAGCGACACGGCGTAATTGCCGTGATTGTTCATGAGCGGCGGCATGAGGAAATTGGGCAGGCGGATGGAGCCTGCCGGCCCCAGCACCAGAAACTGGTCGTCGGTGACCGGCGTCTTGAACGGGTGGTCGGGATCTTCACGCCAGTCGGGAAGCAGGCGGTCGATGCCGATGGGATCGACAACAGCGCCCGACAGGATGTGCGCGCCAACCTCACCGCCCTTTTCGAGCACGACGATGGAAAGCTCGGGATCAAGCTGCTTGAGCCTGATGGATGCGGCCAGTCCTGCCGGCCCTGCGCCGACGATGACCACATCGAATTCCATGCTTTCGCGTTCCATCTCGCTCATTTAACCCTCCGCAGTCTTTTTCTCTAGCGCACCATGGTTTCGACCCGAATATGGGCCGGTGCGGACCGGATACAAATCAGCCCCGCATAACGGTTTCAACGCCGGGCTATAGCGCATCCGCGCCCCTATCGAAACCAGAGAAGTTGCATCAACCCATTCCTGATTGCTGCAAACATATGACTTACTTTAACGTAAACGTAAATATCGGACAATCTGGTGCTGGGCAATTCCTGTTTGCCAGCCTTCCCGAATCCCATCAGTGTCGCGCGGTTTCGAGAGCGTCAGGCAAGAATGCAATCCGGCTGTCGGCTGGATATTCCGAATTGAACCCGGTGTTTCAAATCGAGAAGGAGATCGTGCGCGTGAATGCGAGTGAAAATGCGCTTCTGAGAGCATATCGGCAAAGACCGGTTGCGATCACCGCGTTCTGCGTTCTCGGTATTCTGGCGATACAGGCGCTGTTTCTGAAGCTGATGGGGCAGACGACCATCTGCGACTGCGGCACGGTCAAACTCTGGTATTCGGATCCGTCGGGACCGGAAACCTCGCAGCATATCGGCGACTGGTACACCTATTCGCACTTTCTCCACGGCCTGCTGTTCTATGCGCTGCTCTGGCTTGTCGCGCCACGCCTGCCGATTGGAATTCGCCTCGCGCTGGCGGTGGGTCTCGAAGCGGCATGGGAGATGGCCGAAAACACGCCGATGGTGATCAACCGCTATCGGGAATCGGCGCTGGCGGAGGGGTATTACGGCGACAGCGTGCTGAACTCGCTCTCCGATACCGCCGCGACGATTGTCGGCTTCTTCGTTGCCCGCATATCGCCAGTATGGCTGAGCATCGTTCTGGTGGTGGCGACCGAGATCTTCATGGCCGTGATGATCCGCGACAACCTCACGCTCAACATTCTTCAGCTGGTCTATCCCTCTCAGACGATCTCGAACTGGCAAGTGGGCGGCTGAACTGGGCAGCTGAATTGGGCTAACGCCATTCCATTTCGCGGAAAGTACCGATGGCGCTATAATGCGGCAGGAAGGGAGGTGTTATCCTGCCTCGCGCCGCAACCATGATAGCCCTGCCCCTGCTCGCATGCCTGCTGGCTGCGGAGCCGGGAGATGACGGGCGCTGGCAGGCGGGGCCATACGCCTTCTCGGACGAGAGCGGCGGGTTTCGCATCCGCGCGGTTTCCGGCAGCGGTTCGCGCGGTGATCCCGTCATCCTTCAACAGGAACTCTACACCGCATCGGCGGTGGTGATGGTCATTCGCCTCATCGGAGAGACGCCGCGCTATGCCTATGACGAGCGCGCGGGCGCGGGCTATCTCTTCATCGAGATCGAAACGCTGAATGCGAGCAATCTGCCCTGGGTGGAATTCGAGTTCGAACTTCAGGAGAAGCGCGGGGTTTCCAGCGTCTATGGTGACGGGCTTTCGTTCGACCAGCGCAATGTGGGCAGCGACTATGTGGGCTCTGACGCCTTTAAAAGCCACGACCGCAAATTCGAGCCCCATGACCGACTGCTCTTTCAGTCCGGTACGGTGGATGCGGGGCATTCCGTCACATTTCGCCTGCTGATGACCGATCTGACGCCCCAGCCGGTCTTTTATCTGGTGCAGGATCCACGCATTCCCGCTTCGTGAACTTGCAACGGCAGGCAAAGAAAGAGAAAGTGCCGCTTCACCGCCAACCGGCGACAATCAGGATTTCGGGCAGGATTTCGGGCACGATGGATTCCGCAGGACTAAGGGAGCTTCTGACGTTCTACGCCGATGCCGGCGTGGATGAGTCCCTGCTGGAATCTGCCGCCGACCGGTTTGAGGAAACCCGGGTCGAGGCGGAAAAGCGCGCCGCACGCCGCGCGCCGGCCGCGCAGGAGCAGAAGAAGAAAGCGCCGGCAGCACAGATCCAGGCGCCTCCCCTTCCCAGCTCGCAGCGCGCGGCCATTCCCGACGATGCGCAGGCAGCCCGCGCACGCGAGATCGCCAAAAGCGCAAACACGCTGGAGGAACTGCGCGAACAGCTCGCCGCCTTCGATGGATGCAATCTGAAAACGACCGCGAAGAACACCGCCTTCTCAGACGGCAACCCGCAGGCCGCCGTGATGCTTGTGGGCGAAGCGCCCGGCCGCGACGAGGATCTTCAGGGCCTGCCCTTTGTCGGGCGCTCCGGCAAGCTGCTCGACCGCATGCTGGCAGCCATCGGCCTCGACCGCACATCGGTCTATATTTCCAATGTCATCCCGTGGCGGCCGCCGGGCAACCGCGATCCCTCTCCGCTTGAGACGGAGATCTGCCGCCCTTTCATCGAGCGCCATATCGAGTTGGTCGCGCCGAAAGTTCTGGTGACGCTGGGCAACCCTTCGACGAAGCTGCTGCTCAACACGCAGACGGGCATCATGCGCATGCGCGGCAACTGGGCGCTGCACAAGACGCCGGCTGGTCAGGAAATTCCGACCATGCCGACGCTGCACCCGGCCTATCTGCTGCGCAACCCCGCCCACAAGAAGCTCGCATGGCATGACCTTCTTGCGATCAAGGTGAAGCTGGAAGGCGCTGGCGCGTAGAGCCGCTTAAGCCCGCATTAACCCTGTTGGGGCACAGTCGACAGCCTCAACAACGTCCCGGAGTCGAGCATGTGTGTTCGCGTTATATCCGGGGGGCGCGTGGTTCTTCTTTTTCTCTTTCTGATCCTCACTTTTGCATTCCTGCCCAGCCAGGCATTCGGTGCTGATCTTCTGGCGCATGAGGCGCTGGAGCGGTATCGGAGTGCCCAGAGCGGCTCCATCAGGCATGCGCGCACCATGGGTGTGATCGAATATCGCCAGTCGGATGGCGATGGCAGGGTGGCCGGTGAAAGCGGGCGCAGCTCGACTGTTTCCGTCTCGGCAAAAGCCAACCGACGGATCGGCGCGGGCTGGAACGTGCAGGGCAATGTGAAGCACCGGCATTCGGAGCTGAACGGCGACAGGCGACAGCGCACGCAGGGTACGGCGCATCTCTATCATCGCGACCCGGAGCGCTATGCGCTTGGAGCCTTCGGCAGTCTGGCGACCGAACGCGCAAAGCCGGCAACTGCCATCGCTGGCGATGAATGGAAACGCGTGGACAGTGCGGCCGGCGGCCTGGAGGCAGCGCTCTTTTCGGAGAAGACCACGCTTCTGGCCGCAGCCGGTCTGCGCCGGAATATGACCGAGCAGGAGGAGAGCGACAGCGCCTTCACCATGCTTGGCGCACGCTACTATGTGACGGATCAGTTTCGCCTTGGTCTTCAGGGCACTTATGAGCGCCCTCTCACCATCGAGGACGACCCGGTCATCTACGGGCTCGGCGCGGAGGTGAGCTACCGGCCGCACGAGCTGCCGTTCAGCGGCTTTGGCGGCTATCGCTACCAGCTGGCGCAGGCCGATGGCAGCGCCGAGAAGACGGTTTCACACGGCGTCTTCGCAGGCTTTCGCTATCATTTCGGCAGCCACAGCCTGAAGGAAGAAGAGCGCTACGGGCCGCTCTGGCCCGACCTGCCCATCGACCTTTAAAAAGTCGGCGCGGCTGCGCCGGCCTTCAGGAGGCCGGCGGCACGAAGCGGCGCGCGGCAACGCGCCGGAGGCCAAGCCTGCGCTCGCGCCAGATGATGAACAGACCGGCGCTGATGACGATGGTGCCGCCGACCAGCGTGTAGATGGTCGGCACATCGCCAAAGGCGAAATAGCCGATGATGATGGCAAGCAGCATCGAGGTGTATTCGAACGGCGCGATGGTGGAGAGCTCCGCATGGCGGTAGCACTCCGTCATGAGGATCTGCGCGACGCCACCGCACACGCCCGCCCCGGCAAGGGCCAGATACTGATCACGCGTCAGGTCTGCCCAGCCGAACGGGATGGTGAAGAGCGCCAGCACCGTGGCCGTGACGGAAAACCAGAGAACGATTGTGGCGGTCTTTTCCGTCTGCACCAGGCGGCGGACGAGAAGCATGGCGACGGCAGAGCCCGTCGCTGCGCAAAGGGCCGCAATGACGCCCACCGCCTGCGCGGCCTCAAGGCCGGCATCCCCGGTCAAAAGGGTGAGTTTCGGCCACGCGATGATGATGACGCCGATAAAGCCGACGGCCACGGCGCTCCAGCGATAGACGCGCACGATCTCGCCCATGAAGATGGCCGAAAACACCACCACGATGAGCGGCTGCGCGTAATTGAGAGTGATGGCGTCAGGTAGCGGCAGGCGCGTGAGCGCGAAGAAGCCGAGCCCCATGGAGGTCACGCCGACAAGGCCACGCATGATGTGGCTGACGGGGTGCGTGGTGCGAAAGGCGGTCGACAGCTCCTTGCGCCAGGCGAGCATGGCGAGGATCGGGAAAATCGCGAAGAAGGAGCGATAGAAGACGATCTGTCCGGACGGCACGGTCCCCGCCGATTTGATCAGCGAGGACATGACGACGAAGATGGAGACCGAGATGACTTTCAGCGCGATGCCGATGAGTGGCTGGCGTTCGGCGCCGAGTTCGGTCACAGCAGGCATTCTCTAAAATCCTGAAAAGCAGCTTCTGGGGATGGGAGAGCATTCCAGGGCGTATGCGCAGGCCTGCCTCATGCCGCGTCTGCCTCCCGGGCCATGCGGATAGCCTCCCAGACGCGCGATGGCGTGGTCGGCATGTCGATATGGTCGATGCCGTGAGCGCGGTAGAGCGCATCCGTGACTGCGTTCAGAACCGCCGGCGTTGCGCCGATGGTGCCGGCCTCGCCCGCCCCCTTGATGCCCATGGCATTGGTGGTGGACGGCACGTTGCGCGTCTCGAAATGGATGAAAGGCAGATCATCGGCGCGCGGCATGGCGTAATCCATGAAGCTGGCCGTGATGAGCTGGCCGTCTTCGCCATAGACCGTGTCTTCCGTCAGCGCCTGTCCGAGCCCCTGGGCAACGCCGCCATGCACCTGGCCGGCCAGCAGGATCGGGTTCACCGTTGCGCCGAAATCATCGACGATCCAGTAATCGAGCACCTCCGTGCGGCCCGTATCCGGGTCGATCTCGACCTCGCAGATATGGGTGCCGTTCGGATAGGTCGCCTCTTCCTGCACGAACTCGCCGAACCCTTCGACATCCTCGGGAGCCTTGGCGGCCTTTGCGATGGCTGCGAAATCGACCGCGCGGTCCGTACCGACGATGCGGGCCGCCCCGCCTGAAAGCTCGATATCGTCAACGGACGCTTCCAGTTCGTCGGCCGCCAGCTTGCGGATTTTCTCGGCAAGGTCTTCACCGGCGCGCGCGGCGGAGACGCCGCCCAGCGGAATGGAGCGCGAACCGCCCGTGCCGCCGCCCGACGCCAGCTCATCCGTGTCGCCCTGGCGCACAGTGATTTTGTCGATGTCGAGATTGAGCTTGTCGGCCACGAACTGCGCATAGGCCGTGGCGTGCCCCTGCCCGTTCGACTGGGTGCCGATCAGAAGCGTGACCGTGCCATCGTCATTGAGCTTTACATGGGCCGGCTCGGAGCCTGCGAAGGCGCAGGCCTCGATATAGGTGGCCATGCCGATGCCGCGCAGCTTTCCGTTTTGGCGTGCCTGATCCGCCCGCTCATCGAAAGTGCTCCAGCCGGCATTTTCCATGCACTTGTTCATGTGCCCTTCGAACTCACCGACATCGTAGAGACGGCCGGTCTGGGTGCGATAGGGGAACTGCTCGGGCCTGATGAAATTGCGGCGGCGGATTTCCTCGCGTCCCATGTCGAGATCGCGGGCGCAGACATCCACCAGCTTCTCCAGAAGGAAGGCAGCTTCCGGGCGCCCCGCGCCACGATAGGCGTCCACCGGGCAGGTGTTGGTGTAGACGCCATTGATTGTCACATCGAGCGCCTGAATATCGTAGACGCCCGTCGACATGGACACGCCAACGAACGGAATGAACGGGCCATATTGCGAGATATACGCGCCCATATTGGCCGTGAGATCCACGCGAAGACCAAGGAAACGGCCTTCTGAATCCATCGCCATTTCAGCGGTCACGACATTGTCGCGCCCCTGCGCGTCGGTCATGAAATGCTCGTTGCGGTCGCCCGTCCACTTGACCGGACGGCCAAGGCGCTTCGCGGCTTCCATCACCATGGCGTATTCGCGGTAGACGAAGGTTTTCGGGCCAAAACCGCCGCCCACATCCGGCGTGATGACCCGGAGGTTTTCCGGCTCGATGCCAAAGGTCTTGCACAGAATGCCGCGCATGGAGTGCACGCCCTGCGAGCCGGTTGTCAGCACATAGCGGTTTTCATCGTCGCGCCATTCGGCCAGCGCCGCGCGCGGCTCCATGTAATTGCAGACCAGACGGTTGTTGACGAACTCGATGCGCGACACATGGTCGGCTTTGGCGAAGGCGGCGTCGGACTTTTCCTTGTCACCCACATGATAAAGGAAGGCGCGGTTTGACCCGAGTTCCGGCCAGACCAGCGGCGCGTCTTCCGAAAGCGCTTCGGCGGTTGCCGCAATCGCCTCTTCATCGTCGAAATCGATATCGATCAGTTCTGCGGCGTCCTGCGCCTGAGCGCGGCTGTCGGCCACCACGAGCGCCACGGCATCACCGACATACTGCACGCGGTCGCGGCAGAGAATCGGGATGTCGCGCGTCGGCGCGCGCGTGCCATCGGGCTGCTTCTGCATCGCGCCGGAGCGCAGATCCTTGAGATGCGCCACATCGGCGCCGGTCAGCACCAGATGAACGCCCGGCGACGCCTGCGCTTCCTCAATCGAGGAAATGGTGAAGGTTGCCTTGGCGACGGGCGAGCGCAGCACATAGAGATGCAGCGTACCCTCGGGCTGGAAATCGTCTGTATAGTGTCCCCGGCCCGTGATGAAAGCCGCATCCTCCTTGCGGCGGACCGAAGCCCCCATGCCGAATTTCGGCGTCATCACAGTCATGCGGAATCCCTTCTGGCCAAAAATTCCTGGCCGATGTTCGGTGAGCTGGCTGGAAACAGTCGAGCGACGTTTGATGCCTTAGTTTTGTCGAGCCGGATGGTTGTGTAAAGAGCCGCAATCCGATTTTGTTGGGCCAGGCGGACGCGGATTTTCCCGCACTGCGCCACAGGTCATGGAAAGAGTGAAGATGCGTACAGAAAGCGGCCAGATTTTTCGTCTCGAAGACTACAAACCCAGCGCCTATCTCATCCCCGGGATTGCGCTCGATTTCGCGCTGGACGCTGACAAAACGCTGGTGACGGCGCGGCTTCGGGTGCAACGGGCCGAGAATGCGCCGGACGATGCGCCGCTGGAACTCGATGGCGATGCGCTGACGCTGGAAGCGCTGAGAATCAATGGAGCCGATGTGCCTGTCTCAAGCTACGAGGCGACGCCCGACAAGCTGACCATCCGGAAACTCCCCGAGGAGCGGGAATTCGAGCTGACCATCGTCACGCGGGTCCTGCCTTCGAGCAACACGACACTGATGGGGCTTTATGTCTCAAGCGGCGTCTTCTGCACGCAGTGCGAGGCGGAAGGGTTTCGCCGGATCACCTATTTCCTCGACCGGCCTGACATCCTGTCGGTCTACACGGTGCGGATGGAAGCCGACCGCAAGGCTGCCCCCCTGCTTCTGTCGAACGGCAACCCGGTCGAGAGCGGCGCGCTTGAGAATGGCAGGCACTTTGCCGTCTGGCACGATCCGTTCCCCAAACCCTCCTACCTGTTTGCGCTGGTGGCTGGCGACCTTGGCGTGGTGACGGACAGCTTCACCACCGCGTCGGGACGCGAGGTCTCGCTCGGCATCTATGTGGAGCACGGCAAGGAAGAACGCGCCGCCTACGCGATGGACGCGCTCAAGCGCTCCATGCGCTGGGACGAGGAGCGCTTCGGCCGGGAATACGATCTCGATGTGTTCAACATCGTGGCCGTGTCGGATTTCAACATGGGGGCGATGGAGAACAAGGGTCTCAACGTCTTCAACGACAAATATGTGCTGGCCGATGCGGAGACCGCCACGGATGTCGATTTCGCCAATATCGAGGCGATCATCGCGCATGAGTATTTCCATAATTGGACAGGCAACAGAATCACTTGCCGGGACTGGTTCCAGCTCTGCCTGAAGGAAGGTCTGACGGTTTTCCGCGACCATGAATTCTCTGCCGACGAGCGATCGCGCGCGGTCAAGCGCATCGGCGAGGTGCGCGCGCTCCGGGCGCATCAGTTCCCCGAGGATCAGGGACCGCTGGCCCATCCGGTGCGGCCGCGGCGCTATCGCGAGATCAACAATTTCTACACGGCGACCGTCTACGAAAAGGGCTCGGAAGTGGTGCGCATGCTGCGTACCATTCTGGGTGAAGAGGCGTTCCGCGCCGGCATGGACCTCTATTTCGAGCGGCATGACGGGCAGGCCGTGACAATTGAGGATTTTCTAAAAGCCTTCGAGGATGCCTCGGGCCGTGATCTCACCCAGTTCGCGCTCTGGTATCATCAGGCAGGAACCCCGAATGTGGCGCTCTCCTCGCGCTATGACGCCGGGGCGAAGACGCTGACGGTGGAGATAGAACAGTCCGTTCCGCCGACACCTTCTGAAAGCCGCAAGCGGCTGATGCACATCCCCCTCGCCTTTGGCCTTGTCGGGCCGGAAGGTGAAGATTTCGCCTATGAAAGCGCTGAGGGCGCGGTGGTGGAAAACGGCGTCATTCACCTGCGCAAGCGCCGGCATACGATTGTTTTCAAAGGCGTAAATGCGCGGCCAGTGTTCTCGGTCAACCGTGGATTCTCAGCGCCGGTGACGCTTTGCAGCGAGGGCAGAACCGCCGACCGGCTGTTCCTGGCCCGCCATGACAGCGACCCGTTCTCGCGCTGGCAGGCGCTCACGACACTCTTCACCGACACGCTGATTGCCGCAAGCAAGGCCGTGCGCGGCGGCAAGGAGCCGGCCTTCGCCGACGATCTCGTGCAGCTGGCGCTGGATCTGGCTGCCGATGCAACGCTGGAAGAGGCCTTCCGCGCACTGGTTCTGACCCTGCCCAGCGAGGCTGACGTGGCGCGTGAAATCGGCCATGACATCGATCCGGACGCCATCCACACGGCCCGCAGGGCGCTGCTTGAGACCATTGCGCAGGCAGGACGGGAGACGTTTGGCGACCTCTATGAGGGACTGCACGACAACGCCCCCTTCTCGCCCGATGCCCGCAGCGCCGGACGCCGCGCCCTGCGCAACACGCTGCTGGAATATCTGGTGCTCGACGAAGGGAACCCTCAGGCCGCACGCCGGCAGTTCGACGATGCCGACAACATGACCGAGCGCGCCGGCGCGCTGACCATTCTGGCGCAGTATTTCCACGACACGGAGGATGGCAGGGCTGCTCTTGCGGCCTTCGAGGAACGCTATCGCGACACGCCGCTGGTGCTCGACAAATGGCTTCAGATCCAGGCCATGATCCCCTCCGAAGGGGCCGTATCGCTGGTGCGGTCGCTGATGGAGCATCCGCATTTCTCGCTCGCCAATCCCAACCGTGTCCGGGCGCTGATCGGCACCTTCTCCATGGCCAACCAGACGGCCTTTCACAGCGCCGATGGCGAAGGCTACCGCCTTGTCGCCGACACGGTGCTGGCGCTGGACGGACAGAACCCGCAGGTGGCGGCAAGGCTGGCCACCGCATTCCGCTCGTGGCGGTCGCTCGAAAAGGGCCGCCGCGAACATGCCCGCGCGCTTCTTGCCGACATGGCGGGACGTGAAAACCTGTCGCGCGATCTGGCGGATATCCTTGAAAGGACACTGGCCTGAGGGGGCGCATTAATAAGTTTTTTACCATGACATCTGGACAAGGCGAATCACCTTTGATTCCTTATGGATGATTCGGCAGCAGGCGGAGCCGAATCACCGAACTTAACCGAGGAACGAGGGAGCCCGTCGGATGGCGAAGGCAGGGGGTTGGGCTTTGCCCCTGATAGCGGGCATGGCTGCCGGGCCAAAAACCCGACGCGCAAGGCGTATGGGACTGGCCGGCAATGCCAAGATAATCGCTGCTCCGGCATACGAGCGTCTGCTGGCGGTGGAACCATATCTGCGCCGCTCGATCCCCATTCTGATCATCATCTTTCTGCTGGTGCTGGCCGCAGCGCGCCTTCTCTCGCTGTTCACCTGGCGCGACGACATCGAACGCGATGCGCGAACCATGCTGGCGCTTGCCGCAGATTCGCTTGCCGCAAGCGTGGCCGTGGACACGACCGAGGCCGACCCGACGCACAAGGCCCGCATGCTGATCGAGGAAGCGATGCGCCGCGCGGGTTCCGAAGACCAGCGCGTTCTGGCCATCACCGACAGCCGTTTCGACGTGATCGCAAGTTCGCCCAACGGGACCGACCTTGTCGGCCGTTCGCTGGAATCCGTGCTGACAGGCGGGCAGCCGCTCTTCCTGTTCGGCGCACGCGCCGGCGTGATGAACGTGGAAATCGGCGGCGAGAGCTGGCTGGCCTCGCTCGTGCATGTGCCCGGACAGGATGGATCGGCGATTGCGCTGACCTCGCATGACGCGCTCTTTGCCGACTGGCGGCGCTCCGTCTCGCTGAACGTGACCCTGTTTGCGCTGACGGCGGCGATCCTGATGGTGATCCTCTACGCCTATTTCAGCCAGGCCGCGCGGGCGCAGGCCGCCGACCGCATCTACATGGAGGCCCATCAGCGGGTCGACATGGCCATGGTGCGCGGCAAGTGTGGCCTGTGGGACTGGGACATGGTGCGCGGCAAGATGTTCTGGTCGCGTTCGATGTTCGAGATGCTCGGCTACGAGACCACCGACGACATGCTTTCCTTCGGCGAGGTGGCGGAGATCATCCACCCCGAGGATGGCGATCTGTTCGATCTGGCCAACCGCATCGTGGCGCGCGAGATCGACCATGTGGACCGGGTTTTCCGGATGAAGCGCGCCGATGGCCAGTGGGTCTGGGTGCGCGCCCGCGCGCAGGTTGTCGACCCGAACGCGCCCGAACTGCACCTGATCGGCATTGCCGTGGACGTGACCGAGCAGCGCACGCTGGTGCAGCAGACGGAAGCGGCCGACCAGCGGCTGCGCACGGCAATCGAGAGCATCGGCGAATCCTTCGTTCTGTGGGACTACGCAGAGCGCCTCGTCATGTGCAACACGAAGTACAAGCAGGATCTGGGCGTTGACCAGAGCATGATCGTGGCCGGCGCGCGCCGGCGCGACATTGAGGCCCATGCGCCCGCTTTCCGCTCAGAGCGGAGGCTGGCCATCCCCTCCGGCAATGGCAATGGCGCGACCTATGAGCGCCAGCTCGCAGACGGACGCTGGCTGCAGGTCACCGAATTGAAGACGCGCGATGGCGGCACCGTGTCGGTGGGCACCGACATTACCCAGCTGAAGCAGCATCAGGGCAAGCTGGTCGACAGCGAACGCCGCCTGATGGCGACCATTCACGATCTGAGCCTTGCGCGCCGCGCCGAGCAGGAGCGCACCCGCGAGCTCAGCGAGCTGAACCGCAAATACATGCGCGAGACCGAGCGCGCCGAGGCGGCCAACCGCGCGAAATCGGAATTCCTGGCCAACATGTCCCATGAGCTGCGCACGCCGCTCAACGCCATCATCGGTTTCTCCGAGGTGATGCAGTCGGGCATGTTCGGCCCGCTCGGCTCCGAGCGCTATGCGGAATATGTTCAGGACATCTGTTCCAGCGGCTCCTACCTGCTGGGCGTGATCAACGACATTCTCGACATGTCGAAGATCGAGGCGGGCCAGTTCTCCGTCGATTGCGAGGAGATCGATCTGTGCCCGCTGATCCGCGAGACGGTGCGTGTGGTGGATCTTCAGGCGGCGGAGAAGTCCATCGACATGAAGATGGATATTCCGGAGACCATGCAGGTTTTCGCAGACCGCCGCGCCATCAAGCAGATCGTCATCAACCTGCTCTCCAACGCGGTGAAGTTCACCGGCGAAGGCGGACACATCTCGCTGCGCGCGCGCAAGGTTGGCCAGGCGGTGACGCTGACCATCGAAGATTCGGGCTGCGGCATTCCGCGCGATGCGCTGAAAAAGCTCGGACGGCCCTTCGAGCAGGTGCAGAACCAGTTCTCCAAGAGCCATACCGGCTCCGGGCTGGGGCTTGCCATCTCCCGCTCGCTGGCGGAGTTGCATGGCGGTGTGCTGAAAATCCGCTCGACCGAAGGCGTCGGCACCATTGTGTCCGTCCGCCTGCCGGCAGGCGAGCGCAAGAAGCCGGCCGTGGCCGCCTGATGACAGTCGTTAGAGGCTGGTTCGCTTAATCCTGTTCAACCGGGCCGATGAGCGCCTCGAAATGCCGGCGCACCCTGCCGGCGGTTTCCTCCACATGGGCGGCAAGAACCGGCAGTTCCGGCAGGTCGGTCTGACGAAGAAGCAGATCGGCAAAGCCCGGCGGCGCTTCGTCCGGGTCAAAGCCGCCTTCGAGGCAAAGCCGCGTGGTCTGCGTGAGCGTCATGTAGAGCGCATGCGCATCGACCAGCTCCTGACGGACCTGCGGCGGACAGAAGCCCTCTGAAAGCGCGGACAGAACCTCGCCGGTTGCCGTGGCCTCCTCGCCCTGTTCCTCGATATTCCCGGTCAGGGCCGCAACCTGCGCGATGAATTCCAGATCGATCAAACCGCCGGGAACCAGCTTCAGATCCCAGATATCGCGGGCCGGCTTTTCCTCTTCGAGCAGGCGACGCATTTCCGCCGCCTCGCCGCGTATCTTCGCGGCATCGCGCGGCAGAGAGAGGATTTCGCCCACCTCCCCTTCAACGCGTTCCATGAGCGACGGGTCGCCGGCGACGGCGCGCGCACGCGTCAGCGCCATATGCTCCCATGTCCACGCCTCGTTGCGCTGGTAACGGGCGAAGGCCTCGATATTGGTGGCGACCGGCCCCTTGTTGCCGGACGGGCGAAGCCGCAGATCGAGTTCGTAAAGCACGCCCTCTGCGGTGGGGGCCGAAACGGCGGCGATCAGCCTCTGGGTGAGCCGCGCATAATATTCTGACGGCGCAAGCTCCTTCTTCCCGTCCGAATAGTCCGCGTCGGCATCGTGATCGTAAAGCAGGATCAGATCGATATCGGAACCGGCGGTCAGCTCACGGCTGCCCAGCTTGCCCATGCCCAGAATGGCGGCGCGCCCGCCGGTGATGCGGCCATGGCGTTCGGCAAAATTGTCGATCACCGCATCAAGCGCGGAGCCAACAGTAAGATCGGCGAGATCGGAAAACGCCTTGCCCGCACGGGACGCGTCAATGACGCCGGTGAGAAGCCGGATGCCGATCAGGAATTTCTGCTCGGCGGCGAAGATGCGCAGCCGGTCGAGGATTTCCTCAAAAATCCGGGCTCCGGCCAGAAACGTGTCCAGCCGCTCGGCGAGATAGGCGCGATCCGGCAGTTCGGAGAGAAGCGCCGGATCGAGCAGACCGTCAAACACGTGCGGTCGCCGCGTGATGATCGCCGCCAGCCTTGGGGCCGCGCCCATGATGCTGACCAGCATGTTGAGCAGCGCCGGGTTGGACTGAAGCAGAGAGAAAAGCTGAATGCCGGCTGGAAGACCCGCAAGGAACGTGTCGAAGCGCAGCAACGCCTCATCGGCGCGCCTTGTGCCGCCAAAGGCCTCGAGAAGCGCCGGTGTCAGCTCGGTCAATCTTTCGCGCGCCTCGGCAGACTGTGTCGCGCGGTAGCGTCCATAGTGCCAGCCACGGATCACACGGCACATGTCGCTTGGCCGCTCGAAACCCAGCTCGCTCAGCGTTTCGAGTGTGCCCGGATCATCCACATCGCCGGTGAAGACGAGATTACCCACGCCGCGCGACAGCTGCGGCGCGGTCTCGAACAGGTCCGCATAATGCTGCTCCACGAGGCGCAGACTTTCGCGGAACGTTTCCGCAAACGACCCGGCGCTGTCAAAGCCCAGCATATGAGCGATGCGCTCCAGTTCGTCATCGTCTTCCGGCAGTGTGTGTGTCTGTTCGTCAGCCACCATCTGCAGGGCGTGTTCCACATCCCTGAGGAACCAGTACTGGTGCGTCAGCGCATCGCGCGCTTCATCATCGATCCAGCCGCAGCGGGCAAGCTCCGCCAGCATCGTGACCGTGCGCCGCCCGCGCAGCTCCGGAAATCGCCCGCCGGCAATGAGCTGCTGAGTCTGAACGAAGAACTCGATCTCGCGAATGCCGCCACGCCCGAGCTTGACGTTGTGGCCCTTGACCGCGACCTCGCCATGCCCCTTGTGTGCATGGATCTGGCGCTTGATGGAATGCACATCTGCAATCGCCGCATAGTCGAGATATTTGCGCCAGACATAGGGCTGCAGCTCCTTGAGGAAGCTCTCGCCGCCTACGAGATCGCCCGCAATCGGCCGCGCCTTGATCATGGCAGCGCGTTCCCAGTTCTGGCCACGGCTCTCGTAATAGTGAAGGGCGGCTCCGACCGGGATGGCAAGCGGCGTGGAGCCGGGATCGGGCCGCAGCCGCAGATCGGTGCGGAAGACATAGCCATGCTCGGTGCGGTCCTGAAGGATCCGCACCAGCCGGCGCGTCAGCCGTACGAACAGATCGACAGCCTCATAGGGCTCGGGGATGGCGGGCGCGTGCGGATCGACCAGAACGATCAGGTCGATATCGGATGAGAAGTTGAGTTCATTTGCGCCAAGCTTGCCCATGCCCAGAACAATCCAGCCACTGCCGCTGGAGGGGTTTGCGCGATCCGGCAGTTTGAGTTTTCCAGCCCGGTCCGCATCGAGGAGAAGGAAGTCGACGCTGGCGCGGATGCACTTGTCGGCAAGAAGGCTGAGCCGCTCGGTGGTGAGGGCCGTATCGGCGGCATCCGCCAGGCGGCCAACCGCGATCAGGAAATGCGCCTCGGCCTTCAGATCGCGAAGGGCCTTCATGAGCCCGCTCTCGCTCTGCCCCTCTTCAAAGGCGCTCTGCTCGATTGTGTCGAAAAGAACATCCAGCCGCGCGGCAAGCGGCGTGTCGAACAGGGCTTCCAGCGCCTGCGGGTTGCGGCGCGCGAAGTCACGCAGAAATGGCGACAGCCCGAACACGGCCGTGAGAAAATCCGTCAGCGCGGTTTCGCCTGCAAGAAGATCGCCGAACCGTTGGCATTCATTGTCACGGGCGGCCTCAAGCACCATTTCCAGCGCATCGGCAGCCTGCTCGGCGTCGGCGGGTGTCAGCGCCTTGACCGGCGCTCCGAACCACAGGCTCCCATCCGCAACCGCATCACGCCCCATTCCGGTCCCCTCTTCAGTCAGGCATTCTTGCTTGTCCGCCCCGTCAGGCAGAGGCGTCACGCTTCTTGAAAATCGCTTCCGATTTCCGTTTCGGCGGCTCCGCGGGAAACACCATCGTGACGGCGAGACCGGGCGCATTGTCGGCAAATTCGAGGCGACCACCATGGAATGTCATCACCGCCTTGGCAAGGCTGAGACCGAGGCCGGAACCCGGCTGGGTACGGCTTTCCTCAAGCCGCACGAAACGCTCCGTCACGCGCTGCCGGTCCGCCTCGGATACGCCGGGGCCATTGTCGCGAACCGTCAAGCGGATTTCGTCGCCGACCTTGTCCAGAGAGACCTTCACTGCCGGGCTTTCGCCGGAACCGGCGGAATATTTGATGGCATTGTCGACGATGTTCGACAGCGCCTGTCCGATCAGCTCGCGGTTGCCTGGCATTTCGAGCGCACCGTTGATCTGCGCTTCAAGCGCAACGCCCTGCTCCTCGGCCAGCGGCTCATAGAGCTCGACCACATCGGCGAGGATCGCGCGCAGATCGATGGTCCCGGTCGCCTCGGCTGAATAGCCGGCCTCAAGGCGCGAGATCATCAGGATTGCATTGAAGGTGCGGATGAGCTGGTCGGATTCAGCAATCGTGCGCTCAAGCGCGGCGCGGTAATCCGCTGTCTCCGGCTTGCCGGCGAGTGCCGCTTCCGCGCGGTTGCGCAGTCTCGTCAGGGGCGTCTTCAGATCATGCGCGATGTTGTCGGAGACCTGGCGCAACCCTTCATTCAGGGCTGAGATGCGGTCGAGCATCTTGTTCAGATTGTCGGAGAGACGGTCGAACTCGTCGCCTGCGCTGGAGACCGGCAGCCGGTGCGACAGATCTCCACCCATGATGCTGCGACTTGCCTCAGACACGCGGTCGATGCGTTTCAGGGCGCGACGGCCGACGAAATACCAGATCAGCAACGCGCCGACACTCATGATTGCAAGCGTCACCACAAGGGCGCGCTGCATCACACTGCGGAATTTCTCGGGCTCTCCCAGGTCACGCCCGACCATGACGATGACCTGATTGGGCAGGCGAAAGACAACGGCCACCGCCTTGTGTTTGGCTTCACTCCCGTTCGGGTCCAGACGCACCTCGCCTTCACCGAAACGGCTGTAGGTGAACGGGCGCTCTGTCCAGCCCATCACATCCAGAACGCCCGGCTGGAGGCTTTCGACATTGCCTGAGAGAATGCGGCCATTGGCGTCTGCGAGCAGATAGAGATTTGCGCCCGGCTGGCGCGCGCGCGACTCAATCACGCGAACAAGGAGCGGCAGCCCACCCCGCCGATAAGAGCGATCAAGGCCGCGCACTTCTTCATTGATGGCATCGCGCGTCTGCCCGACCAGCATGCGGGCGGACAGAGACGTCATGTAGATGACGAGGAAAGAGGCACAGACGGCAAACAGGATGAGATAGAGCGCAGAGAGGCGCGCTGCCGTCGTGTTGAGGATGGAAAGGATGCGCGCCATCAGTCCTTCAGCATGTAGCCGGCGCCGCGCACCGTATGAAGGAGCGGCTTGTCAAAGCCCTTCTCGATCTTGCCGCGCAGGCGCGAGATATGCACGTCGATGACGTTGGTCTGCGGGTCAAAATGATAATCCCAGACATTTTCGAGCAGCATGGTGCGCGTCACCACCTGGCCGGCATGGCGCATCATGTATTCGAGAAGACGGAACTCGCGCGGCTGGAGCACAATCTCCTGCCCCGCGCGGCGCACCGTATGCGACAGGCGGTCGAGTTCCAGATCGCCGACCTGGTAGGAGGTCTCGACATCTTTCGCGCCAGCGCGACGGCGCAGCACTTCGATGCGGGCGAGCAGTTCGGAGAAGGCATAGGGTTTGGTGAGGTAATCATCGCCACCGGCGCGCAGACCCGTCACACGGTCGTCCACCTCGCCAAGTGCCGAAAGGATGAGCGCCGGGGTATCATTGCCGCCTTCACGCAGTTCCGTGATGATCGACAGGCCGTCACGGCGCGGCAGCATCCGGTCGACGACGAAAACATCGTAGCTGCCGGTATCGGCCATGGAAAAACCGGTATCGCCATCGCGGGCGATGTCTGCCGTGTGTCCGGCTTCGGTAAAAGCGTTCTTCAGATAGTCCGCCGCTTCACGGTCGTCTTCGATAACAAGAATCTTCATACGCCCGTTATACCCCGTTTGCCGATCCAGCGAATTCAGAGAAGACAAACTCCCCCGCAAAGATTGCGGGGGAGATGTGAGGTCTTGTGTGAGGTGATCAGCCCTGGCCGGTTGGCAGGGCAACGAAACGGCTTGCGTCGTCACGCTGGATCTGGATCAGGACGGCCTTGCGACCGGCTTCAACGGCAGCCGCAACGGCTTCCTCGACATCCTTGCCTGACTTCACCGCCTGAGAGTTGACAGTGCGGATGATGTCGCCGGCGCGAATGCCGCGATCATCGGCGGGGCTGCCGGGCTCGACATCCGTGACAACGAGACCGTCACCATCTTCAGCCGGGGTAACCTTGAGGCCGAACTGCGCGTTCACCGCATCCGGCTGCGCGCCACCGCTTGCCGATGCCATTGTTTTGACGCCAGGCATTTCGGCAAGCGTCACCGTGAGGTTCTCGGTCTTGCCGTCGCGCCACACGGTCACCGCCACGTCATTGCCCGGGGCGTAGCCGGCGACAAGCCGTGCAAGCTCCTTGGGCGACGAGACCGGCTTGTCCTCAACGGCGATGATGATGTCGCCAGAGCGGATGCCAGCCTTGGCGGCAGGCTCACCAGCCTGCGCGTCGGCAATCAGCGCACCCTTTTCCTCGTCGAGGCCAACCGATTCAGCGATATCCTTGGTCACGGGCTGAATCTGGACACCGAGCCAGCCGCGCTCCACGGTACCGTCGTCGATCAGGTCTTTGACCACCTGTTTGGCGATGGACGCGGGAATAGCGAAGGCAATGCCCACATTGCCGCCCGAAGGCGAGAAGATTGCCGTGTTCACGCCAACGACTTCACCCGTCAGGTTGAAAGCCGGACCACCGGAGTTGCCGCGATTCACGGCAGCGTCGATCTGGATGAAGTCATCGTAAGGACCTGCGCCGATGTCACGACCACGCGCCGATACGATGCCCGCCGTCACGGTGCCGCCGAGACCGAACGGATTACCAACGGCCACGACCCAGTCGCCAACACGCACCTGCGCATCATCGGCGAAGTCGACATAGGTGAACTCGCGCTCTTCATCGACCTTCAGCACGGCAAGATCGGTGCGCGGGTCGGTGCCGACCAGCTTGGCGTCGATCTCGGTGCCGTCATCCATCACAACGGTGAAGCTGCTGCCACCTTCCACCACGTGGTTATTGGTCACCAGATAACCGTCTTCGGAGATGAAGAAGCCGGAACCCTGAGAGACCGGACGTGCACGCTGGCGACGGTCGGGACGGCGGTCCTTCTCATAGCCGCGCTCACCACGCTCGCCGCGGAACTCGCGGAAGAAGCGCTCAAGCGGATGCCCTTCCGGCAGTCCCTCGAAGCCCGGCATGTCAAAGAACGAGCCGCCACGGTCCGATGTGGTCTGGATTTCAGCCTTCACGCGCACGCTCACGACAGCGGGAGAAACCTCTTCCACGATGTCGGCAAAGCTCGGAGCCTGAACCGGCTGCTCGAGGCGAACGGCCTCAGCCATCACCGGCGCGGTTCCGCTCGTCACGACACCAAGGCCAACCGCACCTGCAATCGCAACAGACGCAATCGTGGCCATCAACCGGCCGCGACCCTTGCCGATAACGCTCTTGTTTGTCGCGTTGTTGTCAGCATTCTGATGCATGGAATGATATCCTCTTGAAAACATTTCATTTCGGCGCGCCTCGCCGTCTTCGAAGACAGAGATAGTGACCCAAACATTACAGCGCCATTTCCAGCCGATGAATTTTTGGTAATGTTCGCTGCACCTACTCAGTCATGCTTTCACCCTCGCGGACACGCGTATGCACGTGTGCGACGCTCTCCAGGGTCCGGTGAACCGGGCATTTCCCGGCAATCTCTATCAGCTTGTCGCGCAGCTCTTCCGAAATGTCTCCCTCCACATCGATGACCCGTTCAAACCGGTCTATCTTCCCCTGCTCCTTCAGCGCTTCGGAACAGTCAGCGCAATCTTTGGAGTGAATCTTCGCATGCGAGACGTCCACATTGATCCGGCCGAGTGAGAGTTTCTTGCGGTCTGCATACATGCGCAGCGTCATGGTCGTGCAGGCGCCAAGCGCGATGGAGAGGAAGTCGTAGGGCGACGGTCCGCTGTCCATTCCGCCATAGCTTTCCGGCTCATCGGCAAACAGCCGATGGCGACCCGCCTGCACTGCGTTCTGAAATTTCCCCTGCCCCGTCTCCATGACACGGACATGCTCGATGGGCGCCTCGCCCTGCGGCTCATCGCCGGAGATGTAGCGCGAAAGCCAGCCGGTCATGACACTTGCGGCAAACGCGGCATCCTCTTGCCCGGTCAGAAGATGATCGCCGCTGTCCAGCGATACGAAGCTCTTGGGGTGTTTGGCGGCGAGGAAGATCTGCGTGGCGTTCTCGATGCCGACGATCTCATCCAGCGGCGCATGCATGACCAGAAGCGGCTTGTGCATCGCAGCCACGGCATCAAGCAGGGCATGCGAGCGCACATCCTCGACAAACTGATGCTGAACGCGGAACGGGCGGCCGCCGAGGGTGACATCGACCTCGCCTTCCGCTTCGATGCTCTCCGGCGATGCCCCGAGATGCCTGAGAACATGCGCCGTGTCGGAAGGTGCGCCAATGGTGACGACCGCCTTGACGGAAGGAAGACGCGCCGCAATCGAAAGCACGGCAGCACCGCCAAGCGAATGCCCGATCAGGACGCCCGGCGCTTCATAATGCTCTTTCAGGAATTCGCCAGCGCTTAGAAGGTCACCGAGATTGGTCGAGAAGTTTGTGGAGGCAAATTCGCCCTCGCTCGATCCGAGCCCGGTAAAATCGAACCGCAGGACGGCAATGCCACTGCGCGCCAGATCGGCTGCAATCCGGCGCGCCGCCAGCAAATCCTTGGAGCAGGTAAAACAGTGGGCAAACAGCGCATAGGCGCGAACCGGGCCGTTGGGCAGATCGAGACGCGCGGCCAGTTCAGCCCCTGAATGGCCGGGGAAAGCGAGCTTGAGTGTTTTCGCGGTCATGCGCCTACCTTTTGCGTGTGCCTCAATGGATCGTTTCAGGCCGAAGCCAGAGGCTCAAGCTATGATGAAACGCCCGCAACGCAATGCTTGACGTAGCGAAAACTCAATCACGCTCGTTCAAGATTCGGTCAAGCCGCTCTTTCTCCTCGGCGCTCAGCGCCTGTTGACCCGCGCTGGCCCCGCGACGGCGGGCATTCGCATAAATGATCGCACCGCCGATCAGCAGCAGGAGAATCGGTGCGCCCCAAAGGAGCGCATTGCGATAGCTGAAGCGCGGTTTGAGAAGAACGAACTCGCCATACCGGTCGACCACATAGTCGAGCACTTCCTCATTGCTGTCGCCCGCCTGAAGACGATCACGAACCAGAACGCGCAGATCACGCGCCAGTTCGGCATCGGAATCGTCAATCGACTGATTCTGACAGACCATGCACCGCAGTTCGGTCGACAGATCGCGGGCGCGCGCTTCCAGTGCCGGATCTTCCAGCACCTCGTCGGGTTGCACGGCCGCCACCGGCTGCAGCGACAGGAAGAGTGCGGCCGCAGACACAGCCAGAAGGCTGACTGGCTTGCGCATCATGCCTGTCCGCCCTGTGCCAGAGCGGCTTTCTTGCGGGGCATGGGTGCTCCGATCCGCAGCCTGCGATCAAGCAGCGACACCGTGCCGCCAATCATCATCACGAGCGCGCCAAGCCAGATGAGCGTCACCATCGGCTTCCACCAGATCCGCACGACAATCTTGCCGTTGGGCGTCTGGTCGCCAAGCGAAACATAGAGCTGGCTCACGCCGAGCGTGCGGATGCCCGCCTCCGTGGTCGGCATCTGACGCGCCGTGTAGAAGCGTTTCGACGAAACGATTTCGCCAAGCTGCCTGCCGGTCACGCGCGTCAGGACGAAGCGCGCCTGATCCTCGGTGTAGTTCGGCCCGGTGAAGGGCCTGAAACTGTCGAAGCGCAGATTGTAGCCATGAATTTCCACGACCTCGCCCGGCTCCATGGCGACGATCCGTTCCGTCTCCAGCGTGGTTACCGCCACGATGCCGATGGTGGTGAGCCCAAGCCCCGCATGGGCAAGCGCTGTGCCGAACACAGAACGCGGCAGCCCCTTGAAGCGACTGAAGGCAACCGAAGGCGCAACCTTGCCGAGACCGGACTTGATAACGAGGTCCGTCATTGCCCCCAGCACAAGCCACGCGCCAAGGCCGATGCCCAGCGCAGCCAGAACCGAAGTGCGATCCACCAGAACCAGCGCCAGAAGCGCAACCGCCAGCGCCCCGCCGAAGGCCCAGATGAGCCGCTGCGAGACCGCCCAGAGATCACCGCGCTTCCACGCAAGCAGCGGGCCGAAGGGCACGATTGCAAGCAGAGGAAGGATGAGCGGCCCGAATGTCAGGTTGAAGAAGGGCGCGCCGACCGAAATCTTGTCACCCGTCACCGCCTCCACCAGAAGCGGATAGAGCGTGCCGATCAGCACCGTGGCCGTCGCCGTGGTCAGGATCAGATTGTTGAGAACGAGCGCCCCTTCGCGCGACACGGGCTGAAAGAGCCCGCCCGACGTCAGCGTCGCCGCCCGCCATGCAAAGAGCGCCAGCGATCCGCCGATGAACAGGACAAGGATGCCCAGAATGAACACGCCGCGCGCAGGGTCCGTCGCGAAGGCGTGGACGGACGTCAGCACGCCGGAGCGCACGAGGAACGTACCCAGAAGCGAAAGCGAGAAGGTCAGGATCGCCAGCAGCACGGTCCAGATCTTGAGCGCGGAGCGCTTCTCCATCACCAGCGCGGAATGCAATAGCGCGGTGCCGCCCAGCCAGGGCAGAAGCGAAGCGTTTTCCACCGGATCCCAGAACCAGAAGCCGCCCCAGCCCAGCTCGTAATAGGCCCAGTAGGAGCCCATGGCGATGCCGCCCGTCAGGAAGGTCCAGGCGGCCAGCGTCCAGGGACGCACCCAGCGCGCCCAGGCCGCATCGAGCCGGCCTTCGATCAGCGCCGCAATGGCGAAGGAAAACGCAATCGAGAAGCCCACATAGCCGAGATAGAGAAGCGGCGGATGGATGGCGAGCCCGATGTCCTGAAGGATGGGGTTGAGGTCACGGCCTTCAATCGGCGCCGGATCAAGCCGCGCAAACGGATTCGACGTCGCCAGAATGAAAATGATGAATGCGCAGCTGATCGCCCCCTGCACGCCAAGAACATTGGCCCGCAGCGAAAGAGGCAGGTTGCGGCCGAAGAATGCCACCAGCGCACCGAAGAACACGAGGATCAGAACCCATAACAGCATGGAGCCTTCATGGTTGCCCCAGGTGCCGGTGATCTTGAACAGCATCGGCTTGGCCGAATGCGAGTTCTCCCACACATTCAGCACCGAGAAATCCGACTGGATATAGGCCGAGGTCAGCGCCATGAAGGACAACGCGACCAGCATGAAGCTGGTGATCGCCGCAGGCTCCGCGACCCGCATCAGCGTTTCGTTCCTGAGCTGCGCGCCAATGATCGGCACCGACATCTGGACAAGCGCCAAAGCAAAGGCCAGGACAAGGGCGAAATGACCGAGTTCGATGCTCATTATCCGGTACGCTCCAATCAAGCCGTCTGCGGAGAAACTTCAGTGTAAAGGATCAGCCGCGTTCAATCTTCTTTCCAGACGCCCTTTTCCTTCAGGCTGTCTGCAACTTCCCGCGGCATGTAGTTCTCATCGTGCTTGGCAAGTACCGTATCAGCAATGAAGTTGCGGTTCTGATCGAAGGCGCCTTCGGTCACAACCCCCTGCTCTTCGCGGAAGAGGTCCGGAAGAATGCCGGAATACTGCACCGCCACGGATTCGGTTCCATCCGTGACCGCAAAACGCACATATGTGTCGTCGCCGCGCTGAATGGAGCCCTTCTCCACAAGACCGCCCAGACGTATGCGCTGACCCGCCGCAACCGGCCGTTCTTCAAGGTCGCCCGGCATATAGAAATACGACGTCTGCTCGCCCAGCGCATAGAGTGTGAGCCCTGTCGCGAGCCCCAGAAAACCGATTGCGCCTGCGATGACGGCCAGTCTTTTCTGTTTCCGTGTCACGTCACACCTACTCGCTTTTGATGCCGAGACTATCGGCGAAGGCTTTCAATTCCTGGCTCTCGGGCGCATCGGCCCCAAGGGCTGCCACAGCTCGCTCCAGGGCGGCCTTTGCGTCGTCCGGACGCTTCAGCACGATGTATGAACGAATGAGACGCTGCCATCCATCCATGTCATCCGGGTTTTCCTGCAGCTTGGCGTCGAGGCTCGCAACCATGCCTTCGATCATGTCCTGACGATCAGCCTGGGAGAGTTCGGCTGCCGCAGCCACATCCTCATCGCTTGGACCCGTTGGCGCGGTTTCTGCGCCTGCCACCGATGTGTCACCCGAGCTCAGCAGTGCCTGCCGCGCCGCCACGCGCCACGGCGATTCTCCCGGCAGGTCAGCCAGCATCTCACGCCACATCGCCTGGGCATCTATGGTTTCGCCATCCTGCGCCAGCGCCAGCCCAAGGAAGAAACGCGCCCTCGGCTCCTTCGGGTCAAGCGCAATGGCGGCATTGAAGGCCTCTTCGGCTTCCGCCGTCACCATGCCCTGTGCGCCACCGACAATCGCTTCGCCCAGCGCAGACTGCATCTCAGCACTGTCGCCGGATATGCGCATGATATTGCGCAACGCGGTCTGTGCATCGCCGAAGCGGCCGATCCGCATATAGACCGGAGCCAGAACCTGCCAGCCGCGCGCATCGTCGGGGTTTTCGGCCAGATGGGCTTCCGCCCGCGCCACCAGCTCATCAATCGGGGCATTGGCCGGCTCTTCGGTTGCACGCGCATGAAAGGGCTGCGCCGGCATGTTGGGCGAGCCGGTAAACACGTAGAGCCCCCAACTGACGAGCGGCACGGCCAGAACCGCAATCGCAGCCGTCAGCTGCGTCACGCGTCGACTGGCGTTTCGCTTGCCGGCCTGGCTGTCGGCCGCTTCGGATGCCTTGAGGATGCGCCGGCCGATTTCGGCACGCGCCTGCTCGGCCTCCTGCGGTCCGATGAGACCGCGCTCGGCATCGCGCTCGACTTCATCGAGCTGGTCTCGGTAGACCTCGATATCATGAGCGGGGGCATCGTCTGCCTGCCCGTTGCGCACGGCAAAGGGCCGCAATACGGCGAAAGCGGCGACGAAGGTCAAAAAGGCTGCAAGGATCCAGAACAACATGAGCCCTAAATAGCGGTCGGCAAACCCGCTGCCAACTCGATACGCCTGCGGCCATTTGGCAAGTCACGGTTGCGCTGTGCAAACATCTCGCACAAACGCCTAAAATGCCAGACGTTCAGAAACCGGCACAACCGGTCAGTCAGGCCATTTGCGCTTTCTTGTCAATGTGTTAGCCGAGCAACATCCAGCTGCCATCCTCGTTGCGGCAAGCAGTTCCGCGCGCCTCGCGCGGCCCGCCATTGACCTGAATGACATGGGTATACTGCCGGCAGTCCTGCGAACCGACGCGGTAAGGCTGCGCCGGGCGCACTGTTCCCGCCCGTCCGGACGAGGCATCCTGCCACGAGACATCCTGACCGGCAGGCGTATTTTCCAGCGCCTTGTACTCGGCCTCGATGGCAAGCCGCTTCTGCCGTCGCGACAGGGCGTCACCAAGTTCACCGCCGACGAGCCCGCCGCCCTCCATGCCAAGAATGGCAGAGCTGTCCGCAGGCGTCTGCGTCGCCGCGAACTGATTGGGCTCAAGCTGCGAGCCGGACATGTTGCTGCTGAGGCAGCCCGACAAAACTGCGGAGAACGCTACAGCGAAGATTGGCGCGAGTTTCATTGATCTCGATGATCCCCTGAGACACACTCATCGTTTACGAGCCCCTGATTAGGGCATCGATTTGGCCTAATTTGGACGATCTTCCTTAACAAGCAATTCTATGCTTCGGCCCGTGGCAGCGTAACGACAGCTTTCAGCCCACCAAGAACAGACCGCTCCAGCGCAAGCGTGCCCCCGTATTCTTCCACCAGGTCGGCAACAATCGCAAGGCCCAGCCCTGTTCCCGGCTTGGTTTCATCGAGCCGGCGACCGCGTTTTACTGCGTCGCGCGCCTGCTCTTCGGGAATTCCAGGCCCGTCATCTTCAATCACGATGCGCAGGCCCCGCCCCTCGCCCGGCTCGCCCCCTTCTTCAAGGGTCAGCGCGACCTGGCCTGCGGCCCACTTCATCGCATTTTCCATCAGATTGCCGTTGATCTCCTCCAGGTCCTCCCGCTCTCCGGCAAAGACCAGCACCTCGTCGGGCAGTTCCACCTGCAGATCGATGGACGGATTGAGCTTGCTCATCACCCGCGCCATCCGCTCCAGAGAAACCTGCACCGGTGTCCGAAACACAAGGCTGTCGCGCTGTGCTGCAGCACGCGCACGCTGGAGATAGTGGTCAAGCTGCTGTTGCAGCGCCTTGGCCTGCGCGGTGATCAGCTTGCCGCGCTCGCCGCCCACCGCATCGCCTTCATTCATAAGCACGGCAAGCGGCGTCTTCAGCGAATGCGCCAGATTGCCCACCTGTTTGCGTGAACGTTCGACAATGCGTCTGTTGTTGTCGATCAGCGCATTGGTCTCATCCGCAAGCGCCTCGATCTCTGTGGGGAATGGCCCGGCCAGCCGCTGCGCCGTTCCCGCCCTGATGTCGGAAAGCGCCTGCTGCACGCGGTTCAACGGGCGCAGACCGTAAAGAATGGCGAAGACATTGATCGCCACCATGCCAATGCCGAAAAGCGCGAGATAGCCATAGAGCGTGCGAATGAAGCGGCTGATTTCGTCTTCCAGCTCGCTGCGGTTTCCCATCACGCGAAAGCGCGCAACCTGCCCCTGATCGCCCACCACCAGCTCGGCCTCAACCACCTGGATCGTGTCGCCACCGGGACCGGTCGCCTTGTAATTGCGTTGAAAGCCCGCATTGAACGGCACCCTGGACGCGTCTGGCGAAGGGATCGGCGTCGCCATGGACGGCGAGCGCAGTGCCCGCCCCAGATCATCCGTCACCGGCTCAACCGCCCAGTACCAGCCTGACTGAGGCTGCAGAAAGCGTAGATCATCGAGGTTCGGATTGCCCTGCAACCCGCCATCCTCGGCCACGCCGACAGAACCGATCACATTGTTCAGATAGGCTGACAGAACGCTGTCAAACCCCCGTTCCGAGACCTGTCGGAACAGCGCCGAGATGATGGTGGCGATCACCACCAGCGCTATGATTGCCCAGAAAGAGGAAAACGCGATCACCCGCACCGCAAGCGAGCGGGACAGGATGCGCCTCAGATAGGATTGCTTGTTATGGTCAGCCATCGGGGCGGCCTAACCGGCCCCCGGCTCGCGCAGACGATATCCCATACCACGCACGGTTTCGATCAGATCCACATCGCCAAGCTTCTTGCGCAACCGTCCGACAAACACTTCGATCGTATTGGAATCCCTGTCGAAATCCTGGTCGTACAGGTGCTCGACCAGTTCCGTGCGCGAAACCACCGTATCCTTGTGGTGCATGAGATAGGCCAGCAGCCGGTACTCATGCGACGTCAGCTTCAGCGGAACGCCCCCCACATCCGCCTTCGAGGCTTTCGTATCAAGGCGGACCGGACCACAGCGCAGTTCAGACGATGCGTGCCCCGCCGCGCGCCGGATCAGTGCGCGCAGCCGCGCGAGGACTTCCTCAATGTGAAATGGCTTGGTGACATAATCGTCAGCGCCCGCGTCGATACCGGCAACCTTGTCGCTCCAGCGGTCACGCGCCGTCAGGATCAGGACCGGCATCTTGCGCTCGTCCTGACGCCAGCGCTCCAGAACGCTGATGCCGTCCATCTGCGGCAATCCGATATCAAGAACCACCGCATCGTAGGGCTCGGTGTCTCCGAGGAAATGCCCTTCCTCGCCATCGAACGCCTTGTCGACCACATAGCCGGCATCGGTCAGTGCTTCGCAGATCTGCCGGTTGAGGTCCTTGTCGTCTTCGACAACCAGAATGCGCATCAGCCCCTCGACTTGTCCTGTTTCACGTCATTCAAAGGCCACGCACGGGCAAACGCCTCGCCCGGGCGCGCGGCATCAATTGGCCGGCACCACGAACTCGGCGCGTTTCGGGCGTTCCCCGTTACCACCGGGAATGACCACGACCACCCTGCAGACGGTCTTTCCACCCTGGTCTTCGGCTGTTGCCTGAACCAGTTGCCCGCCATTCTGGGCCGCAACCCGTGAACCGACGGAGTAGCAATCGACGCCCGACTGGGCGGCGGCTGCGGATGGCCAGATCAGCACCGGTAAAAGCGCCAGAGCGACCAGCAAGAAGGGTTTATTTGCACGATGCCAGAACATGCATCCGGTGTAGCCCATACAGCCTGAATAGGAAATGAACGGCTGTGTTATTTTACGGGGCGCTGGGTTTGCGAAGGCGGGTCATTGCCCGCCTTCGCAACTCTTTCTAGGCAATCGTGCTGCGGGCATGAACCCTGCCGAAAATGGCGACCAGCCCAGAAATGGCAGTGATGGCCTGCAACAGCCCTTCAGACACGGCCGAACTGTCGATCTCGCCGACCGGATAGCCGAGCATACTCGCCGCCGTCGCCGCAATCGTGACCACAGACGCCCAGATGGTGCGCGAGAGGTACCATGGTTTGCTTCTGATCATCGTCTTCCTTCCCTTGTTGAATGGTCAAACGGTCACTGCAATGCTGGCCGGGTTTCCCGGTCCGGCCTGAGCGCTGATCTGGCGCACGGTGAAATGGATCGGCCCCGCAGCACCCGGAAAATCGGCAGCCCTCTGCGCCGCCTCATAAACCCACTCGGCTGCCGCTGAGGAAACACTGCGCACCACCGCGTCGTGACCAAGATCGACCCGCCCGAACAGGCTTGCGTAGCCCGAAAAGGTTCCGTCCGCCTGCATCGTTTCGATGTCGAGCCCGGCATATTTGTGCTCGTCGGGTATCGGCACGCTCTTTGCGTGCATGGTCTAGAGAAGATTTGACTTAATCCGGGTCATATCCGGCTGCCTTGAAATAGTGTTGGCATTCCTCGGCTGTGAAGGCGGGTAGGCAGTCTGCAACGACGGACCCGTCGTAGACGGTTCTGGCGGCGACCTTTCTAAGCAGTGCCTTGAGCTTGGAGAAGGCCATTTCTATCGGATTGAAGTCGGGCGAGTAGGGCGGCCGGAACAGGAGCCGCGCTCCGACCTTCTCCATGGCCTCGCGCGCATCGCTGACCTTGTGGGCCGGCAAATTGTCCATGACCGCGACATCGCCGGAGCGAAGCTCTGGCGCGAGAACCTGCTCAGCATAGGCCAGGAAGGCTGCACCGTTCATCGGACCGCCGAGCAGCACCGGCGCCGCTATGCCGGACAGTCGCAGGCCGGCGGTGAAGGTGGTCGTCTTTCAATGGCCATGGGGAACGGCCGCTCGGCATCGCTCGACGCAAGGCGCGCGCCCTCGCAGTCTGGCCATCTTGGTGGATGCCGCGGTCTCATCGATGATGATCAGCTTCTCGGGATTGAGATCAAGCTGACTATCGAACCAGACTATGCGGCGGCGAAGAATGTCCGCGCGCTGCTGCTCTGAGGCATGCGCCGTCTTTTTTATACGTGAAACCGCGCCGGTCGAGAAACAGCCACGCCGTCGAGGTTGCAGCCTCTACGCCGCGTTCGGCCGCAAGGCGCTCCCCAGATCTCAGCAAAGGTGATGTCCGGCACCTCCTCATGAGACCCAGAATAAAGGCCTCATGCGCATCGAGCTTCGAATGAGACCGCTGGCCCTGCTTGCGCGCCTCGGTCTCGCCGGTCTCGCGATAGCGACGCCCCCCCCCCGCCCCGCCGTCGAGATTCCGATGCGGAAGCGCCGTGCCGCCTCCCGAGTCGAAACCCTGTCCTCGATCGGCGCAATCACCTGACCGCGAAGGTGGCCGCTCAGGCTTCTCGTCATCTTCACCTCCTCCCAAACCACCCACAGCAGTGAACCCGACAAGGCTGTCCGCGTGAATTCCCAAATCGACTCTGCGTTCATCGAAGATTCTCTAGCGTCCTTTCTGTTCGCGAAGACGATCATGCCCCTCCTGCGGCAGCACCCCGACCGGGCGCGCATGGAGATAACGCAGCGCCAGACCGATGGCGCTCCACGCGCAAAGGCTTGCCACCGCCTCGCCCATCAGCATGGTTTCCGTCGCTTCCAGCCGCTCCGTCAGTTCCAGGATCTCGGCGAGTTTCAAGCCTGTCACCCCGCCGAAAACCATCCCGCACACCACGCCAGCCGCAAAGCGGATCGCCGCATCGCGCCGGTGGCTCGGCAGGATATAAGCAAGCGAAATCGCGGAGCCGGCCACAGCGCCAGCCCCTTAAGGCCAAGATAGGCTACCAGCTTCTGCGGATCACTGAACCGCCGGATGTCGCCGATCGCAGCGGCAACGCTCGCGGCCACAGTGACGTCGATGCCAGGTTACGTCATCAGGCGGCGAATTGTCGGATCGTTGATCTGACCTATCAGGCCGAGGTGGCGCTCGATTGCCGCGCGCTCGTCCGCAGGCAGCGTTTGCTTGGCAAGCCATTTGCGTCCGCTGATTCCGACCAGATTGCCATGCGGACAGAGTGGGATCAGGTGGGCGTGTAGGATTGACTGGATCAGGTTCTTCAGCCGGGACCGTTGCCGCACCAGCTGTGTCCGTCGCGTGACTTGTCTACGCAGAGCGAGTGTCTCCGGCTCAGGGACCCAGACCTCCGGCAGGAAGCCCGAGGCATAGAGCTTGGCCAGGACCGTTGCGTCGATCGTGTCGGTCTTCACCTTCGCGTGGGCGATCATGTGCACATGCTTCGGATTGGCGATCACGACGCGACCGACGTAGGGCGACAGCACTTCCGCAACGGCACGGCCTCGGCGGCCACGCGGTGTATATCCATGCCGATGATACGCATGGTTCCCTCCATCGTTGGTCACCAACAGGGAGCCGGGGGGCAACACGACAAATACGGATCCGCGCTAGCAGCGCATCCGGGCGAGTCGTAGGGGCGGCCAGATAACGTGCTCGAACTATCAGTTCATCTGCATACGACGGCCTGCCCGCACTTGCGTGCTCCCGGTGCCCCGTGGCCCGGATACGCCAAGTCTAACCGACTTAGCGACTAAGCCAACGCTGGCACCGAAAGGCAACATGCCGGAAAACGCGTTCATTGAATCGTTCAATGGCAGGCTCAGGGACGAGATGCTCAACGAGACCTTGTTCCCGAGCCTCTTCTAAGCCCGCATTACCCTTCGAGAATGGCGGACCGACTAGAATGGGAATCGCCCACACTTGAGGCTGGCCTGGCTCACCCTGGCCAAATACGCCACCACCTTCACCCACCGACGGGATCTGGCGCTGCGCTCAATGGCCAGCTCCACCCCAGCTCCCGTCTTCCACCCGGCTCAGCACGGCCAAAACACACCCCGGAGTCTAAGTCACGCTGGATAAAAAGATGGGGGCAACGTCAGTCGCTGCCTCAATCGGTGTCCGGAACGGGTGTGTGCGGCTGCTCCTTGAGGTCACCCCTCATCCTATACCTCTAGTAGAATTTTGAAAGGATTTTCGCGTCAACTTTAGTGCGGAAATTCTCCCGGAGGCTTGCCATGATGCGAACGCCTCGCCGGTATGCTGGTTGCGGTAGATCACACCATCTCCACTTTTGGCATTGCGCTCAAATCTGTACCCGTTTCGAAAGAGCTCTTTCAGCAACCACCTGCGTCCCCAGAGAGGATTAAAATGGGGAACCGCCCCACGGGTGAGCTCCTGAAATCGATCACGCGCCTGTCGAGTAACAGCTTCGAAACGAAGTATTTCACCGTGTATGGTGGACGTAGCGCATGTCGATCCGCGCCGCCCACCCGGCTCCACAGCGCCTCCCGATCATCGCCGGAAAGTTCCATTGCGAGTTTCATCCCTTCAGCCAGGCGGCAAAAACCTCGGGAACTTCCATCACTCACCTCGTCATCGCCAATCTACCCGGCACGCAGTGCCTCAAGGAGCTCCCGATAAAAAAGCTCCGCATACCCTTTGCGAAGGTAGCAATCAGAGCCCGTTTCTGACCAGATTTTCACCAAATCCTCATCGTTCAGCCCGTCCGCCAGCAACCGTTCGATAAAACCGGATGCAATTTCCTTTTCTTGCGCGGTCAAGGACCGAGCGAGATAGGCTGGCAACTCGTCATCAGATCGAACGACAAGCTCCACATCGGCATGCATATGGCGCGCCATGCGAGTAAAAGCGTCTGGAACAGACACTGTCTTTCTCCCGGCCTTGTTCTGCGGTCCCCGCAAGGGAGGCAATCAAGGCATTGCCCTACGTGTGCCGGAGAAAATACCGCACGAGGCACAAAACCATAGAACTAACGATGAATAAAATTAACAACGAGGCAAAGAACCATGACAAGGCCAATAAAAATAAATTCCCCCACTCTATAAAATCCGATTTCGACACCAAATCAAAAATAAAAATAAAACCAGCCCCAAATCTACAATCAAAACCTTCGTATGAAGCAAAATATGAAGCTTGAGGATTATGATCTAGGGCTATATAAACAATATAAATAGATATAAAAACAGATATAATAAGGGAAAATATTAAAATTTTCCCAAAAGAAATATTCCTACAAATCCCACCACGGTTCTTCTTCATAGATTTTCTGAACACGAGCCCCATAACCTGAAACCTGCTCTGCTGACAGATTGTTGTACAGCGTTGCTACCTTTGCAACCGTAGGCTCTTTCACCCGCTCTGATATACGCTTCAGCAAAGTCACTCCGGCTCGAATATTGGTCGCCGGAACCTGTAGATCTTCCCGACTCCAGCCAAAGCCCAACCAATATGACACATGGACATTCATCGGCAAAACCGTCTTGGGCCGAGGGTGCAGCCGATCATAGTACCCATGCGTGGTCTTCATGTAGACGATGGCCATCACCAATCGATGATCGACATCTTGTGCCGACGCCTCCTTCAGAATGTCCACGGCATGCTCAAACACCTCGTTCATCTCATGGAGTTCGTAGATTGGTTTGCTGCCGTTTGCTTCTGAGTTCGCCTCAACCTCAAAGACTGCGGGCGTATCCTTGATTATACTTCTTTTCCTGTCTGCCGATCTTTGCAGGACAGGTGCTTCATCCTGCCCCATAGCGCCGGAACCAGTGCCCCCGCCTCCATCCGTCCACCGCCCGCCACCAGGATTTCCCGCCGGCACGCGCGGCTGAAGGTGCCATCTGGGATTGTATTTCAGTGCCATCTCCAGCCGCGCGGCGGCGGCCAGCAGGCGGAACCAAGCGGCCTCCCCGCGCATCCGGCGGCAAGCACCCCCGCATCCACCATGAAGCGCCTCACTCGCCGCGCGGGCCATAGCCCACGGCCCGGCGTTTTTCCTCGTCGCTCAGGAAGTCGGCAGCGCCCACCCGGCTCCACAGCGCCTCGCGCTCGGCGGCCAGTCCCTCAATGCCGTCCGCGTCGTACCAGAGCCGCACCCCAGCGCCGAACACCGGCTGGAGCCAGGCGGAGAACTCCTTCGCCACCCGCCCCACAAGCGGCAGCACGGTCAGACGGTAAAAGGCCCGGTTCGCCTCCTGATAATTGGCATAGGTGTTGTCCCCGGGAATGCCAAGCAGCATGGGCGGCACGCCGAGCGCCAGCGCGATGTCGCGGGCAGCCCCATTCTTCGCCGCCATGAAGTCCATGTCGCGCGGCGAAAGGCTCATCGCCTTCCAGTCGAGCCCGCCTTCCAGAAGCAGCGGCCGCCCGGCGCGCGCAGCGCCCGCATAACCCTGTTCCAGTTCCACCTTCAGCCGGTCGAACTGGTCGTCGGAAAGGTTCCCGCCCTCTTTCGGTGCATAGACCAGCGCTCCCGAAGGCCGCGCAGAGTTGTCGAGTAGCGCCTTGTTCCAGCGCGCCGCCTGATTGTGCGTGTCGAGCGCCATCAGCGCCGCGCCCAGCGGCGCGAAACCATAATGATCGTCGAGCGGATGAAAGAGGGTGAGTTGCAGCGCTGCCCCCGCCTCCAGCGGCACACGCTCGCGCGCCTTGCCCTCGCGGTAGTCCAGCGCCACCGGCCAGCCACCCGCATCCGCCACCACCGACACGCGGTCCGGCCGCAATAGATGCAGTTCGCGCGTGCCCGTGCCCGTTTCCAGCATGCGCAGATAGGCATTGCCCGACAGAAGCAGATGCCCGTAAAGCGCCTCCATGAAGCCGCTGCCGGCCTGGCGCTGGTTGGGCCGCGCCATCAACTCCAGCACCGGATGCGCGTCATGCTCCCGCGCACCTTCATAAAGCAGCCACGGGATCGCCGCCGCCGCCTCCGCGACAAGCCGCACGGCGCGATGCGCAATCGGGTTGGCCATAAACCCCTCGCGCGACATCGCAGCATAGTCGCGCCGCGAAAACCGCGCCTCCGCCTCCCGGTGCAGCGCGACGAAACCGCCGGCATGCATCTGTTTGGTTTCAACCGGCGCGTCAGCACCTCCCGGACGCCTTGCCCAGGGCCAATACCAAGCCATGTGATTTTCCCGATCTGTGTTTCTTTGTCTGCCTCAGCCGAGCGCGCGCACACGCGGCTCCCGCCGGTTCGAAAGCATCAGTTCACTCAGCGCCCAGACCAGCGCATCCACCCGGTCCGGTGAGTGCCCGCCCGAGAGACCATCGAGGCCGAAATCGCACATCTCGTCCTCAAGTGCCGGAAAGCGTTCCGCATGGCGCACCCTTCCCTGTTCATAAAGTGCCGCCACCGGCTCCGCCCGCAGCCACTTGCCGCGTGTTGCCCGCACCGCCTTCACCGGCACGCTCGCGTCAACCGTGGCGATCACCGTCGCCACCATCTCGCCGCCCTGGTTCACCTCCGCCACCAGACAGTCGGCACCGAGCCGGCGATAAAGCGCTACCGCGCGCGCCGCCCATTCCTGTGGCTTTGCGCCCTTCACCGTCTCATCGCACAGCACCACGCCATGGCCCGCCGCATCGAGCCCCGCCGCCACCAGCCCGCAGGCGTCCGAGCGACGGCCCGAAGCAGCCGGCGGATCGACCGCCACCACAATGCGCCTCAAGTCTCCCGCCTGTTCGGCGCAACCCGCCGCCTCCAGCATTGCCCGTGTCCACAAAGCGTCAGGCCGGTCCTCGATCAGCTCGCCGTCAAGCTCCTGCCGCCCCAGCCGCGTGCCCGCATAGCGCTGGCGGATCGCCCGGATGAAGCCCGGCGCCAGATTGTCCCGGTTTTCGTCCGTACGCATCCGCGTCACCGTCACATGCGGATCGTCCATCAGCCGGCGGATCAGCGGGATCGGTCGCGGTGTCGTTGTCAAAAGCTGCCTTGGCCGCTCGCCAAGCCGCAGTCCGAACTGCAGCATGTCGAACGTCGCATCCGCCAGCCGCCATTTGGCCAGTTCATCGCACCAGGCGGCATCGAATTGCGGTCCGCGCAGACTGTCTGGATCCTCTGCCGAGAACAGATGCGCCACCGCGCCATTCTCCCACACGATGCGCCTGCGGCTTGCCTCGAAACGCGGGCGCGCACCGCGCGACACGGCAAGCACACCCGACGGCCCCTCCACCATCACCTCGCGCGCATCTGTCAGCGTCTCACCGATCAACGCCAGCCGCCCATAACGCCGGCCGCCGGAAAAGGGCGGCAGACCGCGCACCAGCGCGTTGACCCATTCAGCCCCCAGCCGGGTCTTGCCCGCGCCGCGTCCGCCCATCACCAGCCAGCTGTCGAAAATCGCGCCAAGCGGATATTGCGCAAGCCGCGCCCAGCCCAGCCATTCCCGCTCAATCGCCAGCGCCAACCGCTTTTGAAGGTTCGCCCGCGCCCAGCCCTCCCGCCAGTTCTTCGGCAAGGCTGCGAATGCGTTCGTCGATGCGTTCGAGTGCGGCGGCCATGTCTTCATCGCTTGGAGCCTGCTCTGCATCCGCATCCTGCTCACCGGCAGCGTTTTCACGCATCTTCTCAACAATCTTGAGCATCGAGCCCAGCGCATCGATCCGCGCCTTGTCATAGGCGTCATCGCGCACACCGCGCTCAATCGTCCGCTCGAGCTCCGTGAAGATCAGCCCCGTCAGAACCTCTGCCCGGTTCCCGCAGGCGCGGGGCTGGACGCCATCCCGCGTCTTCCACCCTTCCGTCTGCGCGCGCTTGCGCAACAGCCTCTCCGAGCGGCCACTGGCCAGCGCCAAGAGCTCAAACGAGGCCGGCGCGCCCTCACAAAGCGCGCGCAGGGCCATCAGATCGGCCGAAACCGTCATGCCCAAGAGACCCTCATGAGATCGCCATCCATTTTCGGAAACAAAAAAGGCGCGCCTTCGCCCGAAGACCCGCCCCGATGCCGCAACTTTGCGACCATGCCTGAAACCTATCAGCGGGCCGTTACGGTGTCAAGAATTTTTTCCTATATTTTGACATAGCCTGCCCCGGCGTTAGCCATCATGCCGGATTTCACTTGCAGAAAACGTTGAAATTCGGCGAAATTTACACAAATTCGCGCTAGGGTGGATATCATAAATGCGTCACACTGCAGGACCATTCTCGGCACATAATCCAATGGCGCGGATGTGATCGGGTTGGCCGCAAATGGCCGGACGGAGGTTGGGTGAATAAGCCGCGCGAAAAACGGCAGACGAAGGCTCCCCGGGCGACCAGACTTCTGGCGCTCGATGCATGGATCGATTCAACGCTCTACGAGGCGGGGTTCAAGCTCGCCGAAATCTGGGAAAGCATAACAATCTTCTCCCGTCGCTTTCGCGTTTACGGTTTCAAACGCGCAACGGTGGAACTGTTTAGCGAAGGCGTCACCCTCGCCGCCGTCGGCTCTGTCGTCATGCTGGGGCTCGCCTTGCCGGCCTTCGAGGAGACCGCCGGAGACTGGCGCGCCCAGGACGATTACGCCGTCACCTTTCTGGACCGCTACGGCAACGAAATCGGACAGCGCGGCATCATCCAGCTCGATTCCGTGCCTGTCGACGAAATGCCCGATCACGTCATCAAGGCCATTCTCGCCACCGAGGATCGCCGCTTCTTCGAGCATTTCGGCATCGACTTCCTGGGGCTTGCCCGCGCCTTCACCGAAAATGTCCGCGCCAATTCCGTCGTTCAGGGCGGCTCCACGCTCACACAGCAGCTTGCCAAGAACCTGTTTCTGACCAATGAGCGCACGCTGGAACGCAAGGTCAAGGAAGCTTTCCTGTCCGTCTGGCTGGAGATGAACCTCTCCAAGTCGGAAATCCTGCAATACTATCTCGACCGCTCCTATCTCGGAGGCGGCACATTCGGCATTTCAGCAGCGGCTGATTTCTATTTCGACAAACAGGTCAAGGATATGAGCCTCGCCGAGGCCGCCATGATTGCCGGCCTCTTCAAGGCTCCGGCCCGCTACGCACCACATGTCAACCTGCCGGCTGCCCGTGCGCGCGCCAATGAAGTGCTCACCAATATGGTGCAGGCCGGTTTCATGAGCGAAGGGCAGGTCCTGTCGGCCCGTTTGCAGCCGGCCACTGCCGTCGACCGCGATGGCGCGGAAGCCCCCGATTACTTCCTCGACTGGGCGTTCGAGGAGGTCAAACGTGTTATTCCCAATGGCACAACCCATTCGCTCGTCGCCCGCACCACGCTTGACCCGGATCTGCAGAAGGCGGCCGAGGAATCGCTGGAATTCCATCTGCGCCAGTACGGCAAGGATTACGATGTCTCCGAAGGCGCCATCACGCTCATGGACACGAACGGAGCCGTGCGCGCCATCGTCGGCGGACGCGACTATGGCGCAAGCCAGTTCAACCGCGCCACCAAGGCTGAGCGCCAGACCGGCTCGTCCTTCAAGCCCTATGTTTACGCCGTCGCGATGGAAAACGGGTTCGAGCCCGATTCCCTCATTTCAGACGGCCCCATCTCATGGGGCAGCTGGTCACCCCGCAATTACGGGCGCAGCTATGCCGGCCGCGTCACCCTTACGCGCGCCCTCATCAAATCCTACAACACGGTGCCGGTTCGCCTGGCGCGCGATCATCTGGGCATCGACCCGATCATCGCGCTGATCAAGTCATTTGGCATCGAATCCCCGCTCAACGGTCACAAGACCATGGTGCTCGGCACCTCCGGCATGACCACGCTCGATCAGGCCACCGGCTATTCCGTTTTCGCCAATGGCGGCTACGCCGACACCCGGTTTGGCATCTCGCAATTATCGACCCATTCGGCCCGGCTGCTCTACGACCATGGCCGCGATGCCTCACCGCCGCGCCGGGTTCTGTCCGAAAAGGCAGCGGCGTCCATGAACCAGATGCTCATCCTTGTGCCCGAACAGGGCACGGGTCGCCGCGCCGCGCTTCCCATGACGCGCTCAGCCGGCAAGACGGGCACCACCCAGTCCTATCGGGATGGCTGGTATGTGGGCTATACGGGCAATTATGTCGCCGCAGTCTGGCTCGGCAATGACGATTTCCACCCCACGCGCCGCATGACTGGCGGCTCCCTGCCCGCCATGGTCTGGCAGCGCATGATGGCCTTCGCCCACCAGAATGTGGAGATCAAGTCGCTGCCCGGCATCGAAGGCCCCATGCGTATCGAAACAGGCGAAGAGCTGGTCGCCAGCGAAGGCGCGGAGGGCGCCAGCCGCAAGCGCGAAGACCTGCCGCTCGCTCTTTCATCGCGCACATCCCGTTTCCTCAGGGAGCTGGCCGGGGACTTCAAAAAAGCTCCGAGCCTCAAAAATCAAAGCGCTCTTGAAACAGTCACCGCCCTGTAATGCCCGGCCCGGCACACTTCAAACCTCTTGAACCTGCGGTTGAAATCAGGCTATCCGGGGCCCTCCGTTTTTTTTCGGGCATCACATGCTGAAGTCTGTTTTCCAGGTGGCAGTGGTTCTGCTCATCGCCCTTGGCGGCGGTGCCGGCACGGCATGGCTTGCGCTGGAATCCACCCGCACGATCGGTTCGAGTGAAATCGGTCCCTGGGTTACATTTCCCAATGAAGGCACCAGCGACGCCGATCCCTATGCACGTGCGCGCAGCGCTCGCCTGGGCACGCTTGCGCTCGGAAACGCAGAAGGCATCGTAATCACCGCCACTCAGGACAGTCTGCGCCGTCCGCTTCTGCGCGAATGCAGCTATATGATCCGTGGCGACATGCCGCCCACCCGGTTTTTCACCCTGCACCTGACGGATCTTGAACGTCGCCCCCTGCCCGCGCCGGCGCGGTTTGCATCCGCACTCCACTCACAGTCCCTGGTCTGGCGACGAAACACCCCCCTGCGCATCATGGTTTCACCACATGCCCATCCGGACAACTGGATCGCCACCACGGGCCCCGGCCCCATGCGCATCGTTCTGACGCTGGTCGACACCCCGCTGTTTACCGAGTCCAGCGTTGGCGAAACCCGGCTTCCGGTCATCATGCGGACGGGCTGCGATGCTTAGATTTGCGCACCTTGTCCTTCTCGGCCTCTTCGGCGCAGCCGCCGTCCATCTCGCCATCCTGTTTCTGCTACCCGCCTATTCGGAACGGGACATGTGGTCCGCGCTCACCGCAAAGCAGGACCTTTACACATTCACGCGCCTCGGCAAGGACGATGCCAACGCGCTGCTCGCAGAGAAGCAGAATCCATTTCTTGAGGAGGCTGCCTGCCGGTTCGATCTCGAAAACGGCATGACCTGGCTCAGTGCAGAAACCCGCGTGCCCTTCTGGTCTTTCTCGGTCTACGACCGCGACGGAATCAATGTTTTCAATGTAAACGACCGCGGCGCCGAGAATGGAAAACTCGATGCGCTGATCATGAACGCACCGCAACTTCTGGAGTTGCGCAAGGAAATGCCTGAGATGGTGAGCACCTCACTCATTGCCCAGACCGATCTGGACGAAGGCATAGTTGTCGTGCGGGTCTTTCAGCCAGACAAGAGCTGGCGCGCCACAATCGAGCGTTTCTTTCAGGAACTGCGCTGCTCGGCACTTTGAGTTCACGCGCGCGCTCAGGCCCGCTCTCCGGTCCGCCTGTTTGGCCAGAGCAATTCCAGGAAAAGTGGGAGCCGGTTTTCCGTCCGGAATTGCACAAGAACAATGAATGAAAGCGTTTTTGCGATTCGACGAAAAGCGGAAATGCCCTAGCGTTTCGTCACACGCCGGCCGACGCTTTTCGGCTGGTTGCCACCGCTGTCATCTTCCGGCCCCATATCCGGATGCTGCTCATAGCGCACGCCGGGAAAGATGATGATCGCGGCGTCCGAACGGCGCTGCCTCGGCACATTTGCCGAACTCTTTTTTGCTGCTGGTACGAAGCTCAATATCGTTGCCATGACATCGCGTCCCTTTCTGTGACGGAGTGGTACGCAACGCCTCCGTTACTGAGTAAGGCAGCACATGGTTAAGGTTTCGTTACCCCTGACAATCCGTTTCTGAACGGAACTCTAAAGAAACCGGTTAACAGCTTGCTAAGGGAATTCGTGTAATTCTAACCAGGCATCGGGCATTGGCGCGTCCGCCCGATGGCGTTTCATGTAACCATTCGTGTTTCTGGAGGTTTAGGTCTGCGTGTCATCCGCTGTATTCAGGCAACTGGCTTCGGGCGGGGAAGCGCATAGACCGGAGCGCCTGTTCCGTGCTGCCATATCCGCTTTCGTGTCGCTGACGCGACCGACCAGACGCGAGATTGCGCAACTGGACGACCTCGCCCTGCCGCTCTATCCGCTGATCGCCCCAGAGACCCGCCGCTACGCCGCTGCGGTCCTGTCCGATTTCGCAACGCCGCCCCCCGGGCTCCTGCGCAGGCTGACCGACGAGCCGGCGGAAATCTGCGCGCCCCTTCTGGTCCGCTCGCCCGCCCTCTCGGATGTCGATCTCATCGGCCTGATCGCGCGGCACGGGCAGCCCCACGCGCGGGTCATCGGCCGTCGCGCGCACCTCAACCCGGCCATTGCCGCACTCGTGCGCGCATTGTCGGCGCAGGCGCATGATGATGAGCAGACCGCACCGTCCGCCGGAAGCGCCAGCGAGGCTGATGTCCGTGATCGCCTGCGCCTCATCATGAGCGCCGCCAACACACAGGCCCCGGCTGCCCGCCAACGTAACGAAAAGCCCCTGCCGAAAGTCGAGGCTGCCAGTGCGATACTGCGCAAAGCCGTCTTCTCGAGTGAAAGCGGGGCCTTTGAAGCCGCGCTCACGGAGCTACTGGGAATTTCTTCAGATGCCGCCCGCGAGATCACGGGTTTCCCCACCTACGGCGAACTGATTGTTGTTCTGAAAGCGCTCGGATTTGAGGATGCAGAGGCATTTCTCCTGACCGCAGCCGTGTTTCCAAAACTGTTCTCGCAGCGAAGCGCCATCGGCTTTTTTCTGGAGCGTTACCGGGCGCTTTCCGCTGACGATGCACGACACAGGCTGCAGGGCTGGCGGGACGGCACAAGCGCGCCCGGCCATGCAGATCAGCCGGTGGCAATCTCGAAATAGCGCTCCGCCTCATCGAGGTTCATGACCTCGATTTCCACTAGCCAGAAATCCGGATCGAACCGCCGCTCGCGTTCAAGGCGTTTCTCAATCGCCTCGTCGTCATTCTGCACGATCAGTGCAAAGCGGCGTTCATTGGGACGCGCCTCGTCGTAAACCGCCTGTGCGGCCGGACCATAGAGCGCCTGCTCGCCGAGCCTGTTGCGCAACAGAATGTAGATTGTGCCGGCTTCGCGCGCGCCCTTTTGCAGGACGGTTGCAAAACCGCCCTCCGCAAACAGCCTCTTGGTCAGGGCAGAGACCCAGAAATCGCTGGTCAAACGCATAGGCGCATCGGCCTCCTCGCCGCAGTTTCAGCCGTGCAAAACAGATGGCAGGGGTAATCCCACGCGCACCGCCCCTGTGCAAGGGCCGGTCTGGCCCGTCAATTGGTCAGGCCGACTTCGCGCATCTTGGCAAGGAAAGTGTCATCAGGGCGACCGGTGACCGGTAGGCCGAACAGGCTCTGAAACTCCCGGATCGCCGTCTGCGTGTCCTGGCCGAGGATGCCATCCACCGTGATCGCATCATTGCCGAAGGCTTTCAGCCCCGCCTGAACCCGCATGATGGTGGGATCGGCCTCAACCGCTTCCAGCGCTGCGGTCTGCACGCGCGGCTGCGGCACTTCGGCGGCGGGAACCGGAACGCTCGCCGTCTGCGGCCTTGCGACCATTGCAGGCTGCGCTTGCGCTGCCTGCGGCTGATAGGCGGGCCGGGGCGTCGGGATTGGTACGACTGTCGGGGTTTGCACGACCGAGGGCGTGCCCGGAGCCTGCTCCGTTGCAGACGTAGCGTTCGAGAGCCCCAGCTGGCGCAGCAGCGCCTCATCGACGACCGGATTGGAATCCAGCCCCACGATGCGCCGATAATTGCCGATTGCCGTGCGGGTGGCCGCGCCCTGCAGACCGTCAATCGTGCCGTGATAGAGGCCGAGGTCTTCCAGAACCTTCTGCACCTTGCGCACGACCGGATCGCCGCCCTGAAGAACGTCGGGCCGCTGCACCGGTATCGCACCGGTCGTGTCCCGGTCAGGCGCGATCTGGCGCGGCGCCTGGCTTGGCGTTTCCTGCACCGCAGCCGGGAAAGTCGGCGCAGGCGTCGTTTCAACGAAGACGGGTTCGCGCGTCGAGATCAGCGCGCCGGCGTGGAAATGCGGCTGATACCAGAGCGCATTTGCAGAAACGAAGGAAAACGCCACGGCGAAGGCCGTCGCCCCGCCAACCGCAATCGGGTTACGGGCGATGGCCATCCCTGCACCGGCCGCACCGGCGCGCAGCAGGGTTCCAAAGGTGACCTCCGGTTCAGGCCGTCTTGCGGTATTCTTCATCGCTCCACTCATCGTCAATCGCCGGTTTGCCGTTACCGGTATTCTGATCCTTGTCCTCGCCGACGCCGACCGGCAGGGAAATGCTCACCCGCGTGCCCTCGCCGGGCGCGCTGTCGATGGTCATGCCACCGCCCTGAAGGCCGACAAGCCCTTTCGCCAGTGCGAGGCCGAGGCCCGTCCCTTCCACATGCCGCGTCTCGTCGGTGCGCACCTGGGCAAACGGCTCGCCAATCCGCTCCAGATCGGCAGCTGCGATGCCCACGCCATTGTCGGAAACGCTGAAGTCCAGCCGGTTTCCTGAACGCTCGGCCAAAACGCTTACCTTGCCGTTCGCATGCGAGAATTTGACCGCATTCGACAGGAGATTGATCAGCACCTGCTGCACGGCGCGCCGGTCGCAATAGACCACGCCAACCGAGTCGGCAATGGCGACCTCGATGTCGATGGACCGCGCCGATGCATCCCCCTGAACGAAGGCAACACTCGGGTCAACCACTTCGCTGAAGCGGAAGGCCTCGGGATGAAGCGTGTAGGTGCCGGCCTCAAGCTTGGAGATTTCCAGCGTCGAGTTCACCACCGAGAGAAGATGACCACCAGCCTCATTGATCAGCCGCACATATTCGCGCTGCTTCTCGTTGGAAAGCTGCCCGAAAATCTCCGAAAGAAGTGTGTCGGAGAAGCCCAGAATGGCATTCAGCGGCGTGCGCAGTTCGTGGCTGACGGCAGCCAGCATGCGCTTGCTCTCTACCTTCGCCACACGCGCCTCTTCGCGGGCGCGCGCCAGATCATGCTCCAGCTCGGCCATGCCGGCTTCATCGCGCAGAATGACAACGGCCCCGCCCTCGCCGGCTGCCGACAGGAGTTCGACACCGAACTGGCGGTAACCGGGTGCGCGCAGTGCGCCCTGTTCCACTGGCATGCGCAGGCGCATGCTGATCGTACGCGCCTCGGCGCCTTCATTGATATCGGAGACGGCGCACAGATAGGCGACGCGGTCGGCCACATGAATGCGCTGGAAGAAACCATTGCCGAGAAGAATGTCCGAACGCACGTTCAGAAGAGTTTCAGCCTGGCTGGATGCGTGCATCACATCGCCGGAACGGTTCACGCGAAGCAGCACTGCGCTCATGCGCTCTTCAATGCCGGAGGCTTCGGGAGCCGCATCCGCGTCCGCACGCGCCGGCTCTTTCACGGTGAAGCGAAGGCCAAGCGTTGCAACGTAGATGAGCGGCACGAGCCATTGTGCAGCCGAAGGCGTCACGGAAGGCAGACCACCAAAACCAAGAGTGCCTGCGCCGAAGGAGAGCGCCACCGCGACCGCACCGGCGAAAGCGCCGGTCATCGCCGCGCGACGGGTCCGGGCAATCCAGTAGCATTCTGCGGCCAGCGCCCCGGCCAGCAGCGTCATCGGCGAGGAAACCCCGCCGGCAATCGCGATCAGCGCCGCAACAGCCGGAACAGCCATGACAAGCGCGCCGGCTTCGACGAGCCTGCGCCGTCCGGTTGCCAGAAGCAGGGCAGCCGTCAGCCAGCTCGCGGCGAACACGGCGCTCGCCAGCGCCAGCGTCTGGGCAAAGCCAACCGTCGCGCCAAGAAGCTGCGCCGCAGCGCCTGCAAACAGAAAGGGAGCGGCAAACAGAACGGCAGCAAGCCTGAGCTGATGCGAGCGTTCGGGCCCCTGCTCGACACTCGGATGGATCAGCCCTTCAAATGCTGCCGAAACGGCTGCCAGCCACTCCGGATATGGAGATACTCGTGAACTCAACTCGACGCGCTCTTGTTTGGTCCGTTCGGCGGGTTCTTGTTCCTGAGGAGACTCGCACCGAGCGTTTAAGGAAAGGATAAGCGCAACGGGGAAACGGCCGCCTCAGGCCGCAAAACGCCGATTTCTCGCAGTAGAAAGCCGGCTGAATGTCGTCATGGTTAACGCCGCCTGAACAAAATACGCAGCTCCCCGCCCTCCAGAAAAACAGGCTTTCGCCCTTTGACCATCGCCGACACCTCAATCGGCACAGGCGCTTGGATGGTAAATCAAAGGTTAATGCGTTTCACAGGCTTTGATGCAGACTTGTCTCGAAGGCAGTCATTTTCGAATGCGAGAGAAATTTGCTTTCAATTTTAGCAAAAATCTCAAGAGCTCCTTGGCCGGACCGTGCAATGGTAATGAAAGGGACGCCCCCTTGAGTTGGATCTTGAGCTAAACGGGGCAGGAAACGGGACTGGACGTCATGGGCTTTCTTATTCGCGCAATCTTCTGGCTTTCGCTTGTTCTGCTGTTTGTGCCGATTGGCGGCGCCGGTAATGATGGCGATGGCGCAGCGCCGCAGATCGGCGCCCTTCAGGCTCTGAGCGCTGCCCGCGATGCGATCAGCGACATGGCAGGCATCTGCGAGCGCAAACCGGAAGTCTGCGCCACGGGCGTCGCCGCCCTTCAGACCATCGGCGTCCGCGCCCGTGAAAGCGCCCGCATGGCCTATGAGATGATCGAGGAAAGCGGCAGCGAAGCGCCCGACGCCGCAGCCACTCCCGAAGACACCATCACCACCGGCAGCATTCCCGAGAGCGCCGAGAACCGCTAAGCGCGCCCTTCCTGAAAAGGTTTTGCGTGACGACAGGCCGGACAATCACTATATCCGGCCCAATGAGCACGACGATTGACACCCTCTACGACGACTTCGCCTTTCTGGACGACTGGGAAGAGCGCTATCGCTACATCATCGATCTGGGCAACGGCCTTTCGGCCTACCCGGAGAGCGCGCGGGATGAGGCGCATCGCGTTCGCGGCTGCGTCAGCCAGGTCTGGCTTTACACCGAGCGCGCCGATGGCGACGATCCGGTCCTGAACTTCAGGGGCGATTCCGACGCTCACATCGTGCGCGGCCTGGTGGCCATCATGATGCTGCTCTTTTCGGGAAAGCGCGCCAGCGAAATCCTCGCCATCAATGCCGAAGACGTGCTGCGCAAGCTCGGTCTCGACGAGCACCTCACCCCGCAGCGCGCCAATGGCCTGCGCGCCATGGTACAGCGCATCCGGGATGAGGCCGCAGCCGTAGCTCCCGCAGCGGGCTAAACCTCTTGCAAGACTGAAATGCGAAGGCCCATATGGGCCTCCGCGCTGGCGTATCGTCCCGCCGCACGTCAGGCAATTTTCGGACGATAATCCTCAACGCCCCAGTGAAGAATGGGCTTTTGCGCCGCCGCTCTCCGGGCGTCCCGTGGCGCATAATGGCGGTCGAGCGCGCCAAGCGCCGTCTTCAACACCACCTTCGCTGAACGCACGGGCCAGCCGCGCTCCGTCTCCACCTGCTCGAGCCCTTTCAGGAAGCAGCAGATATCGACGAGAACGCCGGCAAGTTCCGGCCCCACCGCATTGAGCGCCCGGTCCACTCTCTGGCGCGCCGCAAGCGCCGCGTCGGTGAGGTCGGCCCCCTCGCCTGCCCCACCGCTTCTCCTGCCCGCCGAAACCGTCGCCACCCAGTTGGCGCTCATCCGCGGCATGATCTGCCCGCGCGTATAGTCTGCGCGCAGCCTTTCCCCCGCATCGAACTCCGCCTGGTTCAGAAATGGCTGGCCATTGCGCGCCCGCCGGCGGGCAAGCTGGGCGAGCGGCGATTCGCTCAATGTCGCCGACACCACTTCACGCTCCAGCCCCTCGCCAAAGCTTCGCTGTTCGAGCTCCCAGTGCTGCCTGCGAAAAGGTTCCTCACGCGCGCCAAGCCTGCACGCATGTGCGCTTCCCGCCTGCGTCAGCTTCACCCGTTCCCCATCACGAGAGACCAGATCATCACGGCTCAGCCTTTCCAGCACATCTCGCGCGATCGAGATCGTTCCCCGCTCTCCGCCATCCAGAAGCACCGCCCCCGTCTTCGCCCCGCGCTGAAGCCAGGCGGGCCCCTTCTGCAGAAACCTCAACGCCCTCTGAAATTCACGGCGCTGACGCACATCGTCCTTCATCACCGCCATCTCAGCGCACCTCCATATTGCGAAACGCAGCCGAGGTGATCCGCTCCGTCATCAGCACGATCCGGTCGAATTCTTCATCGTCGCGCATGTCCTCGATCAGATGGCACGCATATTGAACCGTGGTCCGGTCACGCCCGAAGCCACGCCCGACCTCGGTCATGTTCAACCCAAGCACAACATGCGCGACATACATGCCGATCTGGCGCACCCGCGTCACGCTGGTGGATGACCGACGGGCCTCGCGCAGCTCGCGCCCGCTCACATTGAACAGCGCTGCGAGGATATCGATGACGCATTCGCAGACGTCGCCCAGCCGCTCTTCGGTGACGGGGCTCAAGCGCCGCGCCAATGCCGGACGCTCGGTCTCCTCGGACACTCCTTCCGGCTCGGCTGCGTCTTGCGGCGGTTTGGTGGAATTTGAAAGCACAGGCATTATCCCTTCCCAAAAAAGAGGAATAAATTCTTATACCCTACACAGCCACCAAAGCGAACAAAGAGGGAACGATATTTCCCCATCGATCAATCAAGATATTGAAATACAGACATAAAAATTCTGAGGAACCGTTTTTCCAACACAGGTTTATCCCCGCCCGTGCCGCGCGCCCTCATAGTCACCCCAAATCAAGACAGGGATCGACCATGACCGCGATGAAGCAAGAACGCCTTGAGTTCCTTGAAGAAAAGAGAAAACGCCATGAACTGTCACGGCAAACGGCAGCACTGTTCCTCATTGGCGGCATCGATCTTGCCAAAGCGCTACAGACAGAAGGGGCAGAACGCGCCGCTGTCGTTCAGCGCCTGAAGCGTCTGATCGAAAGAGAGCGCCTGAAGGGTGTGCGCGGGCACTGGAGCTATGATCTCAACCGACACATCGCTCTAAAACAGGGCCTGGAACGCCTGGCGCCGGAAACACCATGCCCGGCACGAAGAAAATCCACACATCCGCCCGCAGCATTTTCTCTGGGCGCTCGCACAGTCCGGCGAATTCCCGGAAGCGCATGAGAGGCGTCGCATTTTGCGCAACAGGAAAAGCCCCCCCCTGAAACAAATCAGGCGTCGCTGTGCCAGCGACGCCTGAACCTTGAAGCGTGTAATCTCGGCGTAGCCGTTACACTGGATCACCCTGCGCCCGTCCGGGCAACAAAGGATGATCGAAACTTTTATAGAGCAGCCGAACAACCGAAAACCGGATGCCGCCTCTCGGTCCGAAGCTCTAGGTCTCTTTGCGCTTGCGGCCTAAACCCATCTGCTTGGCCAGCTTCGAGCGGGCAACCGCGTAGCTGGGCGCAACCATCGGGTAGTTCGGATCAAGGCCCCACTTCTCCCGATACTGCTCCGGCGTCATGCCGTAATGCGTCATCAGGTGGCGCTTCAGCGATTTGAACTTCTTACCGTCTTCGAGACAGATAATGTAGTCTTCATGCACCGAGCGCTTGGGGTTGACGGCCGGCTTCTGCTTCTCGGCCGGCGGCGCCTCAGGCGTTCCGCTGACACGGCCAAGAGCCGAGTGCACATCAGAGATCAGGTTGGAAAGCTCAGATGCGGGAACCGGATTGTTGCTGACATACGCGGCAACAACGTCCGCAGTCAGCTCTATAAGCATGTTGTCGTTCTTTACAGAATCGTCGTTCATTTCGTTACCTTGCCCCAACGTCATTAAAATTGGTCTCACCTCAAGTCGCCACTCATGAGGTCTCTAAAGGGAGCCAGATGTTTTTGGCATTTCTTGGCCCGACTCCCGATGAGGCAGCAATCTTATGATTACTTTTCTGCTTTCGGTCAACTCACTTTTTAAGTCTTATACTAGGCGACACTAGAAGCCGATTGTTTATCTCATCTCAAAAAAATCAAATTCATTCCAAAAATCAGACAAAATTGAGCTTACTGGAAAATTATATCTAAGCCCGCCTTATTAAATTTGAGTATTGAAGCCATGCCTTGTGAGGTATGGACCTGTACCCGAAGCCGCACTTCCCGGGAAAAGCCGGCTTCAGGCTTTTCAAAGACCATCATAAGTAGAATCCATCCCGGCAATGCCTCAAAAAGGATTTACCGGAAAATTATTCCACTATTCTTTGTCACTTCTTGCCTCTGCGTCAGGGGTGGTCGCATCCCCTCCCGCATTCGCCATCTCATCATGCACCGAACGACCCCAGAGCTTGTAGCCGGCCGCATAGGCGGCCTTGGCCAGGAGGTGCGCGGAAATGGGCGCTGTCAGCAGGAAGAAGACCACGGCAGCGAGCGCGCGCGTGACGATGGCCTGATCCTGCGCAAAGATCGCCAGGGCGATCAGCAACAGGCCCGAGCCGAGCGTGCCCGCCTTCGACGCCGCATGCATGCGGGTGTAAAGGTCAGGCAGGCGCAGAATGCCAATGGCCGCCACCAGCGTGAAGGCAGCGCCAATGATCATGAGCGCGCCGGTGAGAATGTTCAGCACGTCGCCCATCATTGGTCCTTGTCCCCGTAAATGCCCAGCGTATCGCGCTTCACGAACTCCTGCTCATAGCGGCGGCTGAGCACGAAGCGCGCAAACGCCACCGTCGCAAGGAAGCCGACAAGACCAAGCGCAATGGCGATGTCGAGATAGAGCGTGAAGCCCGTGCGAATGCCGATGACGGCGATGAAGCCGATGGCGATCGTCACCAGCATGTCGAGAGCAAGAACCCGGTCGGGCAGGCTCGGCCCCACCAGCACCCGCACCACTGTGAGAAGAAACGACAGGCTGAGCAGGGCGAGCGCCACGAACTCGGCGAAGACGAGGAATTCTTGACTGGCGCTCATCGAAACGCCTCCATGATCTTTCGTTCAAAACCATCGGCGATGTCGCGACGCAGTTCATCCGGGTCGGAACAGTCGATGGCGTGCACGTAGAGGAAACGGCGGTCTTCCGACACGTCGACAGACAGCGTGCCCGGCGTCAACGTGATCAGGTTCGCCAGAAGCGTGATCTCGAAATCGCGATCCACCTTGAGCGGATAGGCAAAAATGCCGGGCTTGATGTCCATCTTGGGCGACAGAACGAGAATGGCTACACGCCACGCTGAAAGCACCAGCTCGTAGAGGAAGAGAAGCGCCAGCGAGAGAACCCGCATGCTGCGCTCGAAATAACCGAGCGAGCCCACCTGCTCGCGGATCAGATAGAGCGTGGCCGCACCAAGCAGAAAGCCGAAGAGGAAGTTCGGCAGCGTGAACGAGCCGCTCACTGCGGTCCAGATCAGCGCCAGGAGAATGTTGATCAGGGACAGTTTCATTGCGCTGCCTCCACGGGAAAGACCGCTCCGATATAGGCGGACGGATCCAGAAGCCCTGCCGCAGCGGTCTCTGCGATGCGAATGAAGGGCTCAGGATACACGCCAAGAAGGATGATCGGAATGCAAAGCAGAGCCAGCGACACATAGCCGAGCCCCGGCCGTGCGTTCGGCTCGCCGCTCGGCGCGCCTTCGGGCCGGTTGCGCCAGATCGCCAGGATATAGACGCGGCCAAGCGCAATCGTGGTCAGAAGACCCGTCGCGAGAATGGCCAGCGCGAGCCATGGCAGGCCGGATTCCAGCGATGCCTGCACAAGCAGGATTTTCGGCCACAGGCCGGATGCCGGCGGCAGGCCGGCCACGGCAAGCATCAGCACCAGCGCGAAGGCCCCCATCGCCGGATAGGCGCGGTAGAGACCGCCCAGCTCATGCAGCGAATAGCTGCCGCCAAGCTCCTTCATCACGCCCGCAAGCAGATAGAGCGCCGTCATCGCCAGAATGGAATGGAAAGCGTAGAGAACCGTACCGGTAAGCCCCTCTTCCGTCCCCAGCGCCAAACCGGCCAGCATGACGCCCACACCCGAGATCACCACGAAACCCAGAACCCGGCGAACATCCGACTGGGCAAGCGCGCCCATAATGCCCAGCACCATCGTGCCGGCAGCCACCCAGGCGATCACGCCGGAAAGCTCCACGCGCTCGACCGGGAACATCATCACCAGCACGCGCAGCAGCGCGTAGACGCCCACCTTGGTCAGAACGCCACCGAACAGCGCCGCCGTGACGATGCGCGGCGTGTGATAGGAAGCCGGCAGCCAGAAATTGACGGGAAACGCCGCCGCCTTCATGCCGAAGGCGAGCAGATAGAGAACCGCCAGCGTCATCAGCGGCCCGGTGTCGCGCACGGCGTCGACCCTGCGCGCAATGTCCGCCATGTTCAGCGTGCCGAACGTGCCGTAGAGATAGGCCGTCGCCGTCAGGAACAGCGTCGTGCCCACAAGGTTCAGGATCGCATATTTGGTCGCGCCGTCGAGCTGGCGTTCCGTCGAGCCCAGGATCAGAAGACCGAAGGACGAGATCAGGAACACCTCGAACCACACATAGAGGTTGAAGATGTCGCCCGTCAGGAACGAACCGCCCACACCGGCCATCAGGGCCATCACGAACGGGTAGAAGCCGTAACGGCGTCCCGTCGCCCCGATGTCCTTCATGGCGTAGAGCGCACACACGGCTGCCACCAGCGTCGCCACGAAAGCGAGCGAAGCGCCCAGCGCATCTGCGACAAAGGAAATGCCGAAGGGCGGCAGCCACCGCCCCATGGTCATCACCTGCGGCCCGTCGGCGAGCACCTGCAGCAAGAGCGCCGCATTGGCTGCCAGCGTCAGAAGCAGGCCGGTGATTGCGATACCGGCATGCAGGCGCGTCTCATGACGCACCATCAGCAGGATCGCGGCAAAAAGGATCGGCACCCCAACCGGCGCCACAATCATCCAGTCACCCAGCGTGGTCGGCTGGATCACCATTGCATCGGAAATGTCTATCGATTCAGCGGCCATCAGTGTCTCAGTATCCAAGCGGGGGCAGCGGCTCGCCCTCAGGTTCGGCGACGCGCATTCCGTCCGTATCGTCCGTTCCAAGTTCCTGATAGGCGCGGAACGCCAGCACAAGGAGGAACGCGAACAGCGAGAACGAGATCACGATCGCCGTCAGCACCAGCGCCTGTGGCAATGGGTTGGCGATCGCGGAGTCCGGCGTCTGCAGAGCCTCGGGAATGATCGGCGGCACCTCACGCATGAGCCGCCCTGCCGTGAAGATCGACAGGTTCACCGCATTGCCGAAGATCGAGACCCCCAGCAGGATGCGGATGATGTGCTTTGAAAGCATGAGATAGATGGCAACGGCAAAGAACACGCTGACCACAAAGGCAAGAGCGGCTTCCATTATCCATGTTCCCTTTCTTCAAGCGCCAGCGCGATCGACGTGATCGAGCCGAGCACCACCAGATAAACGCCGATGTCGAAGAACAGGACCGTCGACAGGTCCAGCGGCACGCCCAGAAAGTTCACCTTGGTCCACAGGCCCGTCATGAACGGCACCTGGAAGAAGTAGGAGAGCCAGCCAGCCAGCGCCGAGACCAGAAGTCCGAAACCGGAAATCGCCATCGGGTGGAAGTAAAGCGCCCGCCGCACCGGCGAAACACCACAGGCAATGCCATAGATCGCAAACGCAGAGGCCGCGATCAGACCGCCGATGAACCCGCCACCCGGCTCATTGTGCCCGCGCAGAAGCACGAACACGGAGAACAGGATCATCAGGCTCGTAAGATAGGGCGCGACCGTGCGGAAAATCAGAGTGCGCATATCAGCCCTCCCCGTTCTTGGAAGCGATCGGCTTCACACTGCGAACACGTACCAGCGCCAGAATGGCAAGGCCCGCAATCATCACCACGGCGATCTCGCCCAGCGTATCCGTCCCGCGGAAGTCCACCAGAATGACGTTCACGATGTTGCGGCCATGCGCCAGCACACGCGAATACTGCGTGAAGAAATCGCTCAGCTCGCTGTTGAACGGCACCTGCGTCACCCGCAGAAGCATAAGGCCGAGGGCCGCGCCGCACGTGCCCGCAACCGCCACGTCCATCACCTTCTCGCCCGTCGGGCGATGATCCGTCGGCGAAAGCCGCAGACGCGTCATGACCAGCGCCAGGATGACCACCGAGAGCGTCTCCACCATGAACTGGGTGAAGGAGAGATCCGGCGCGCCCAGAAGCATGAAGATCAGCGCCACGGAGAAACCCTGAATGCCCAGCGAGACAATCGCCGTCAGGCGGTCGCGCGCATAGATCACCGCGCCCAGACCGATCAGCGCGATCAGAAGCACCGTCCACTCATAGAACGGCATGCGCGGCATCGAAGGAACGGCCGGCCACTCTCCATAAAGCCCCATCGGGATCAGGACGGCAGCGGCAACGGCGATGAAGGTCGCCGTCATGTAGTAGTCCAGCCGGCCGTTCTGGATGAGATTGGTCACCGAGAAGGAAACACGCGTCAGGCCGCGCATCACCTGGTCGAAACCCTTGTCCGGGCCCCAGCCGATGGCGTTGAGGATGCCGGCCATCGCCGCGCGCCCCTGCCCCAGCATGACGAACACCAGAACGCCGAGCGCAACCGTCACCACCGACAGCGCCAGCGGCATGCCGATATGCGGAATGGTCGAAATCGTCACCGTCACGGCCTCGCCGAGCACGGCGCTCGACATCGGGCTGCTGACGAGCTCATGGCTCACGCCGGAGAACAGTGCCGAGACCAGACCCAGCGCTCCCAGCACCACCGGCCCGAGCCAGAGCAGGATCGGCCCTTCATGGGCATGTTTGGGCGTTTCCACCTTCGCGCCAAGGAACGGCTTCAGCGCCACGGCGAAGCCGATGGCGAACATCAGCCCGTTGCCGGCGAGCGCCACCAGCGTCAGCATGGAGGTCCAGCCATTGGCAAAGCCGAGGCCGGCATAGATCTCTTCCTTGGCGAGGAAGCCGAAGAACAGCGGCACGCCGCCCATCGAGGCCGCCGCCAGAACAGCCGCCGTAAAGGTGATCGGCATTGCCGTGCGCAGGCCACCGAGCTTCGTGACGTCGCGCGTGCCGGATTCGTGGTCGACAAGGCCCGCGACCATGAACAGCGCGCCCTTGAACATGGAGTGCGCCACGAGATAGAGCACCGCCGCCTCGACCGCCTTTTCCGAGCCCACGCCCGTCAGCATGACAAGCAGCCCCAGCGAAGCCACGGTCGTGTAGGCCAGCATCAGCTTCAGGTCCGTCTGGCGCACGGCCAGAAGCGTTCCCACCAGAAGCGTCGTGCCGCCGAACAGCGGCAGAATGGTTTCCCAGGCAGCCGTATCACCCAGCACCGGATTGAGGCGCATCAGCAGATAGACGCCCGCCTTCACCATGGTCGCCGAATGCAGATAGGCCGAAACGGGCGTCGGCGCTTCCATCGCGTTGGGGAGCCAGAAGTGGAACGGGAACTGCGCCGACTTGGTGAACGCGCCGCCCAGAATGAGCAGCAGCGCCGCCATGTAGAGCGGTGCATCACGCAGCGCGCTCTCGGTCGCAAGCAGCGCCGACATGGAGTTGACGCCCGTGGCGCTCCAGATCACCAGAAGACCGGCAAGCAGCGAAAGGCCGCCAAGCCCCGTCACCACAAGCGCCTGCAAAGCCGCACGGCGCGAAGCCTCGCGCGAGTGATCGAAGCCGATCAGCAGGAACGAGGTGATCGAGGTCAGTTCCCAGAAAACGAACAGGGTGAGGAAGGAATCCGCGACCACAAGGCCCAGCATCGAGCCCATGAACATCAGGATGAACGAGAAAAAGCGCCCCTGATGCTCGTGCCCCTTCAGATAGCCGCCCGCATAAAGCACGATCAGCGTGCCGATGCCCGAGATCAGCAGCGCGAAAGTGACGGAAAGACCATCGAGGAACCAGGAAAAATCAACCGAAAGGCTCGGTATCCATGCATATCCGCCCGTCAGCGTTTCGCCATCGGAAACGGGTCCGACAAAGCCCGTAAAATGCAGAAAGATGAGAGCGGGCGCGATCGCCAGCACCCAGGCTGCATTGTGATGCAGCGCCCTTGTAAGCGCTGGTGCTATGGCGGCGGCTGCGAACGGCAGCAACAGAGCGAGAAATGTCAGCCACTGGCCGTCTGCCGTCATGAACTCTCCCCACTGGACTTAGTGTTTCAAGAAACTTCAGAAAATCTCACGGTGACATAAACACTCGCCCTCGGCACGACAAGGCGTAAACGCAACTCACAGGCGCGATGAAACGACGCCATTCACAAGAGATTGGTCAGCTTAAACCACCGGGGGCTCACTATGCAAAAACACCGCTGGAATCATGCCCACACAATCGGCAGGCCCCATCAGGTCGTTTGTTCCCCTATATAAGAAGAATGCATCATTCACGTTGCCCGCGTGAAACATAATGCAGCTTAGACACAGTCTTTTATTTCGACTGCCCAGAAGAGGCGGATCGCGCCCTCGATCTTCCTGCCCTCCCCGCCCGCAGGTATTTTTTCGATTGGCCATTGCCACGCGCCCCTTCGGCGGGACAAAAATGCGCCCAGCTTCACGCAGCGCTTCGCGCCGCACCTGCACACATTCCGCAGATACTCCAAGGTTTGCCATGACTTCCAAAGCATTTTCCTCGACAGCCAGCGCTCCCTCGCCCGAAGCCCGCCCCGTCAGCGACACCCGCCATGGCATTGAGCGCACGGACGACTATGCCTGGATGCGCGCCGACAACTGGCAGGAGGTCCTGCGCGACCCGGCCCTTCTGGCAGACGACATCCGCGCGCATCTGGAAGCCGAGAACGCGTATCAGGCGGAACTTCTGGCCGACACGGAAGCGTTGCAGAAAACCCTGGTCGCCGAGATGCGCGGACGCATCAAGGAGGACGAGACCACCGTACCTGCCAAGGACGGCCCCTACGCCTATGCCGCCGGTTTCCGCACCGGGGGCGAATATCCGCGCTTCTTCCGCCTGCCGAGCGATGGCGACGACAACGCCCAAGAGGAAGTGCTGCTTGATGGCGACCGCGAGGCCGAGGGCAAGAGCTATTTCCGCATCGGCGGCGCCGACCATTCGCCGGACCACAAGCGCCTTCTCTGGGGCCAGGACGACAAGGGGTCGGAGCTCTACACACTCAGCGTGCGCGATCTCGAAAGCGGCAAGGAGCTTCCCGACACGGTCACCGAGACCGGCGGCAGCGGCGAATGGGACGCAGCCGGCAATGGCTTCTTCTACACAAGGCTTGATGAGAACCACCGCCCGTCAAAAATCTTCTACCATCGGATCGGTGCGGATTCCGCTGAAGACCGCCTCATCTACGAGGAAGCCGATCCGGGTTTCTTCGTCGACGTGTCCGGCAGCCGCAATCACGACTGGATCTACATCTCCGCCCACGATCACGAGACGTCGGAGTGCCGCATCCTTCCCGCAAGCGATCCCGACGCCACGCCCCGTCTGGTGGCCGCGCGCGAAACCGGACTGCAATACGATCTGGAAGAAGGCGGCGACATCTTCTTCATCCTCACCAATGCGGATGACGCCAAGGACTTCAAGATCGTCACCGCGCCCGCAGGCGACCCCGCCCGCGCCAACTGGCAGGATCTGGTGCCCCACGAGCCGGGCCGGCTCATCCTCGCCATCATGGCGTTTGCCAATTACCTCGTGCGTCTGGAGCGCAAGGACGGCCTGCCGCGCCTCGTCATCCGCGACCGCGCCGACGGGTCGGAACATTTGATCGCCTTCGACGAGGAGGCCTATTCGCTCGGCCTGATGGGTTCCTACGAATACGACACGGAAACGCTCCGCTTCTCCTATTCGTCCATGACCACGCCGCAGCAGGTCTTCGACTACGACATGCGCACCCGTAAGCGCACACTCCTGAAGACGCAGGAAGTGCCCTCCGGCCACAATCCGGATGACTATGTCACCCGTCGCCTCATGGCCCCTGCCCCCGATGGCGAACTGGTGCCCGTGTCGCTGGTCTATCGCAAGGACATCGCACTGGACGGTTCCGCGCCCTGCCTGCTCTATGGCTACGGCGCCTATGGCATGGCCATGCCCGCCGCTTTCAACACCAATTGCCTGTCTCTGGTCGACCGCGGCTTCGTCTACGCCATCGCGCATATCCGCGGCGGCAAGGAAAAGGGCTACGCCTGGTATGAGGACGGCAAGCGCGAAAAGAAGGTCAACACCTTCACCGACTTCATCGCCGCCGCCCGCCATCTGGTCGCCGAGGGCTATACCAGCCACGACCGCATCGTGGCCGAGGGCGGGTCCGCCGGCGGCATGCTGATGGGCGCAATCGCAAACATGGCCCCCGAGGCGTTCGGCGGCATCGTCGCCGCCGTGCCGTTTGTCGATGTGCTCAACACCATGCTCGACGACACGCTGCCGCTCACTCCGCCGGAATGGCCCGAATGGGGCAATCCCATTGCCTCAAGGGCCGATTACGACACCATCGCCGCCTATTCGCCCTACGACAATGTGGGCGCGAAGGACTACCCGCCCATTCTGGCACTCGCCGGCCTCACCGATCCGCGCGTGACTTACTGGGAGCCTGCGAAATGGGTGGCGCGGCTGAGAGAGCGCAAGAGCGGCGACAATCCGGTTCTTCTGAAAACCAATCTCGACGCCGGGCACGCCGGAGCCTCGGGCCGCTTTTCGCGGCTCGAGGAAAAGGCGCTCACCTATGCCTTCGTCCTGAAGGTCACCGGGAAGATGGATAACCGTTAGGCTTCGGCTGAACGGCAAGAAGATAGGCCGCGATGGCGTCGCGGTCTTCCTTGGAAAGCCGGGCCATGTTCTTCTGCACGGAGACCATGGCTCCGCCAACCGAATCGAACTCCGGCGTGAAGCCGCTTTCCAGATAATAGGCGATGTCCCCGGCCGACCAGGAGCCAATCCCGCCATCACCCGTGGTGATGTTCGGCACGATGCCCTCGCCTTCCGCCGAAACCGCACCCGCAAGCCACTGATCGTAGAGCTGTCCGCCGGCAAAATTGCGCGGCGTGTGGCACTCGCCGCAATGGCCCGCACCCTCCACGAGATACTGCCCGCGCCGTTCCGCATCAGAAGCATCGGCTCCCAGCGCAACCACCGGCTCGTCATGCATATAGGCCAGTTTCCATAGCCCGATGCCACGACGCATGGTGAAGGGGAACGAAAGCTGATGCTCGCCCGCATCGCCCTCCACTTCGGGAAGCGTCTTGATGAAAGCGAACAGGTCGCTCACATCCTGCGGCTCCATCCGCGCATAGGAGGGATAGGGAAACGCCGGATAGTAATGCTCGCCCTCGGGCGAAACCCCGTGCAGCATCGCATTGGCGAACGCCATGTCGCTCCAGCCGCCGATGCCGTCCTGCATATGTGGCGAAATGTTCGGTGCGACGAAGGTTCCGAAATCGGATTTCAGCTCGACACCGCCGGCAAGTTCCAGCCGCGCATCACCGTCAGCTCCGGGGCGCGCATGGCATGAGGCGCAGCCACCGGCCCAGAAGACCTGCTCGCCGCGCTCCGCACTCGGCGCTTCCAGCGCGCCAAGCGCCCCGGCCTCCAGTGAGGTCGGAGCGCTCAACAGCCAGAACGCCGCTCCACCGCCCGCGATGACAATGAGGGCAGTGGTCAGCAATTTCTTCTTCATGACAATCCCGATCGTCCTGAGCTGAAAAATCGAACCGAAAGCCCGATACGGCTTTTCGGTCCGATGTTCTCGACTAGAGCAATTCCAGGAAAAGTGGGAACCGGTTTTCGGTCCGGAATTGCGTAAGACAATGAATTAGAGCGTTTTCGCGTTTCAACAAAAAGCGGAAAGGCTCTAGTTGTTCTGAACGCGGAACTTCTCGTGGCAGCTTTTGCAATTGCTGAACACCGGGCCGATTGCCGCCTGGAAAGAAGCGAGATCCGCCGGTCCGTCCTTGCCTGCCGCGTCTAAGGCAGCCGCCGTGTCGGTCATGTATTTGTCGAGCGCGGCCTGGAAGCCGGCTGCATCTTCCCAGATCGCCGGTGCAGCGGTGGTGTCGCCCTCGCCCGAACCCTCGGGAAAAAATGCGCCATACGACTTTGCGCCTGCGTTCAGCGTCAGGATCGCAGCCTTTGCGATTGCGGGATTATAGGCCAGCTCTTCCTTCATCATCGCGCCGGCAAGGCCGGCGGAAGCGGCCGTTGCCTGCATGATCGACTTGCGCACGGCAATCGGATCATCGGCCGCGGCAACGCCGGAAACCGACAGGCAAAGCGCTGAAACGGCAAGTGCAATCTTCTTCATGGAAACCCTCCGGTAATTTGTTCGAACAATACCCGGACCAACGCGATTGGCCGGGAATTATTCCGGGGAACGCCTTCACGCTTTCGTGAAGGTCGGTCGAATCAAAAAGGCCCGGCGCTGGGCCGGGCCTCTCGAATACAGCCAGAAGCCGTACTTATTGTGAAATCCACAAGCGGAATTACGAAGCCTGCTCGTAAAGCTCCAGCACGTAGTCCCAGTTGATCAGGCTGTCGACGAACGCCTCGAGATACTTCGGACGCGCGTTGCGGTAATCGATGTAATAGGAGTGCTCCCACACATCGACGCCGAGGATCGGCGCTGCGTCGTGAACCAGCGGGTTCTCGCCATTCGGGGTCTTCATGATCTCAAGCTTGCCGTTCTTGACAGCGAGCCATGCCCAGCCCGAACCGAACTGTGTTGCACCGGCATTGATGAAGTCGGCGCGGAACTTGTCGTAGCCGCCCAGATCGCTGTCGATGGCCTTGGCGAGCGCGCCGGGAAGGCTGGTGCCGCCGCCGTCCTTCTTCATCCACTTCCAGAAGTGAACGTGGTTGTAATGCTGGGCCGCATTGTTGAACAGGCCGGCATTCTTGCCGAAGGACTGCTTGACCACTTCCTCGAGCGACAGGCCGTCCATGCCTGCTTCTGCAGCCAGCTTGTTGCCATTGTCGACATAAGCCTTGTGGTGCTTGTCGTGGTGGTACTCCAGCGTTTCCTTCGACATGAAGGGCTGCAGTGCCTCATAATCGTAAGGCAGATCCGGCAGTTCAAAAGCCATGGTGGTAAACTCCCTCGTACAGGTGGTTGAATTCTGCAGGACGCAGATGGTGCTCTCCCTTGAGAGAGACAATACCCATCGCGTCCGATTGTTCCCGAATGATCAGGCGGGCACGCCCGAATGGGCCCACTCCCAATAGAGGTCACGGGCCTTTTTGGCCACAGGACCAGCCTGATAATTCTGATCTTCGACCCGGCTCACCGGAACGACCTTGGAGTGGTTGCCGGAGGAGAACACCTCGTCCGCTTCAAGGAAGTCCTTCACCGAAAGCGTCTTTTCAACGACTTCCATGCCTGCATCGCGCAGAAGGCCGATCACGCGGGTGCGGGTGATGCCGGTCAGGAACGTGCCGTTCGGCGCAGGCGTGTAGACCACGCCATCCTTGACCATGAAGATGTTGGAGCTGCCGGTCTCGGCCACATTGCCCAGCATGTCGAGCACCAGCGCATTGTCAAAGCCGCGGCTGCGCGCTTCCATGATGGCGCGGGCGTTGTTCGGGTAGAGGCACCCCGCCTTGGCATTGGTCGGCGCGGTTTCGAAGGTCGGCCGGCGGAACGGCGAAACGCCAACGGAAAAGCCGGTCGGCTCCAGCATCGGCGCTTCATAGAGGCACAGGCAGAAACGGCTGGAATCCGGGTCCGCCGGCACGCCCATATAGCCGCCGTGCTCGCCCCAGTACATCGGGCGGATATAGACAGCCGTCTTGCCGTCGAACTTCTTCAGACCGTCATTCGCCAGCCCGATGATTTCGTCAGCCGAAACCTTCGGCGTGAGGCCGAGATTGGCGGCGGAAGCGTTGACGCGTGCCGCATGCAGATCAAGGTCCGGCGCAACATTCTCGAACCAGCGCGCACCGTCGAACACGGTCGAGCCGAGCCACATGGCGTGGCTGCGCGGACCGATGAGGGGTACGTTGCCCTCATGCCAATCGCCATCAACATAGGTCCAGGTCGTCGATTGGACTTCGGTCACTACGGTCATACTGCGCCTTCCTTCCTGATGATCACGCAAGAATCTCTGCAAAGATGCGAAATTCTTAAATTCTCGGTGCCAATTATGGAAATGACTTTGTCCGGTCCCGTCAATCGCCGCCATGCGCCTTTCGATGAGGCCAGACCACGCTTCTTGACCGTCTCCAGCCCGTGCGGTCAAGTACGCAGTGCATAAAGGAGTAATGATGCGCCACGCGGCCTATGTGTTCGATGCCTATGGCACCCTGTTCGACGTGCATGCGGCGGTGCGTCGCCATGCCGGCGAAATCGGGCCGGAAGGACAGCGTTTTTCGGAACTGTGGCGCGCCAAGCAGCTCGAATATTCCTGGGTCTTCACCCTGATGGGTGAATACACCGACTTCTGGACCATGACGGAGCGGGCGCTCGATTTCGCCTTCGCAAGAATTCCCTCGGTTGATCGCCGCCTGCGGCAGGATCTGCTCGACGCCTACTGGCAACTCGACTGTTATGAAGAAGTTCCCGCGGTACTCAAAGCGCTGAAGGCCGGCGGCGCGCGGCTGGCGGTTCTGTCCAACGGGTCGCCCGCAATGCTGGAATCGGCAATCCGCTCCTCCGCCCTCGACACGGTTCTGGATGAGGTTTTCTCGGTGGAAACGGTCCGCCGCTTCAAGACCGATCAGAGCGTCTATGAAATGGTCACCAATGCCTGGCGCATCTATCCGCAGAACGTGTCGTTCCAGTCATCGAATCGCTGGGACGTTGCGGGCGCGCAGCATTTCGGATTCCGCACGGTCTGGCTCAACCGAACGGACCAGCCGGACGAATATGAAGAGTTTCCGCCTGACCTGATTCTACCGTCTCTCGACGGATTACTGACGTAACGTAAGAAGATTCCGCACATTCCGGGCGCGTGCTATGATGCATCTATAACACACTCGACCAGGAACTGCGCCGAATGCGTGATTTTTCACCTTCAAGTCAAAGTTACTCGGTCTATCAAGCATGTTCCGATAACTTCTCTCACCCTAGGGCGGGAACAAGGGATTTAAATCCCGCATGTGATCCGGAGGGCCGGCATTCAGGCTTTCGGGGTCATCAGTCCTGACGAAACGCGAGTACACGAAAGAACCATGTCCAATTCCCCCACTGCCGTACGATCACTCACCCGGCGTCGTTTTCTGTCCCTGAGCGCAATTGGCGCCGCATCGGTCGGCCTGTCCGCCTGCGTCAGCGACCAGAGCGAAAAGCCCGCGATTGTCTCGCGTCCCGCGCCCAAGCCCGGCCCCGTCCAGTACAATTCCATGTACTCGGCCGTCGTTGATGCCGGCTACGACATTCCCGCTGTTCCGATCGAGAAGATCAACCCGCGCTACTACCGTCAGGAAGTTGCCGATCCGACCGGCGAGCGTCCCGGCACCATCGTCGTCGACACCGCCAACCACTTCCTCTACCTCGTGCTCGAGAATGGCCGCGCCCTGCGCTATGGCGTCGGCCTTGGCCGCGCCGGTTTCGAGTGGGCCGGTCGCGCCGAGATCAAATACAAGCAGCAGTGGCCCCGCTGGTTCCCGCCGGCAGAGATGATCGACCGTCGTCCGGAGCTCGAAAAATATCGTTCCGAGTACGACAAGGCCAACGACAAGTGGGTCGGCGGCATGCAGCCCGGCGTTTCCAACCCGCTCGGCGCCCGCGCGCTCTACATCTTCGAAGATGGCAAGGACACGCTCTACCGCGTTCACGGTTCGCCCGAGTGGTGGACCATCGGCAAGTCGGTTTCCTCGGGCTGCGTGCGCATGCTCAACCAGGACGTGATCGACCTTTACACGCGCGTTCCAGATGGTGCGCCGATCCTCGTCACCTCGGGCCTGCGCACCGTTTGACGCGATGGTCCCGTCAGGACTTGAATGAGAAAGGGGCGCTCTAGCGCCCCTTTTTTAAACTCCCGAGAATGCCCCGCACCAGCGCCCTTCCAAGCGAGGTGCCGACGGAGCGGACCACCGATTTGATGGCGGCTTCCGTGACCGACTGCCGGTTGGACGTGCGCCGGCGCGGCGTGGTCGTCGTCTTGCGCCGCGTCGTGGTGGTGGTTTTCGCGCCATCGCCGAAATCGGGCAGCGACCAGCGCGTGCGCCCTTCCCCGTCACCGGCCTCTTCGGCCTCCTGCGCGCTTGCCTCGGCCTTCGCCTTCTCTTCGGCTTTCTTTTGCAGCATCTCGAAGGCGGATTCGCGGTCGATGCTCTCGTCGTACTGACCGAACACCGGGCTCGCCTTCATAAGCTTGTCGCGTTCTGCATCCGTGATCGGCCCGAGCCGCGATGCCGGCGGGCGGATCAGCGTCCGCTGCACGATCGAGGGAACGCCCTTGGATTCCAGCGTCGAAACCAGCGCCTCACCGACGCCAAGCTGCGTGATCGCTTCGAAACAGTCGAATTCGGGATTGGGCCGAAACGTGTCAGCTGCCGTCTTCACGGCCTTCTGCTCGCGTGGCGTATAGGCGCGCAGTGCATGCTGCACGCGGTTGCCGAGCTGGCTCAGAACCGTCTCGGGAACATCGAGCGGGTTCTGCGTGACGAAATAGACGCCAACACCCTTGGAGCGGATCAGCCGCACCACCTGCTCGACACGCTCGACCAGAACCTTCGGCGCGTCATCGAACAGGAGATGCGCTTCATCGAAGAAGAAGACGAGGCGCGGCCGGTCCGGGTCCCCCACTTCCGGCAGTTCCTCGAACAGTTCCGAAAGCAGCCAGAGCAGGAACGTCGCGTAAAGACGCGGGTTCATCATCAGCTTGTCGGCGGCCAGCACGTTGATCGCGCCGCGGCCGTCGCGCGTGGTGCGCATGATGTCGCCGATCTCGAGCGCCGGTTCGCCGAAGAAGAAGTTCGCCCCCTGCTGCTCCAGCACCAGAAGCGTGCGCTGGATCGCGCCGACAGACTGCTTCGACACATTGCCGTAGCGCGTGCCGATCTCGTCGGCGCGGTCCGCCACATGCACCAGAAGCGCCTGCAGGTCCTTCATGTCGAGCAGCAGCAGCCCTTCCTCATCGGCAATGCGGAAGGCAATGTTCAAAACACCTTCCTGCGCGTCCGAGAGGTTCATCAGCCGCGACAGAAGAAGCGGCCCCATCTCCGAGATGGTGGTGCGGATCGGGTGGCCCTTCTTGCCGAAGAGATCCCAGAAAATGACCGGGAACTCCTGAAACTCATACGGGTCGAGCTTGATCGCGTCGGCGCGTTTGGTGAGGAAGTCCTTCTCCTCGCCCATCATGGCAATGCCGGAAAGGTCGCCCTTCACATCCGCGCAGAACACGGGCACGCCCGCATTCGAAAACCCTTCAGCGAGGATCTGCAGCGTCACCGTCTTGCCGGTGCCGGTTGCGCCGGTGACGAGCCCGTGCCTGTTGGCGTATTTCAGCAGAAGACGCTCGGCCTGCTGGTAGCTGTCGTCCGGATGCCGACTGGCCCCCAGAAAAATCGTGTCGTCTGCCGTCATGAAATAGCCTCGCTCGATCAACCCGTTGCTGCGCAATGTTCTCCGGTATAGTCAGCCCCGCAGAAACACTCAACGGCGTTGTGCACGCGCGCTGAAAGCGAGGCTTTCATGCAACGCTCGGGGCTATTTGGCCTATTGTGCATTGCGGCGTGATCTGTGGCGTCCTAAACTCCGGGCTCAGTAAAGGGTGGTTGCCTTGGGCTGGAAACGCGCAAAGCGGCGGATCCGGCCTCGGCCATCGGCGAATCGGGAGGCATGATGGATCGCGCGATCCTAAAAAAAGTGAAGTTCCCCCAGATCGATCAGGAGCGCTGGCGCGACCTGGTGGTCGAATCCCTGAAGGGGGAAGCAGGTCCGGAAGCTCTCTCCTGGCAGACGGATGACAACATCTCCATGCGCGCACTTTACGAGCGCATGCAGGACGCCAAGCCGCTGGCGCGCGGCCGTGGAAAATCCGGCTGGGCGCATGTTCAGCGCATGGACGATCCGGATCCCGTGCGCGCCAATCTTCAGGCGAAGGAAGACATCGCACAGGGCGCAACGGGCCTCGCGCTTGTCTTTGCAGGCGCTCCCAACGCATTCGGCTTCGGCATGCCCGCAACGCCCGAGGCGGTTGCGAAGGCGCTCGACGGCATCGACCTGCAGGGCATGCACCTGCGCATGGACGCCAATCCGAGCAGCCGCGCCATTGTCGACTGGCTGACCCAGCTTTTCACCGAGCGCCGCATCAACCCGGCCGCCATGACGCTTTCCTTCGGCATTTCTCCGGCAGCCACCTTTGCCGGAACCGGCAAGCTGCGCATGTCCATCGAGGCGCTTGAAGCCTCCATGCCGCAGTCCTTTGCGGGCTTCTTCGCGATGGATCTGCCCGGCATCCTGCTTGAGGGCGATGGCCGCGTGTTCCACAATGCCGGCGCTTCCGAGGCGCAGGAGCTTGGCATCATGCTTGCCTCCGCAGTCTCACATCTGCGCATGTTCGAGCAGGCCCGCCAGCCGCTTGTCTATGCCGCGCCGCATATCGGCTTCTCGCTCTGCGTCGATCAGGATCAGTTCCTGTCGATCGCCAAGATCAGGGCCCTGCGCCGCCTGTGGGCGCGTGTTCAGGAGACCTGCTCCATCGAGCCGTCTCTTGCGACGATCCACGCAGAGACCTCCTATCGGATGATGACGGCGAAGGACCCGGAGACGAACACGCTGCGCACCACCATCGCCGCCTTTGCGGCGGCTGTTGGCGGCGCGGACACGCTGTCCGTCCTGCCGCACACCATCGTCCACGGCCTTCCCGATCCCGATGCGCGGCGGCTTGCCCGCAACACGCAGCTCATTCTCTCCGGCGAAAGCCATCTGGATCTGATCATCGACCCGGCGGCCGGTGCCGGCGGCATGGAAACGCTCACCGCCGCGCTCTGCGAAAAGGCGTGGGACGAGTTCCGCCGCATCGAGAGCGAGGGCGGCGTGCTGCGCAGCCTGATGAACGGACACATTCAGGAGCGCGTGCTCGATATGCGCGAGCGCCGCGAGCAGCGTATCAATGACGGCAAGAAGGCCATTGTCGGCACCACCATCTATCCGGCTGCCGAAGAGCGCCCGGTCAAGACGCTCAAGGCGGTTTCGCCCGACATCTCCGGTGAGGTGGCCGCCGTGCGTTGCCAGCCGCTGCTTGCCCAGCGTCTCGACGAGACTGGAGGAGGCATCGCATGATTCCGGACTTCGCCAGCATCGACTGGTCGGTCCCTCATTCATCGCCTCTCCCAGCCCAGACCCCGCCGGCAGACACGCCGGAAGGCATCGCCATCAAGTCTTCCTATTCGGAGGATGATTTAAGGGGTCTGCGCTTTCTCGACACCTATCCGGGCGCAGCGCCCTTCATTCGCGGCCCCTACCCCACCATGTATACCCGCCGGCCCTGGACCATTCGCCAGTATGCCGGTTTCTCGACGGCTGAAGAATCCAACGCCTTCTACCGGCGCAATCTCGCCGCCGGCCAGAAAGGCCTGTCGGTCGCCTTCGACCTCGCCACCCATCGCGGCTATGACAGCGACCACCCCCGTGTTGCGGGCGATGTGGGCATGGCCGGTGTGGCGATTGATTCCATTCTCGACATGCGCCAGCTCTTCGACGGCATTCCGCTCGACAAAATGAGCGTGTCCATGACCATGAACGGCGCGGTTCTGCCGATCATGGCGCTCTACATCGTCGCGGCAGAGGAACAGGGCGTCGCCCACAGGGATCTTTCGGGCACCATTCAGAATGACATTCTGAAGGAGTTCATGGTCCGCAACACCTATATCTACCCGCCCAAGCCCTCAATGCGGGTGATCTCCGACATCTTCGCCTACACGGCGGAGCACATGCCCAAATTCAACTCCATCTCGATCTCCGGCTATCACATGCAGGAGGCCGGCGCGTCCGCCGATCTGGAGCTGGCCTACACCATCGCCGACGGCATCGAATATGCCCGCGCCGGCATCGCCGCCGGGCTCGACATCGACCGTTTCGCGCCCCGCCTGTCCTTCTTCTGGGCCATCGGCATGAACTTCTTCATGGAAGTGGCCAAGATGCGCGCCGCGCGTCTTCTCTGGGCCACGCTCCTGAAAGAGAATTTCGCGCCGAAGAGCGAGCGCTCGCTGTCGCTGCGCACCCATTGCCAGACATCCGGCTGGTCGCTCACCGCGCAGGATCCCTACAACAATATCGTGCGCACCATGGTCGAGGCCATGGCCGCCACCCAGGGCCACACCCAGTCTCTGCACACCAACGCCTTTGACGAGGCGCTGGCCCTGCCGACCGACCATTCTGCGCGCATCGCCCGCAACACGCAGCTTGTGCTGCAGCTTGAATCCGGCACCACGCGCATGATCGACCCATGGGGCGGCTCCCATTTCGTCGAGCGCCTCACACACGATCTCGCCAACCGCGCCCTCAAACACATCGAAGAGGTGGAAAGCCTCGGCGGCATGGCTGCGGCCATCGAGAAGGGTGTGCCGAAGATGCGCATCGAGGAAGCGGCTGCCCGCACCCAGGCGCGGATCGATTCCGGCGAACAGCTCGTCGTCGGCGTCAACAATTACCAGCCCGAACGCGACACCGAGGTGGACGTGCTCAAGGTGGACAACGCCGAAGTGCGCGCCCGCCAGCTCGCCAAGCTGCAGCAGCTCAAGGGCACGCGCGACGTGGCCGAAACCGAGAATGCGCTCGCGGCCCTCACCCGCGCCGCCGGGGGAGACGGAAACCTTCTCGAATTCGCCGTCCGCGCCGCCCGCGCCAAGGCAACGGTAGGCGAGATTTCTTCGGCACTCGAAAAGGTCTTTGGCCGCCATGTGGCCGAGATCCGCACCATTTCCGGCGTCTACCGCAAGGAGGTGGGCGACCTTCCCTCCGTCGAACGCGCGCACCAGAAGGTGGAGAAATTCCGCAAAAAGACGGGTGCCCCCCCCCGCATCCTGATCGCCAAGATCGGGCAGGACGGGCATGACCGCGGTCAGAAGGTCATCGCCACCGCCTTCGGCGACCTGGGGTTCGACGTCACCGTCGGCGCCATGTTCCAGACGCCTGAAGAAGTGGCCGAGCTCGCCATCGCCAATGATGTGCAGATCGTCGGCGCATCGTCGCTCGCCGCCGGTCACCTCACCCTCATCCCCGAGCTCAGGGCAGCCCTGGAAAAGCGCGGCCATGGCGACATTCTTCTGGTTGCCGGCGGCGTCATTCCCCCGGATGATTTTGCGGCCGTACATGAAGCCGGCGCTGCGGAAATCTTCCCACCCGGCACGGTCATCCCGGAAGCCGCCGAGCGCCTGCTCGACCGGCTTCTGAAATCAGGCTAATCGCCCATTCTTGAAATGGCCGCCCTCTGCTATACCCTGAGTTGCAACATGCAGAGCCGGAGCCATGAATGTGACCATTCGCAAGATCGGAAATTCGGAAGGGGTCATCCTTCCAAAGGAAGTGCTTGAGCGGCAGGGTCTCAAATCCGGTGACCAGCTGGTCCTCACGGAGACGGAGAATGGCATTTATCTGAAAACAGCGGACGACCATTTTGAACGCCAGCTGGAAGCTGCCCATCAGATCATGGATCAATACAAGGTCGCGCTGCGGAAACTCGCCGAATGAGCTGGAGTCCGTTCTTGCACGCGCGGAGAACAAGGCAGCCTACGAAGGCCTGACATCCATGATCTGGCAGCTGCATATGTCTGCGGCATTCTTCCGCGACCACACGGTCCCTCTCGAAACCTGAACCTCACGGCACGAAACCTGCATTCAAAATCGGGCCAGTCCGGAGTTGTGCCAAAATGAACCGCCGCAGATTTTTGAAAGCCAGCGCAGGGTTTGCCGTTCTCGGTCTTTCCATGCCGCATCTTGCCTTTGCCGACGCCGCGCTCGGGCGCATGGCGGCTGGTGCTGCCAGTGCGCGGGATTTCGGCATCGATCCGAACAGCGCCACAGATCAGACTTCGGCCCTCACCGCCCTGCTTGTACGCGCCAGCGCGGAATCCATACCGGTCTTTCTCCCACCCGGCCGCTATCGCCTGTCAGGCCTGCCGCTTCCCCGTCAGATCCGCCTCATCGGTGTTCCCGGCGCAACGCGCCTCGTGCAGGAACGCGCCGGCGCATTTCTCACGGCGCGCGACAGTGAACACCTTTCCCTGTCGGGCCTTGCGCTCGATGGCGTGTACATGCCGCTTTCCGGCGATGCGCGCGCGCTTCTCGACATTGACGGTGCAGAACACCTCGCCATTGAGCAATGCGCCTTTCGGGCCAGCAGCGGCAGTGGCCTAGCCCTTCGCCGCGCACGCGGGCGGATCCGCGACAGCGAGATCGCGGACGCCTCCGACTACGCCCTTTACGCGCTGGATTCGGATGGGCTCTACATCAGCGCCAACACCATTGCCGATTGCGGCAATGGCGGCATTCTCGTCCATCGCAGCAGCCCCGGCGCGGATGGCAGCCGCATTGCGGGAAACCGCATCACCCGCATCCGCGCAGACAGGGGCGGCACCGGCCAGTATGGCAATGGGGTCAACGCCTATCGCGCCGACAATCTGCGCGTATCGGACAATGAAATTTCCGACTGCGCCTTCTCGGCCATACGCGGCAATAGCGCCGGCAATCTCCAGATTTCCGGCAACACCTGCCTGCGCTCCGGCGAGACGGCGCTCTATGCCGAGTTTGCCTTTCAGGGCGCGGTCATCACCGGCAATCTGGTGGATGGCGCGGCCCACGGCATTTCCATGGCCAATTTCGACAAGGGCGGCCGCCTCTGCGCCTGCACGGGCAACATCGTCCGCAACCTCTCGGCAAACGGCCCCTACCCCTCGCCCATGGCCGGTTTCGGCATCGGCATCAATGTCGAGGCCGACAGCGCGGTCACCGGCAATGTCATCGAGAACGCGCCGCTTGCCGGCATTCGCATGGGCTGGGGGCCCTTCCTGCGCAACATCACCGCTTCGGGAAACGTCATCCGCAAGGCGAAAACCGGCATCATTGTCTCCGTGGTCGAAGGCACGGGCGCAGCAGTCATTTCCGGTAATGTCTTTGAAGACACGCCGGATGGCGCGGTCGTCGGCCACCGCTGGGCCGACGCCGTCACCGGCGACCTGCTGCGCGCCGGCAGCAAGGACATTCCGCACCTGACAGTCGCAGACAATCGCGCAGGCTAAACCGAAAGAGCTGCCCTTTCTGTCGAACGATGCTCAGCAGGTGTGCGGCTTCAACTTCACTGCGCCGCCTTGAGAGGCAGGTAAATATCCGTGCGGAGTTCGCTTTGCGGCACCTCGCGCGGATCGTTCAGATAGGCCTCGAAGATGGGAGCATCCTCCGGCTCATAGCCGGATGCAGGCAGCCACACGCCCAGAAACCAGCGATAGGCCCCGCGCATGTCGGCATAAGGGCCCGTATAGCTCAGCTTCGCATATGCCCCACCGCGCAGCACCGTCTCCACGAGAGGCGCATCGATTGCGAAGGACTCTGCCACCGGCAGACAGGCGCGCGAGCGCAATTCGGTCTCGGGGCCGATATCCGGATCGTCGAAGAACACGCCGATCATGGCCGGCTCGGCCGGGATCGCGTCGCGGGCGGCAAGCGTGGTGAAGAGCCGTCCCATGGCGTGATCGATTTCCATATGGGAGCCGGTGTGATCGATCCCTGCGCAACGACGTTCCGGCACACGCTCCACCACCACCGGAAAAGCGCGCGCCGCACCTGCGGCATTCGCGGCCCTGAATGCTGCATGCGATCCCTTTTCGCGATAGGCTGCGGGGCTCATGCCGAAAGCGCTTTTGAACGCCCGGCCGAACGTGTCTGGCGAACCATAACCGGCACGAGCGCCGATGGCGTCGATGTCCAGTTCTGAATTAGCCAACCGGTCGGCGGCGCGCTGGAGCCTCAACCGGCGGATCGTCGCGACAATGGTTTCGCCGCGCATGGCCGAGTAGATGCGGCTCCAGTGATAGGGCGAGAGGCAGGCAACTTCCGCCAGCCGATCAAAGGAGAGATCCTCCTCAAGGTTGGCATAGACGTGATCGAGCACCCGGTTGAGGCGGTCATTGTAGTTTTCCAGGCAGGTCATGAATGTCCTCTGTCATGCTTGAAATCACGGAACTTCTCGCACGATGTGGACAGGCAAATCCTGCGCACTTGAAGCATGGCCGTCAGCCTTGTCGCTTGAGAGGCCATGCCGTCATGCCGTTGCACCATCAATGGTTTGGAACGTCCCCTGCGTCCCCAGAGGGGCGCACGGCAATCTAGGGTCAGGACCCATTAATATGGCCGCAATGGTCGACCTGAACATCCACAACGTCTGAAGGCCGCAGCCCGCCGACCTCGAAACCGCGCCGGTTGGTCAGAACGGGCCGCGCCATCTCATGCAGCGTCCCGGCAAGCGCATCCCCCTTCAGAAGCTGCGCCAGAACCTCGGCCACCATCACTTCGGCAGCCCGCGTGGCTCCGTCATCGCATTTGAGCGCAATGCCGAGGCCCTTCTCGGGGATCGCCGCACAGAATACGCCTTCCGCCCCCGTCTTGGTGAAGATGCGGCCCTGTCCGGCCTCCATCATGCGTGTGTCGGACCGTCCGCTGCCCGCCACATAGAACGGCTCGGCCATGCAGGCCGCAAAAATCCGTCTGGCGGCTTTCGCCCTTTCCGGCGCAAACCCCGTGCCCGTCGCCATGCGCGCAAAACCCTGCGCCAGCGCCCGAAGCGGCACCGCATAGGTGGGAATGGAGCAACCATCCGTGCCGCACAGATCGCTCTTGTGCGCAGCGCCCGTCACATCTTCCATCGCTGCCTTCACCGCATCCTGAAGCGGGTGACCCAGCGCCACATAGCCCTGCGGATCATGTCCCAGATGGGCGCAGGTGCATAAGAAACCCGCATGCTTGCCGGAACAGTTGTTGTGCGCCGCCGTCGGCTCCGAAAGAGTGCGCGCCTGCTCGATCAGCACATCTTCCTGAGAAGACCAGTGCGCCCCGCACTCGAAAGCGTCCGCGCCGAGCCCCGCCCGCTCGAGCATAGCGATAGCCAGCGCCGCATGTTCCGGCTCGCCCGAATGCGACGAACAGGCGAGCGCGATCTCGCGATTGCCGAAGCCATAGGCATCCGCCGCCCCGCTTTCCACAAAGGGCAGCGCCTGAATGGACTTCACGGCTGAACGCGGGAAAACCGGTCGGTCGATATCGCCCAGGCTCATCACCGCGCCGCCATCCGCATCAAACACGGCGATGGCGCCCCGGTGCCTGCTCTCGACAACGTTACCGCGCAACACCTCGACCAGAACCGGATTGCCCATGTTTTCACCGTAATTTGCGGGATTCATTTTCATCATCTTCCGGCGACAATAGACTGGCCCCCATGCGTTTTTTCAAGCGAACTTTGCTCTTTCTCCTCGTCGTCTTCGTTTTGCCGGCCTCAGCTTCACTGGCCTGGTGGGCGGTGCAGGAACGGCCTGGCTCCTGGCGCAGCGCCGACTGGTCGGCGAGTGGCGTGCTGCCCGCGCCCGCAGACGATCCGCAGGCCGCAGTCTATGTGATGGCCGCACGCACCGGCGGCATGAAAGGCGCGCTCTCCGTTCACAGCTGGCTCGTGCTCAAACGTGCGAACGCCTCCGGCTATGACCGTTACGACAAGGTTGGCTGGGGCAGCCCGGTGCGCCGAAACGCCTACCCGGCGGACGGGCGCTGGTATTCCAACACGCCTTATGTGGTGACCGCCATCAAGGGAGAAGAGGCCGAACCCCTTATCCCTCAGATGGAAGCGGCCATCGCCAGCTATCCGTTTTCGCAGCGCGGCGATTACGGCCTGTGGCCCGGCCCCAATTCCAATTCCTTCACCGCGCATGTGCTGCGCACGGTGCCCGACCTCGACATTGCCCTGCCGCCCACCGCCGTCGGCCGTGATTATCGCCCCGGCGTCTTCGCCTTCGATCACGCGCCCGACTGGAGCGATGTCCATGTGTCCTTTGGCGGCCTGGCAGGGTTTGCCGCCGGCCTGCGCTCAGGCTTCGAGCTTCAGTTTCTGGGACTGGTCGCCGGCCTCGACATACGAAACCCGGCACTGAAAGTGCCGGGCTTTGGACGCGTCGAACTGTGGCCGTCGGCAACGGCAGGCGAGAAGGCCGCGCCTTCTACTTGATCCGTTCGAGGATCGACACATAGTTGGCGACTGCCGCGCCACCCATGTTGAAGATGCCACCCAGCGTCGCGCCGGGAATCTGGATGCCGCCGGCCTCGCCGGTCAGCTGCATCGCCGTCAGCGCGTGCATGGAAACGCCGGTCGCGCCGATCGGGTGGCCCTTGGCCTTCAGGCCGCCCGACGGGTTCACCGGCAGACGCCCGTTCTTCTGTGTCTGACCTTCGAGCGCGATCCTGCCGCCCTCGCCGCGCTTCGCCAGTCCCATGGCCTCATATTCGATCAGCTCGGCAATGGTGAAACAGTCATGCGTCTCCACGAAGGAGAGATCGTCCAGCGTCACGCTGGCGCTCTTCAGCGCCTGCTTCCATGCCGCCTCACAGCCCTCGAACTGCAGGATGTCGCGCTTCGACATGGGCAGGAAGTCCTGCACATGCTCATTGGCACGCAGCGCCACCGCACGGCGCATCGAAAGCGCCGTCTGCGTGTCCGCCAGAACCACAGCCGCCGCCCCGTCGGAAACCAGCGAACAGTCCGTGCGCTTCAACGGGCCGGCAACATAGGGGTTGCGCTCACTCTCCTGACGGCAGAACTCAAAACCCAGATCCTTGCGCATCTGCGCGTAAGGATTGTCGACGCCGTTCTTGTGGTTCTTTGCCGCCAGCGCCGCCAGCGCATCCGTCTGGTCGCCATATTTCTGGAAATAAGCATCCGCGATCTTGCCGAAAACGCCGGCAAAGCCACCCGGTATCTCGCCATCTTCCGGCAGATAGGATGCTTTCAGCAGGTTTTCCGCAATCTGCGGTCCCGGCGTCTTGGTCATCTGCTCCGCGCCCACCACCAGCACGATGCGCGCCGCACGCGCCTCAATGGCACGCGCGCCCTGCCGCACGGCGGCGGAACCGGTCGCGCAGGCGTTTTCCACCCGCGTCGCCGGCTTGAAGCGCAGCCGGTCATCGGCCTGCAGCACGAGGCTTGCGGTAAAATCCTGCGGCGAGAAACCCGCGTTGAAATGGCCGAGCACGATCTCGTCCACATCCTCCGGCCCGATGCCCGCATGGTCCAGCGCCTCACGCGCCACCTGCACGATCAGCCCTTCCAGCGTGTCGTCTGTCAGCTTGCCGAATTTGGAGTGGGCCCAGCCCACGATGCATGCGGTCATCTCGTCTCTCCCGGACCGCCAGCCACAGGCCGGCGCGTTGATGAACTGTCTCACAAAATCATAAATCCGGCGCGAAGACCGTTCAAGCCTGAACTATTTAAACACCCGGCCCGAGCCTCCGATTTTTTCTTGATTGACTCATCAATCAATAATAAACGAGAGCCATGCCCAAGATCGGAATGGAACCCATCCGCCGCCGCGCGCTCATTGATGCGGCCATCAGCGCCATTGGCGAGCGCGGCGCGCTGAACGTCACAATGTCGGACATTGCCGGTCGCGCCGGCGTGTCGACCGCGCTGGCGCATCACTATTTCGGCGGCAAGGACGACCTCCTTTTCGCCACGATGCGCCACATCCTCACCCAGCTCGGCAATGAGATCCGCCCGGCCATCGCCCCGCTCTCCGGGCCTGAGCGGGTGCGCGCGATCATCGCGGTCAACCTCTCGCCGGAGCAGTTCCGCCCCGAGATCATCGCCGCCTGGCTCGCCTTTTATGTGGAGGCGCGGCGCGATGCAGCGCTTGGCCGCCTCTTCCGCATCTACGTGCATCGCCTTCACAGCGACCTTCTGAGCGGCCTCGCCGGTCTTCCCCGCCCTGCCGCCATACGCACCGCGCGCGGCATCGCCGCCCTTATCGACGGTCTTTATCTGCGCCGCGCGCTCGGCGAAGGCGTCGAGGATTCCCGGACCGCCATCTTCCTCGTCGAAGACTATCTCGACATGGCGCTTGCCCGTCACACGCCCCACGGGAGCCCGTTCCATGGCTGAAGCCGATTTCGTCATCATCGGGTCCGGCTCCGCCGGCGCCGCGCTTGCCTACCGCCTGTCGGAAGACGGCAGGCATTCGGTCATCGTCATCGAATATGGCGGCAGCGATATCGGCCCCTTCATCCAGATGCCCGCCGCCCTCTCCTTCCCCATGAACATGGCGCGCTATGACTGGGGTTTTCAGAGCGAACCGGAGCCTCATCTGGGCGGGCGCGTTCTGGCCACGCCGCGCGGCAAGGTGATCGGCGGCTCCTCCTCCATCAACGGCATGGTCTATGTCCGCGGCCACGCGCGCGACTTCGACCACTGGGCCGAACAGGGCGCGGCCGGCTGGGCCTATGCGGATGTGCTGCCCTACTTCAAGCGCATGGAGACGATGGAGGATGGCGAAGCCGGCTGGCGCGGAACCGACGGCCCGCTTCATGTACGCAAGGGCCCGCGCGACAATCCGCTCTTTTCCGCCTTCGTTGAAGCGGGCCGACAGGCCGGCTTCGAGACCACGCCGGACTATAACGGCTCCAAACAGGAAGGCTTCGGCGCACTCCAGCAGACGATCCACAGGGGCCGGCGCTGGTCCACGGCCAACGCTTACCTCCGGCCCGCGCTGAAGAGAAAGAACGTGAGTCTCGTCAATGGCTTCGCGCGCCGCGTTGTCATGGAGAATCAACGCGCCACCGGCGTCGAGATCGAAGCTCACGGAAAGATTCAGGTCGTTAAAGCAAGACGTGAAGTCATTATCGCAGCATCAGCGATCAATTCACCAAAGCTGCTGATGCTTTCTGGCATCGGCCCCGCCGCGCATCTGCGTGAACGCGGTATTGATGTCGTGGCCGACCGGCCCGGCGTTGGCGGCAATCTGCAGGACCATCTGGAACTCTACATCCAGCAGGAATCACTTCAGCCGATCACGCTCTATTCAAAGCTCAATCTCCTTTCCAAAGGGTTGATCGGCGCTGAATGGCTGTTCTTTAAATCGGGTCTGGGCACATCGAATCATTTCGAGGCTGGCGCATTCGTCCGCTCCGCAGCCGGCGTCGAGTATCCGGATATCCAGTATCACTTCCTGCCCGTCGCCATCCGCTATGATGGCAAGGCGGCGGCGAAGGGACACGGCTTTCAGGCGCATGTCGGACCGATGCGCTCCAGATCGCGCGGCGCGATCCGCCTCAGATCTGGCGACGCCTGGGACAAGCCGGAGATCCGCTTCAACTACATGTCGCACCCGCAGGACTGGAGCGACTTCCGCCACTGCATCCGCCTCACCCGCGAGATCTTCTCGCAGGACGCCTTCACCCCCTATCGCGGGCGAGAGATCGCGCCGGGCGACAGCATCCAGTCCGACGATGAACTCGACGCCTTCATCCGCGATCATGCCGAAAGCGCCTATCATCCCTGCGGCACCTGCCGTATGGGTGCGGCAAGCGACGCGATAAGCGTTGTCGACGGGGAATGCCGCGTGATCGGGGTCGAAGGTCTGCGGGTCGCAGATTCGTCGATATTCCCCCGTATCACCAACGGCAATCTCAACGGGCCATCGATCATGGTGGGCGAGAAAGCCGCCGACCATATTCTTGGCCGGACACCGCTCGGCCCGTCCAATCAGGAACCCTGGATCAACCCGCGCTGGCGGGAGACCGACCGATAGGGCAATTTCAGGAAAGGCGGAAACCGGTTTTCCGCCCGGAATTGGGCAAAACAAAAAGTTTCAGCGCTTTCGCAACTCAACGAAAAGCGAAGGCGCTCCAAAGCTGGAGACATTATGCGCGCGCAGCCAAAAGCATCGCACTACATCAACGGCCACTATGTGGAAGATGAACAGGGCGCCGTCATCGATGTCGTTTATCCGGCAACGGGCGAGACCATCGCACGCGTTCATTCCGCGACCCCGAACATCGTCGAGCTTGCCGTCGAGGCCGCACGCGCAGCCCAGCCGGCCTGGGCGAAGCTGAAACCCGTTGAGCGCGGACGCATTCTGCGCCGCGCAGCCGACCTTCTTCTTAAGCACAATGAAGAACTGGCCGCGCTGGAAACCCTGAACACCGGCAAGGCGCTTCAGGAAACGCTGGTCGCCGACGCCCCTTCCGCCGCCGAGGCTCTGGAGTTTCTGGGCGGCGCGGTTGCCGCCTTCAACGGCGAACAGGTAGAGCTTGGCGGCGCGTTCGGCTACACGCGACATGAACCGCTCGGCGTATGCGTCGGCATTGGCGCGTGGAACTATCCGATCCAGATCGCCGGCTGGAAATCCGCCCCCGCACTCGCCATGGGCAACGCCATGGTGTTCAAACCCTCCGAGGTGACCCCGCTTTCCGCGCTGAAGCTCGCCGAGATTTACACCGAGGCGGGGCTTCCGGACGGTCTCTTCAACGTGGTGCAGGGATTGGGCGATGTCGGCGCAGCGCTTGTCGCCCATCCCGGGGTCGCCAAGGTGTCGCTCACCGGCTCGGTGGAGACCGGCAAGAAGGTGCAGTCGCTCGCCGGCAGCCACATGAAGCCCGCCACGATGGAGCTCGGCGGCAAGTCGCCGCTGATCGTGTTCGATGACGCCGATCTGGAAAACGCCATTGGCGGCGCCATGCTCGGCAATTTTTATTCGACTGGCCAGATCTGCTCCAACGGCACCCGTGTTTTCGTGCAGAAGGGCATTTACGAGCGCTTCCTGTCACGCCTGACGGAACGCACCAGTGCGATTCGCCTGGGCGACCCGCTCGACCCCGAAACCCATCTCGGGCCGCTCATCAGCAGGGCGCAGCATGACAAGGTGCTGCGCTATATCGAGATCGGCCGCGAGGACGGCGCAACGCTGCATCATGGCGGCAGCGCACCCGGACTGCAGGGGCTGGAAGACGGTTACTATGTGGAGCCCACGATCTTCACCGATGTGACCGACGGAATGCGAATCGCGCGTGAGGAAATCTTCGGGCCGGTGATGAGCATTCTCACCTTCGAGGACGAAGACGAGGTGATCGAGCGCGCCAATGACACGCCATTCGGCCTTGCAGCCGGCGTCTTCACGCAGAACCTCGCCCGCGCCCATCGCGTCATCAACGCGTTGAAAGCCGGCACCTGCTGGATCAACACCTACAATCTGACACCCGTGGAACTGCCCTTCGGCGGTGTGAAGCAGTCCGGCTTCGGCCGGGAGAACGCCATGGCCGCGCTCGCCGCCTATTCACAGGCCAAATCGGTCTATGTGGAGACCGGCGATGTAGAAAGTCCGTATTGAATGTCGGTTTGATCTTGCGCAGTTCAAATCCGGCGGCTATAAGCCCGCCGTCTGGTCACGGAGTGTAGCGCAGCCTGGTAGCGCACCTCGTTCGGGACGAGGGGGTCGCAGGTTCGAATCCTGCCACTCCGACCAGTTTTCAGAAATCGACATTTTGCCCAAGGGTTGAGCCAGTCCTCCCCTTCAAGCTGTGTCGACTCCCCCTCTCTGCCACCCGTTCTCGCGCAGATTGCTCTCGCACTTCCAGCGCGTCGGCAGGGATTTTGAGCATTCCCGAAAGTCGGAAATGCGCATGTGTGATCAGGGGGTGAACTATCTTTCAATCAGACCTTGTTTCAAACACAATCCACATCCATATGTGGAGCATCGAACTTGCTGTTGAACTTTGTTCCGCGCTGCAAAGCGCCCCTACGATCTTCCCTCAAATTCGAACTACCCGGTGCTTGGCAATCGTCAGGCATCGATTCCCTATGACGATTTGAAAGGAAAATCGCATGATTACTGGAACCGTAAAATTCTTCGACACCACCCGCGGCTTTGGCTTCATCGCACCCGATGACGGCGCGAACGACGTGTTCGTTCACATCTCTGCCGTCGAGCGCGCTGGCATGCAGTCCATCGTTGAAGGTCAGAAGCTCAGCTTCGAGATCGTTCAGGACCGCCGGTCGGGCAAAAGCGCTGCGGACAACCTGCAGGCTGCATAAGCTTCGTCTCCGCCACGTGACCACGGATGTACTGGCACGGGGCGTTGAGATGATCGAGAAGGTCGGGCTAGCGCCCGGCCTTTTTTTGTTTTCTGACAGAGATCATGCGCGATAGCGCGCCGCGCCAGCCTCACCCAGTGCTTCTGCATCAATCGGCATTAAAGCTGGAACAGAAACGTCTCGCCTGAAACACGGGCGGGCCGACCATGACGGAAAAGCGATCTTCGAGGGAAAATCGCCTACTCGGCCTTTTGCCATATGGGCATGCCGAGAGCGATTGCCGTGCAGGCATAGCCGATATGGGCCGGCGCGCCTTCGCGCCGATAGCGCGCGATCGTCGCCCTGCCCACCTGCAGCACCCTTGCTGCATGCCGTTCGCTGAAACCGAGATGCTTCAGCCAGGCATCGAAATCCGTTGCGCCCATCGCGGCAGGCCGCGCGCCCCGTCCACGCGCGGGGTGCTCGTCTTCTTTATCCGCCCTGAATGCGACGACGTTCACCCCGTCCCTCCGTCTGAATGACAAATGCCGCACCACTTCCCCTGATGTGCGACGGCTAGCAATACACAATGCCTGGTTGAATTATGCAACCTGTAAATTCCAATCAATTGGGGAAACCTCGCACAGCCGCTTCACCACAATCGGCTGAGGGCCGCTACGTCGGGTGAATTTCTTAACACCGCGTTAAGAGCACGCGCCTAGGGTCTGCGCCATCATCAAACGAAACCACCCGGAGACGGCAATGCGCGGATTACTGATTTCGGCTTCCATCGCCACGTCCCTCTTGTTTGCAACGGTTTCCCCCGGCCAGGCCGAGGGTACGCTGCTGACGGTCAGCGGCGAGATCGACAACACCAATCGTGAGGCGTTTGACCCGTTCTTTGACGGGTTTCTGAAGTTCCACGACAAGACGTTCGACAAGGCGCACAGCTTCGACTGGGAGACGCTTGCCGCCCTTCCGCAGAAGACGATCAAGGTGAATGCCGACACGGAAGACTGGCCGCGCCCGCTCACCATGGAAGGCCCGCTTCTGAAAGACGTTCTTGCCACGGCCGGTGCGACAGGCGACAGCGCGACACTCTATGCGCTCGATGGCTTCGGCTTCGAGATGGATGCCGACAAGATGGCCGCCCATGAATGGATCCTCGCCATGAAGGTCGACGGAAAGCCACTCGGGATCGGCGGGCTCGGGCCGCTGTGGCTGGTCTACGACACCGGTGGCGCCAAGGCGCCGGAAGAAGAAGAACGCGGCTGGGTCTGGTCGGTTTTCCACATCGAAGTCGAATAGACGATACGCAAACGGCGCCCTTCGGCGCCGTTTTTCATTCCATGAACCGCGTGCCCGGCGCCACCCTCAGGCGACGACCTCATGCGGCGCGCGATACATCACCTGGTCGCGCCCGCCCCGCTTGGCCCTGTACAGAAGGAAATCGGCCTCGCGGACAACTTCATCCAGCGTTTGCTCCGGGCGATGCATGGCAACGCCGATGCTCACCGTGGTGGAAAGCTCTTCGGGGTGCGCCGTGCACCCAACGAGACGGCAGCTCAGGGCGATGCGCTCCGAAACCGTGCGCGCAAGCGGCAGGTCCGCGCCCGGCATGAACACGGCGAACTCCTCGCCGCCAATGCGCGCGCAGATATCATCCACGCGCACGCTCTGGCGAATTGCCTCCGCCACCAGCACAAGCACCCGATCCCCCTCGGCATGGCCAAACCGGTCGTTGATCAGCTTGAAGTGATCCACATCGATGAAGAGAACGACACCTGCCGAGGCGTCGGCTTCTCCGATAAACGCGCCCGCCTGCTGCATGAAATGGCGACGATTGCACAGGTCGGTCAGGCAGTCGGTCGTGGCGGCCCTGTCCAGCTCAGCCGCCAGTTTCGCGACCGTCGCCGTCTTGCTCAGAAAAACATAGGAGATCGGGTAGGCCACAAAAACGGTGATGACGGCCGTGAGAATCAGGTCGAGCATCAGCCGGTCGGAAAAGAATATGGAGTAAAGAATGAGCGTCAGCGCGTCAGCACCCACGGCAGCGCCCAGAGTGACGATGCATGCCTGTTGCCAGATGCGCAACGCGTAAAACCGCTCGAACACCGCCTGCAAACGTCCCATCCCCTCGCCCTTTTGCCGGCACATAATATTTCAGCGGTGTAAACATGCCGTTACCCTGCGGCAACCGGACGGACAAACCTCCACGGAAATACGCGAACAAGTTGAAGAACCGGGCTTTGCACTGGAACTTCTTGTGTTTACGCTGCCTTGTCATACATACTGAGTATCAGGCGAAGTAATGGCGGGCTGCATTTTCGCACGCAAATCGTTGTTTCTTTTGGTGAGGCGTCTGCGGAGATTGACCTGATGGACATGGCTGCCCTGGCATCCGAGTTCCTGCAAGGCTTGGGAATTGCGGTCATCGCCGCGCTGCTTTACGAGCGCGCGGCCCGGCTTGCACTGACATCCTTACAGCGCAGCCTTCTCGTCTCCGCGCTTTTCTCCGTGGGCTCCATCGGGCCTGCCCTCTTCAGCGCACACGCCTCCTCCGGCCTGTCTTTCGACATCGGCAATGTGTTTGTCGTTCTCGCCATGACCTATGGCGGCTGGATTACGCTTGCCATCACCTCGGCTGTCGCGATCCTCGGTCGCATCTGGCTTGGCGGCGCAGGCGTGGCGAGCGGCATTGTCGCCGTCCTGATCTGCAGCCTGGTGAGCCTGGCTTTCGCGCAGATGGTGAAAGGCCGGCGCGTTTCCATGGTCGCGCTCGCCGGCGTCGGCCTTCTGACATCGGTCTCCCTGATTTCGGTTTTCCTCATGCCGTGGGAAACCGCCATGCGCACCTTGGGCGAAGTCGCACCGGTTGCTATTGTGGCCAATGTGATTGCCGCCATCGTGATCGGCCGCATTCTTGAATTGCAGCGCTCGCATTTCGGACCACGACGCTTGAAGGAGGCACCGATGGGGACCACGGATACGGCAACCGGGCTTTTGAACCGGCGTGTCTTCGACAAGCTGGGCCCGGAACTCGCCGCCGCCATGAACTGGGCGGGGCAGCCCTACTCCATGGCGCTCATCGACATCGACGAATTCGATCAGGTGCTTGAGGAACACGGCCACGCGGCCGGCGAGCAGGCCCTGCGCCATGTCGCGTCCGTCGTCCAGTCAGCCGTTCGCCAGACGGACATGGTCGCCAGCTTCGGCGGGCAGGCCATTGCGCTTGTGCTGCCGGCCTATGACGCCGAACGCGCCTTCGGCCTTGCCGAACGCATCCAGACCGCCGTTTCCGATACGCCCTTCAATCTCGACGGGATCGAGATCCCGCTTACCGTGAGCGTCGGCCTGCACACGCCGCTGCCACGCAAGGAGAGCTTCTGGATCGCACTCGGTCAGGCCGACACCGCCCTCAACCGCGCAAAATCCACAGGCCGCAACCGTCTGGAAGTCGCTATTTGATGAAGGCGTCTGCCCGTTTCATGGGCAGCCTGCTCTGACGCGCATCATGGCCGGTGCGAGAACGAAACGCGCCCGCTTGGACAGATAACGGCAACACACTGAAAATTAAGAATAAAGCCAAGGCGAACTGCGACTGGCACGCTTGATGCTTTCAGTATGGCAGGGTCCAGAGGGGACACTGCTGAAAGCGTCGTCAGAACGCTGGAGCGGGCCGTCAGACAGCGCGCGTCTGCCGTGGGACCGGCTGTCTGGCGGCCTTTCGTTTTCCTCAGCTGTTCTCAGCCCGATGGTAGAGAACGATTGATTTGTTCCCTATTTGTTCTTATCATGCGGGGATGCAATACACCCTGCCCCTTGCACCTTTCGACCGGATTGCAAGCCTCCATCAGCGCTTGCTGGCTGTCTTCGGACCGCCCACGGATTTCGTGCGTCTCGACCCGATAAGCCAGATGATTCTGGCGATGCTCAGCGGCAGAACGCACAATGAAACGGCGCTCGGGGTTTTCGCCGCTCTGGTCGAGCATTTCGAAGTGGCGCGGCACAGAGGCTCCTGGCAGCGTCTGGCCGAAGCATCCTCCCACGAACTCGACCCGCTTCTTGAAGGCATCACCCACCCCGAGCGCAAGGCCGAAGCCCTGCCCCGCGCCCTACAGGAAATCGCCAGCCTGCGCGGCGCGCTCGATCTCGGCTTCCTGCATGGCTGGCCGGTGGAGAACGCCCTTGCCTGGCTGGAACGGCTTTACGGCGTCGGCCCCAAGACCAGCGCTGCCACCCTCAACATGAGCACCCTGCGCAGGCGCGTTCTTGTCGTCGACACGGCGCACTGGCGCGCAGCGCGCTGCCTCGGCCTCGTGCCCGAGCAGACGTCGCCCGAGCGTTCGGTCCGCCTTCTCAACCGCCAGCTCCCCAATGGCTGGGAGGCTTCCGACACTGAAGAACACCACATCCTCATGCAGGATCTCGGGCGGACATTTTGCGCCCGCAACCGCAGCGTTTCCTGCCCTTTCACAAATGTCTGCGCCGGCAGTGCCACGCCTCAGCGCACACGCCTTCTGGAAGAATGGCTGCGTGATGCGCCGCCCGCGCACGCCCTGCCGGGCGCAAGCGTGAAGATGAGTCAAATCAGTTCCTTGAAGGAAGATGCTGCGAATTTGAATCAGGGCGCTTCCGGCGCGCCGCCGCCGGTGCAGACCGCGTCGGCATCCGCAGCGTCCTGTTAGTGCGTACCGGAGTTGCGTCATGAAACACAGGTTCGAGATAGAGGCCTTACGCCGCCGCATCGCCCCTCAGGAAAGGCTGACGCCCAACGCCCGCCCCGCGCTTGGACTGGGCGCAGAGGCGCTTGACGCCGCCCTTCCCGCCCACGGTCTCAAGACCGGCGCGCTGCATGAAATCCTCCCGGCCACCCATGGCGATTTCGCCGCCGGCGCGGGCTTCGGCATCTGTTTTCTGGCGCGTCTTCTCCGCCAGCGCCCCGGCCCCATTCTCTGGGCTGTGCCCGCGCATCTGGCAAACAACGAAGGCGCGCTCTACCCGCCCGGCCTGGCAGCCCTCGGGCTTGATCCGAACCGGCTGATCAGGATCGAGGTGCGCAAGCCCATCGACATTTTGTGGGCGCTGGAGGAAGGGCTTTCCCATGCGCCGCTCGCCGCCGTCGCCGGCATCCTGCCCGACAGCGCCCGCGCCTATGATTTCGCCGCCAGCCGCCGCCTTGCCCTGCGCGCCGCACGCCACGGCGTCACCGCCCTCATCCTGCGCGGGCGACAGGCTTCAGCAGAGGGCACGGCGGCCGAGACCCGCTGGTCCGTCGCATCGCTTCCCGCAGCACCCGCCTCGCCCAGCCAATCCTCAGGCCAATCCTCAGGCCAATCATCGGGCCAATCCTCATATTCGGGTGCGCCGCGCTGGCGGCTTGCGCTTCTCAAATCAAGGCAAGGGATGTCCCGCCGTTTCTCAAGCGGCTGGGATGTCGAGTGGGATCATGACACGCTTTCTTTCCGTCTTCCTGCCCCGCTGGCCGATAGAACGCCGGCAGGAGCGACCACAGGGGCAACACCATGGCCACATGACGCCGGGCGCGCCAGCTCCAGATTGCCCCCCGAATGGGCAGAAGCCTCATGAGGACGCGGCGCTGGTGCTCGTCACCACCACGGACAATGGCCAGCGCATCACCGCGTTCAATCAGGCAGCCGGGGCGCTGGGCTTTTCACCCGGCATGGCGCTGGCCGATGCGCGCGCCATCCACCCCGCCCTGCAGGTCGCCCATGCCGACCTTCAGGGCGATGAGCGTGCCCTCATAAGGCTGGCGCTCTGGTGCCAGTGTTTTTCGCCGCTGACGCGTCCCGACTTTCCCGACGGGGTGAGCCTCGACATTGCCGGCTGTGCACATCTCTTCGGCGGCGAGAGCGCCCTCATGGAGATGCTGGCGTCAAAGCTTGGCCGTTTCGGCCTCACCGCACGGCTGGCGCTGGCGCCCACCATCGGTGGCGCCTGGGCGCTTGCCCGCCACGCGCCCGATGATCGCCTTGCCGTCACCCGCTCAACCCTTGCCGGGCACATGGCGCCGCTGCCCGTCTGCGCCCTGCGGCTGGAGGAAGGCACGGTCAAGGCGCTTGAAAAGCTTGGTCTCAAACGCGTCGGCGATCTCATCGGCAAGCCGCGCGCGCCTCTGGCGTCGCGCTTTGGCCCGCTGGCGCTGCGCCGGCTGGACGAGGCGCTTGGCCATGAGGAGGAAAGCTTTCGCCCCCTCAACCCGCCCCATCTGCATGCCGCGCAATGCCGTTTTGCCGAACCAATCGTCACGCAGGAAGCAATCGGGATCGCCATCGGCCGCCTCACGCGCGACCTCTGCGCGCTCCTTGAAAAGGCCGGCAAGGGCGCGCGGCGCGTGGAGCTGCGGCTGTTCCGCGTCGATGGCTGGTTCGAGGCCCTGCCGCTCGCCACCAGCACCCCCACGCGCGATGCAGCACATCTCGCCCGCCTTCTCGGCGAGCGGCTCGACCGCATAGAGGATCGCGCCGGCTTCGGCTTCGAGGCGGCCAGCCTCACCGCCCTTTCCGTGGAAACGCTCGCCATGCGGCAGGAGGATCTGGACGACGACGCCATGACCATGCGCGATGGCGACGACGCCATGACCATGCGTGACGGCGACCTCGCTCCGCTGCTTGACCGGCTGGTCAACCGGTTCGGCGCGCGCAACGTCACCCGCGCCGAGCCCCATGCGAGCTTCCTGCCCGAGCGCGCCGCCCGCGCCGTCTCCGTGCTCAAGCCCGCGCAAAGCCACGACTGGCAGGCCCATGCCCGCTGCATTCAGGATGGCGCGGCCTTTGCCCGCCCCCTCTTCCTCTTTGCCGTTCCGGAGCCTGTCACCACGCTTGCCGGCGTGCCTGATGGGCCGCCCACCCGTTTCGAATGGCGGCGCGTGGCCCACCTTGTGACGCGCGCCGAAGGGCCGGAACGCATTGCGCCTGAATGGTGGCGCGCGCCACTCGGGGCCAGCCGCAAGACACGCGACTATTTCCGCATCGAAGATGAAGCCGGCCGCCGCTTCTGGCTCTTCCGCGACGGGCTTTATGAGCGCGATGAAGAAACCCCGCGCTGGTTCATCCACGGGGTCTTCGCATGAGCGCGCAATCGTCAAACCCCATCCCTCTGACCACCGGTTTAAAGGCCGACACCGCCGGAACGCCCCCCAAAAAGCGCTCCGTGCCACCGGCCCCGCCCTATGTGGAGCTCGGCGTCACCAGCAATTACAGCTTTCTGCGCGGCGGGTCTCATCCCCGCGAGCTGGTTGCCGAAGCCGCCCGGCTTGGCCATGCGGCCATCGGCATTGCCGACCGCAACACGCTGGCTGGCGTCGTGCGCGCCCATGTGGAGGCGAAGGCGCAGAAGATCCGCCTTGTCGTCGGCGCGCGACTGGTCATGCTGGACGATTTCGAAACGCTCTGCTTCCCGACCGACAGGGATGCCTATGGCCGCCTGACGCAGCTTTTGACCGATGGCAACCGCCGCGCGCCGAAAGGCGAGTGCCACCTCCATCTGGGCAATCTGGAACAGCTTGGCGCGGACCAGCGCTTCATCGCCATGCCGCCCTATGATTTCGGTTCTGATTTCGAGGAAAATCTGCGCCGCCTCGCAACCCTCTTCCCCGGCGATGTGTTTCTGGCGCTCACGCCCCACCGGAGGGCCAATGATGGCGCGCGCCAAGAGCGCCTTGCCGCGCTTGCCACGGCCTGCGGCACCCCGCTCATCGCCACCAATGACGTGCTCTACCACACGCCGGCCCGCCGCCCCCTTCAGGATCTCCTCACCTGCATCCGCGCGCACTGCACCATCGACGAAGCCGGTTTCCGGCTGGAACGCAATGCCGAGCGGCACCTGAAAGCGCCTGCGGAGATGGCCCGCCTGCTGCGCGGCCACGAAGACGCCATTGCCCGTTCCGTGGCCCTCATGGATGAATGCCGCTTCTCGCTCGATGAACTGTGCTTCGACTATCCGAAGGAATCGAGCGGTGAGAGCGCCACCCCGCAGGAGGAGCTGGAACGCCTCACCTGGCTTGGCGCAAAAGTCCGTTTCGACGGCGTGGTTCCGCCAAAGGTCGCCGGCATGATTTCCCATGAGCTGAAGCTCATCGGCCAGCTTGGCTACGCCGCCTATTTTCTCACCGTGCACGACATTGTGAACTTCGCCCGCGCACAGACCCCGCCCATCCTGTGCCAGGGGCGCGGCTCGGCGGCCAATTCTGTCGTCTGTTTTTGCCTTGGCGTCACCTCGGTCAATCCCACCGAGATCGACCTTCTGTTCGAGCGCTTCATCTCCGCAGAGCGCGGCGAGCCGCCGGACATCGATGTCGATTTCGAGCATGAGCGGCGCGAAGAGGTGATGCAGTACATCTATGACAAATATGGCCGCCACCGCGCCGGGCTGGCCGCCACCGTCATTTCCTACCGCACGCGCAGCGCCGTGCGCGAGGCCGGCAAGGCCATGGGCCTGTCGCCCGATGTGGTCGCCGCAATGACCGGCCTTGTCTGGGGCCATTCCTCGCGCACGCCTGCCGGCGACCAGGTGCGCGAAGCCGGTCTCGACCCCACCGATCCACGCCTGCGCCAGACCCTCGTTCTCGTCAGCCAGCTGATCGGCTTCCCCCGCCATCTCTCCCAGCATGTGGGCGGCTTCGTGCTCACCCATTCGCCCTTGAGCGAAATCGTGCCCATCGCCAACGCCGCCATGAAGGACCGCACCATGGTGGAATGGGACAAGGACGATCTCGACGCGCTCAACATCCTCAAGGTGGATGTGCTTTCGCTCGGCATGCTCACCTGCCTGCGCAAGGGGTTCGATCTGTTGCGCGATCACTATGGCGAAGAGCGCACGCTGGCCACCGTGCCCCGCGACGACCGCCCCACCTACGCCATGATCCAGCGCGCCGACACGGTTGGCGTCTTCCAGATCGAAAGCCGGGCGCAGATGTCCATGCTGCCGCGCCTGCGACCGGAAAATTTCTATGACCTCGTGATCGAGATCGCCATTGTCCGCCCCGGTCCCATTCAGGGCGACATGGTTCATCCCTATCTGCGCCGCCGCAACAGGGAAGAGAATGTCGATTATCCTTCCGAAGAATTGCGCGCCGTGCTCCAGAAGACCCTCGGCGTGCCGCTCTTTCAGGAACAGGCGATGAAGATCGCCATCGTCGCGGCCGGCTTCTCGCCGGAAAAGGCCGACCGGCTGCGCCGCGCCATGGCCTCCTTCCGCCGCACCGGCACAATCGACCAGTTCCGCGAAGACTTCATCAAGGGCATGCTCGCCAATGGCTATGAACCCGACTTTGCCGAGCGCTGTTTCAACCAGATGAAGGGGTTCAGCGATTACGGTTTTCCCGAAAGCCATTCGGCCAGTTTCGCGCTGCTCGCCTATGCCTCCTCCTGGCTCAAATGCCACTATCCGGATGTCTTTGCCTGCGCACTTTTGAACTCCCAGCCCATGGGGTTTTACTCCGCCTCCTCCATCGTCCGGGATTTCCGCGATCATGGCGGCGAGACACGCCCCGTCGACATCAACCGCAGCGACTGGGACCACACGCTGGAACCGGCCTCGAAAAAGGGCGCGATCCGCCATGCGGTGCGGCTCGGCCTGCGCCAGGTGGATGGCATACGCGAGGCCGCAGCGCTGAAGATCATGGCCACGCGCGGCGTGGGCTTTGCCACCGTGCGCGACCTCTATTTCCGTTCCGGCATCGACATGTTCTCCCTGCGCCGGCTTGCCGAGGCGGACGCCTTCCGCTCACTCGGGCTCGACCGCCGCGCCGCCCTCTGGGAGGTGCGCGGCCTGAGCGGCCATCAGGGCGTGCGTGCGGCAGCCGAGGAACTGCCGCTCTTCGCCAGCACCAAAAGCACGGAAGAAACGCCCCTTCAGGCCGAAGAGAGCGTGGCGCTGCCTGAACTTCTTCCCGGCGAGCAGGTGGTGGAGGATTACGGCACGCTCAGCCTTTCTCTCAAGGCGCATCCCGTTTCCTTCCTGCGCCAGCAACTCAAGGAACGCCGCATCGTGGAAACCCGCGCCCTCGCGGACATCCCGGCAGGGCGCTTCGTGCGCGTTTCGGGCCTCGTTCTGGTGCGCCAGCGCCCCGGCACGGCAAGCGGCGTCATCTTCATGACGCTGGAGGATGAAACCGGCATTGCCAACGTCATCGTCTGGCCGCGCGTCTTCCAGCGCTTTCGCCGCATCGTGTTCGGCGCGCGCATGGTCACCATCGAGGGCATTCTGCAGAAAGAAAGCAATGTCATCCATGTGGTCGCCCGCCGCCTGCTCGACACGACGCCGGAGCTTCTGGCCGCCATGTCCGATCCGGGCGCGGACGCACAGGCGGCGGAAAAGCCCGCGACCGCGCAAAATCTCTGGCGTCACCCGCGCGATGTGCGTGTTCTGCCCAAGGGCCGCAACTTCCATTGATAAGGCCCCGCGCATCCTGCATTGCCAAGCCGCCCGCCGCCCGCTACTCCCGATGGGCAAAACGAACGGGAGGCACGTCATGATCCTTTGTTGCGGCGAAGCGCTGATCGACATGCTGCCGCGCCAGTCGAGCGACGGCGAAGCGGCCTTTGCGCCCTATACCGGCGGCGCGGTCTTCAACAGCGCCATCGCCATTGCCCGCCTTGGCGTGTCCTGTGGCTTCTTCACCGGCCTCTCGGACGATCTCTTCGGTCGGATGCTGCGCGAGAAGCTTGAGGAAAGCCATGTGGATCTTGGCTTTGCGCAGATTTCCAGCCGCCCCACGACACTCGCCTTCGTGACCCTTACCGCCGGTCAGGCCGAATACGCCTTCTATGATGAAAGCACAGCCGGCCGGATGGTCTCGCCCGACGACCTGCCCGCCATCGGCACAGATGTGTCGGCCCTTCTGTTCGGCGGCATCAGCCTCGTGTCAGAGCCCTGTGGCTCGGCCTATGAGGCGCTGATGGCGCGCGAGGCTGCGGGCCGCGTCATCATGCTCGACCCAAACATCCGCCCCGCCTTTATCACCGATGCAAAAAGCCACCGCGCCCGCATTGAGCGCATGCTTGCCCTGTCCGACATCGTGAAAATCTCCACCGACGATCTTGCATGGTTCGGCGAAACGGAAAGCACCGACGCGATCGCCGCGCGCTGGCTGGCGCGCGGGCCCTCCCTCGTCATTGTCACCGATGGCGGCAAGGGCGCGACGGCCTACACGAAATCACAAAAGCAGTTCGTCGCGGCACGGCCCGTCACCGTGGTCGACACGGTCGGCGCCGGCGACACGTTCAACGGCGCGCTTCTGGCGGCCCTTGAGGTGGCTGGGCTTCTGACGAAGGAAAAGATCGCCGCGCTCGGCGCTGGGGAGATTTCAGAAGCAATGACCTTCGCAACCCGCGCCGCCGCCATCACCGTGTCACGCGCCGGCGCAAATCCCCCCTGGAAGGAAGAGCTGACGACGGCCTGACTGGACAGTCAGTTGAAAAAGCCCGGGCCCTGCCTTCCCTTCCCATCAAGGAGCGCCGCAGTTTCGGCCATCCTCCTTCTCCCCGTGTGCGGGGAGAAGGTCCCGGCAGGGGGATGAGGGGCCGCGCAAGCCTCGCCGCACGGCAGCCACCCCCATTCAAAACCTGGCACTGATCACAATTGCAGGTGCCCGCCCCTCATCCTCACCTTCTCCCCGCCAGCGGGGAGAAGGAGGCGTTGACGGCTGCGCCTACACAACAACGGCCCAAAGCAGGATGATTTCAGCCCGCCCCTTCGGCAACGAATGACGGGCTCACAAAGGCTTCCAGCCCCTCGCCGCCCTTCGGCCCATAGGTGAGCGGCGCGCCATCCAGCGTGTGCGCCATGCCGCCTGCCGCACGCAGCACGGCGTCACCGGCCGCCGTGTCCCACTGCATGGTCCGGCCGAAGCGCGGATAGAGATCCGCATCGCCCCGCGCGATCATGCAGAATTTCAGCGACGAACCGATGGAAACCGTCTCGGCATCCGGATGGCGGGCGATGAAGGCGCGGGTTTCGTCGGTACAGTGCGAGCGGCTTGCGACAATTGCAGGCGGTGTCCGGCGCGGCCGCGCCCTGATCGTCCGCCGCTCCTGCGGCTTGCCGCCCACCACCGGAATTTCAAACGCCGAACCCGGACGCGCCGAATAGAGCAGATCGCGCGCCGGCGCATAGACAACACCGGCCACCGGCTCGCCATTGCGGATCAGGCCGATATTGACGGTGAAATCCGGACGCCGCGCAATGAATTCGCGCGTGCCATCGAGCGGATCTACCAAAAGGAAATTGCCATCGCCGCAGGCCGGAATGACGCCACCGGACGCGGCCTCTTCAGAAACGCAGGGCGTTCCCAGCCCCACATTCCGAAACCCGTCGAGGATCACCCTCTCCGCAGCACGGTCGGCTGCCGTTACCGGCGTATCGTCAGCCTTCTGCTCCACCTCGAAGCCCGCCTCGTAGTGCTGCATGATCGCAGCCCCCGCCGCCAGCGCGAGTTCTTCAAACAGCGCCAGAAGCGCCGCGTCGTCCTTCATCATGCCCATGGGCCAGTCAGTCTTTCCACCAGAGCATCGGACCGGAAACCGGCTTTTGGTTGTTCCGATGCCCTTCTTCAATTCAGATCAGCAATGGCCACGTTCCTTGAGCCAGGCCTCGATTTCGTCGACCAGCTCTTCGGGCGCGCGGGCCGTCGTCCCGATGTGGATATCAGCCCTTTCCGGCGTCTCATAGGGGGAATCGACGCCCGTGAAGTTCTGTATCTCGCCATTGAGCGCCTTGGCATAGAGCCCTTTCGGATCACGCCTCGCGCATTCTTCAAAGGGCGTGTCCACGAAGACCTCCACAAACTCGCCCTCGTTCATCAGCTCGCGCGCCATGCGCCGCTCGGCCCTGAAGGGCGAGATGAACGAGACGAGCACGATCAACCCGGCATCCGCCATCAGCTTTGCCGTTTCAGCCACACGGCGGATGTTCTCCACCCGGTCCTCGTCCGTAAAGCCCAGATCCCGGTTCAGCCCGTGGCGAACATTGTCGCCATCCAGAACATAGGTGTGGCGGCCGGCTGCATGCAGTTTCTTTTCCAGAAGGCTGGCAATGGTCGATTTGCCGGAACCCGAGAGCCCGGTGAACCACAGAACCGCCGGTTTCTGGTGCTTCAGCTCCGCGCGTGACTGGCGCGTCACGTCGAGCGCCTGCCAGTGGATGTTCGCTGCGCGCCGCAAAGGCCGCTGGATCATGCCCGCGCCGACCGTCGCATTGGTCAGCCGGTCAATCAGGATGAAAGCGCCCGTGGTGCGGTTATCGCTGAAAGCGTCAAAGGCAATCGGCGCCTGAGCTGAAAAATTGCACAACCCCACCTCGTTCAGATCGAGGCTGGTTGCCGCTTCCTCGGCAAAATTGTTGATGTTCCGTCGATGCTTGAGCTGGCTCACCGTCGCCGAAACCTCATCCGTTTCGGTGCGCAGAATGTAGGAGCGCCCCGGCAGGAGCGGCTTTTCATCGAACCACACAAGCGTCGCGGAGAACTGATCGGCCACATGCGGGCGCGCCTCCGGCGTCACCAGCATGTTGCCGCGCGAAAGCTCCACCTCGTCCTCGAGCAGAAGCGTCACCGCCTGCCCCTCCGAGGCGACCTCCAGATCGCCATCCTGCGTGACGATGCGGCGGATGCGCGTCTGCTTGCCCGACTTGGCGACCGTCACCCGCTCGCCGACGCCGATGCTGCCAGCAGCCACCGTGCCCGAGAAACCGCGAAAATCAAGGTTCGGCCGCGAGACATACTGCACGGGAAAGCGGAACGGCTTTCCCTCCGCCTCGGCCTCGATGTCGACCGTCTCCAGATGCTCCAGCAGCGACGGCCCATCATACCAGGGCGTCTTGCCCGACGAGCGGATGACATTGTCGCCATAGCGCGCCGACATGGGGATCGGCTGGATCGTCGTGAAGCCGAGCTCTTCGGCAAACGCGCGATATTCCGCCGCGATGCGCTCGAACACGGCTTCGTCGAAGCTGACAAGGTCGATTTTGTTCACCGCCAGAACGATGTGGCGAATGCCCAGAAGCGAGGCGATCATCGAGTGTCGGCGCGTCTGCGGCAGAATGCCCTGCCGCGCGTCCACCAGCACGATGGCCACATCCGCAGTGGATGCGCCGGTCGCCATGTTGCGCGTGTACTGCTCATGGCCCGGCGTGTCGGCCACGATGAATTTGCGGCGCGGCGTGGAGAAGAAGCGATAGGCCACATCGATGGTGATGCCCTGCTCGCGTTCGGCCTCCAGCCCGTCGACCAGCAGTGCGAAATCGATCTCGTCGCCAGCCGTGCCGTGCTTGCGGGAATCGTTTTCAAGCGCTGCCAGCTGGTCCTCGAAGATCAGCTTGGTGTCGAACAGGAGACGCCCGATCAGCGTCGACTTGCCGTCATCCACCGAGCCGCAGGTCAGGAACCGCAAAAGCCCCTTGTTCTCCTGCCCGGCCACATAGTCGCGGATATCGACCAGAGCATCATCATCTTCACGCAGAAGCGCTGTGTTGGCGGTCAACATGATCAGAAATACCCCTCGCGCTTCTTCTTTTCCATGGAGCCTGCCTCATCGCGGTCGATCAGACGCCCCTGCCGTTCAGACGTGCGGGCCGTCAGCATCTCGCCGACGATTTCCTCGAGCGTGGCAGCGGTCGACGGGATCGCGCCCGTCAGCGGGTAGCAGCCAAGCGTGCGGAAGCGCACCAGACGCTCCTCCACCTTCTCGCCCGGCTGAAGGCGCATCCGGTCGTCATCGACCATGATGGTCATTCCGCCCCGATCCACCACCGGCCGTCTGGCGGCGAAATAGAGCGGAACGATGGGAATGTTTTCCTGCAGGATGTATTGCCAGATGTCCTGCTCGGTCCAGTTGGAGAGCGGGAAGACACGGATCGATTCACCCTGCGCCACGCGCGTGTTGTAGATTTTCCACATTTCCGGCCGCTGGTTCTTCGGGTCCCAGCCATGGCCTGCGGAGCGGAATGAGAAAATGCGTTCCTTGGCGCGGCTCTTCTCTTCGTCGCGCCGCGCGCCGCCAAAGGCGGCGTCAAACCCGTATTTGTCGAGCGCCTGGCGCAGCGCCACCGTCTTCATCACATGGGTGTGCGTGTTGGAGCCATGATCGAACGGATTGATGCCGTCGCGCACGCCCTCCTCGTTTACATGCACCAGAAGCTCAAAACCCTTTTCGCGCGCCATCCGGTCGCGAAATTCGATCATCTCGCGAAACTTCCAGGTGGTGTCCACATGCAGGAAGGGGAATGGCGGTTTGGCCGGGTAGAACGCCTTCATCGCCAGATGCATCAGCACGGACGAATCCTTGCCGACGGAATAAAGCATCACCGGCTTTGAAAAGGTCGCCGCCACTTCGCGGAAGATGTGGATCGCCTCGGCTTCCAGCCTGTCGAGATGGGTAAGGGCTGCCGGCATGTTTTCGCCTTCGCGTCTTTGTCGCTGCGGCCGGAGCCTTTGCGGCTTCCGGATCCTGCCCTTGGGGTACCATGCGGTTTTCGACCCTCTCAAGGCGCGCACGCCCAACCTCACCCCGGTTTGCGAGGCGCTTTTTGCGTTGTTTCCGGCAAAGGGGAAAAGGCATTTCAGAATGCAAAAAAGGCCCGTTTTCACGGGCCTTTTCGATGTCCTGGAAGCAGTCGTCAGCCTATTCGGCGACGGCGCTGCGGATGGTCTCGATCACGCGATCCTGGTCGCTCTCGGCGAGATAGGGGTGCATCGGCAGGCACAGGATGCGGTGCGGCAGGCTCTCCGAAATGGCGAGACCACCCGGCGCTTTCGCATGCATCTCATAGGCCTTCTGCAGGTGCAGCGGCTTCTCGTAATAGACAACCGAGGGAATGCCCGCCTCACCAAGGCGCTTGCGCACCAGGTCGCGCTTCCCGGTCTCGATGGCATATTGCGCCCAGGCCGAGCGATGGCCCTTCGGCGTCACCGCCACCTTCACCACATCGCCAAGCCCCTCGGCATAGCGTGCGGCAACCTTCTGGCGCGCTTCCATCTCGTCTTCGAGGATCGCCAGCTTCTCGATCAGGATCGCGGCCTGGATCGTGTCGAGGCGTGAATTCAGGCCCACGCGCACATTGTCATACTGGCTTTCGCCCTTGCCGTGGAAGGCGATGGAACGCAGCACATCGGCCAGCTCGTCATCATCGGTGAACATCGCGCCGCCGTCACCATAACAACCCAGCGGCTTGGCCGGGTAGAAGCTGGTGGACGCCACATGGCCGAACGCGCCGCAGCGCTTGTTGTTGAGCGTGCCGCCGATGGACTGGGCGGCGTCCTCGATGATGCGCAGATCTTCACGCGCAGCGATGCCTTCGATGGCTCCGTAGTCGGCAGCCAGACCAAAGAGATCGACCGGGATCACCGCCTTCGGCGTCAGCCGGCCTTCCGCCTTGATGTGATCGATGGCGGCCGTCAGGCTCTTCGGGTCCATATTGTAAGTGTCGGCGTCGATTTCCACGAAAACCGGCTCTGCGCCGGCCAGCGCCACGACTTCGGCCGTCGCTGCAAAGGTGAAGCTCGGGCAGAACACCGCGTCGCCCGGTCCGATGCCATAGGCCATCAGCGGCATGAGCAGGGCGTCGGTGCCATTGGCGCAGGCGATAACGTGCTTGGTGCCCACATAGGCCGCGAGCTGCTCTTCAAGAGCGCTGACTTCCGGCCCGAGAATATAGCGCCCTTCGGCAACAACCTTGTCGATTGCGGTCGCCAGTTTGTCCTTGATGCGCTCACGCTGAGCGCCGAGATCGATAAATTGCATTTGTTGCCCAATCGGTTGCGGGATGATTCCGCGTTATCCCCGTCCGTTGAATAGGGATGCGGCGGGCGCAGTGCAACCAACGCCCCCCTTCAAACTGATGCGCCGGCTGTTACACGAGGTGAACAAGCCGGCATGCAACCGTTTCAGCTCTTGTGTATTTGCGTAGCGTGCGCATTTGTCGCCGCAATTGTGTCTCTGTGTGCCTTCATCCAATTCTAACAAAACTTCAATCAATCATTGCAATGCTAAACGATGACAGAGCATTGTTCATCTTCGAGATTATTCAGGAAGGAAAGTATGGGCGCCCCCTTCAAAGCGTATGACGTTCGCGGCCGTATCCCCGCAGAAATCAATGTTCCCTTCGCCTATCGCTTTTCGCAGGCGCTCAAGCAAAGCCTCAACCCCGGCACGGTCGTTATCGGCCACGACATGCGCATGGATAGCCCGGCGCTGGCCGAAGCGCTGACCCAGGGCCTTCTCGACAGCGGCGTCGCCGTGCGCCCCGTTGGCCGCTGCGGCACGGAAGAGGTCTATTTCCACACCGCCGCAAGCGGCGCGGATGCCGGCCTCATGGTGACCGCCAGCCACAACCCGCCCGATTACAACGGCATCAAGATGGTGCTGAAAGGCGCGTCCGCCGCCACGCCGGACAACGCCTTCAACGCAATCGAAGAGATCATGCGTTCGGATGCGGTGCTTCAGCCGGTTGCCGATTATGCCGCGCGCGGCGCACTGCACGATCCGTGCGACCGCGACGCCTATATCGAACGCCTTCTCAACGAGGTGGCCGGCCAGAACCTGAAACCGATGAAGATCGTCTGCCACGCCGGCAATGGCTGTGCAGGCCCGATCATCGATCTTCTGGAAAAGCATCTGCCCTTCACCTTCATCAAGATCGACCACGAGCCCGATCCGCGCCTGCCCAATGGCGTGCCGAACCCGCTGCTTCCGGAGAAGCGCGAGAAGGCCAGCAGGGCGGTGATCGAGCACGGCGCGGACCTCGCCATCGCCTGGGACGGCGATTTCGACCGCTGCTTCCTCTACGACCACAAGGGCCGTTTCGTGGAAGGCTATTATCTGGTCGGCATGATCGCCCAGTCTCTGCTCGCCAAGAATCCGGGCAGCACCGTTCTCTACGACCCGCGCCTGACCTGGAACACGATCGACGTGGTGGAAAGCGCCGGCGGCGTGGCGAAGGCCTGCCGCACGGGCCATGCCTATTTCAAGCAGATGATGCGCGAGGAGAACGCCATCTATGGCGGCGAGATGAGCGCGCACCACTACTTCCGTGATTTCGCCTATTGCGATTCAGGCATGCTTGCTTGGCTCAACGTGGTGGCGGAGCTTTCGGCCAGCGGCACGACGCTCGCCGAGCGCCTGGAAGAGCGCATCGCGGCCTATCCCTGCTCGGGCGAGATCAACTTCACCGTTTCGGACGCAACCGCGGTACAGGCCCGCATTTCCGATCACTACATGCCGCAGACCCCCGAAATCGAGAGCCAGGATGGCCTCGGCATGGTGTTCGACGACTGGCGCTTCAACCTGCGCGCCTCCAACACCGAACCCCTGCTGCGCCTCAACGTGGAGACCCGCGGCGACAAGGCGCTCCTGAAGGCAAAGGTGGACGAGCTGCGCGGGATGATCGAGCAGGCTGGTTGATCGGAAGAACAATAACGCTTCAGGAAAGCCCGGCTGAAAAGAGCCGGGCTTTTCAGACCTTGGATCTGCGCCATCCTGCGCGGCGCGCCTCGGCTTCCGAACAGAACCACCTCTCCCCGTAGCGCGGCGAGATGACGGTCTGCTCGTAATAGCGTTGCCCCGGCACATGATAGATGCGCTCACCGGTATCGATGCTGACATTGCCCTTGATGTTGCAATTTGCCGACTGCATCAGCGCCTGAACCGGCTCGAGCCGTCCCCGGTCATAGGCGTATCCGGCGCCAACGGCTCCCAGAAGAACCGCGCCGAACAAGACTTTTTTCGTCAAACGCAATCGTTTGGCGCGTCTGAAACGCCGGGACGCGTCAATGACTTCGGGAGTAGGCTTCCACTTGCTCATGGCGCAAAGCTAGCAGTCAAAATTTGACACAGCCCCAAGGCGGCCGAAGCAATTTGTAGAAAATTGCTCACGTTTCAGCTTCAACAAGAGAGATTTCTGGAATTTGGTAGACTGGCTGGGGCGGCAGGATTCGAACCTGCGAATGACGGTACCAAAAACCGTTGCCTTACCACTTGGCGACGCCCCAAGACCGAGCGAAGCGGTGGATAGCAGAAGCGCGGCCCCACGACAAGCAGGCGTTTTCAGCCTTTCTGTGGAGCACGCGCCAGTCGCTGCGTCAGGCGTCAGGCATCAGGCGTCAGGCCACCCACTCTCCCCAGAACCGCGTGACCGTCGCCGGCACATAGCCATCAAGCCCGCTAAAGAGCTGCGCAAGCGCCACCGTGTCGCCCGCCGCCAGGCGCGTCATCACGTGAAGATGCAGCGCCGTTTCCGAACCATCCACCGCCAGATCGGCCACATCGCCCGCCACCAAAGGCGCGCAGAGGTCGCTCACGCCGTTGAGCACCAGCTTCGCCTTCACCGCCGTCGGCACATTCGCGCCATTCTGCTTCCAGCCGATGCTCGCCCCAAAGCGGTAGAGCCCGTCTGCCGGCGCGGTGAACCGGTTTGCGCCCGTGTCGAAGGACATCTGATCGTTCGACAGCGTGTTGTTGATGGCCACGGTCTGCCATGTGTCGGCGGCGACATACTGATCGTAATTGATGAAGCCAAGGAATTTGGCGTTGCCCGGCAGCGACACAAGGCCGGAACCCTCATCGGTGCGAATCGCATCCTTGAAGGCCAGACCATCGGGAGAAACCGCGAGCCGCCAGCCATCGGAACCGAGCAGCCCAAACATCGCGCGCGTCACGAAACCGCTCTGCAACAGGAAGCCCACATCGCCGGCAGGCGCTTCCTTGTTCATCGTGTAGAGCAGGCTGCCCGTTCCCCCTTCGGCAGCGTAGCGGGCCGTCCAGAGCGCCTTGTCCAGCTTTGCAGAAAACGGGTTGGTCGCATCGGCGGTCGTTCCAAGCCCGAACAGCGCTGCATTCTGGATCTCCGCCGCGCTCTCCGGAAATCCGTTGATGGCCTGCCAGCCCACGCCATCAAAGGCGGCAAGACGCGCCTCGTCGATGATCCAGGCCCGCCAGCCGGCAGCCGGCGCAAGCCGCATCCACGCCCCATCGGCGAAATACGCCACCTGCCCTTCCCAGCCCGTCCATGCCCCGGTCGCTGCCGCCGCAACGATGTGGCATTCGCCCTCTTCGGGGCTGACCGGCGGTGCGGAGAGGTCGCGGTCACGCACAGCGAGCTGCACCAGCCCGTCCAGAAGACGAATGGCTTCGTTGTGCGTCACGTGTTTCTGCGCCTGCGACGGCATGATGTAGGGAAGCTTGAGATTTGCGGTCTGTTCCATCTTGGCCCGTTCCTTTTGATCGGGGAAAGTCTAGGAGCGGCAGAGGGCGCGGGGAGAAAACGGTGCCGTTCATCGCGCCCTCTCCCCGGCAAAGGGCGCATGAGTGCGCACGATTGGCCTGCTTGAACGAGGCGCGGCGGGGAGAAAAACAACCGTGGAGGTAGTCCCCTCTCCCCATGGACGGGGCAAATCCCTTGATGGCGCTCTTGCCTACACCCCGCGTCAACGTTTCCAATCTAAAGTCGGGGCATCCTTGGCGAAGGTTCCCGGCATTGCACTGTTCGAAGGCATCCGGCGGCCTGCGGCACAGGCCACAGTATTTTGCAGTCAGGTGGAAACAGCTGACATCCGCATAAATGCGGAAAAACAGACAGATAGAGCGTCGGACTGAAAAGTTGATTCCGGCTTTCGGCCTGATGCTCCGTCAAAATTCTGGATCGTCCTTTGCGCGCCCGAAGGGGTGCGCGGCGATCCAGAGGTTCAGAACCAGAACGGCGGGGGTAGGCTCATGTTGGTACCGGTGATCATGGCGGGTGGAATGGGAACGCGGCTCTGGCCGGTTTCGCGCGAGCACTACCCCAAGCAGTTCTGCGCCCTGGTGGGCGACAGCACCATGCTGCAACAGACAATGCGCCGGCTGGACGGGCTGGGCGCAGCCACGCCCCTCACCGTCTGCAATGAAGAGCACCGCTTTCTGGCGGCCGAACAGCTTCGGCAGGCCGGCGTCGAAAATGCGCCGATCCTGCTTGAGCCTGTCGGCCGCAACACCGCGCCCGCGATCACGCTCGCAGCCCTTCAGGCGACGGCGAATGGCGCTGACCCGCTGCTTCTCGTCATGCCCGCAGATCACCTGATCCAGAACGTGCTCGCCTTCCATGAGGGGCTCTCAAGGGCAAAAGCGCTTGCCGAGGAAGGCTGGCTCGTCACTTTCGGTATCGTGCCCACCTGCCCCGAAACCGGCTTTGGCTACATCCGCCGTGGCAAGAAGATCGGCGACAGCGGCTTTGCGGTGGCCAGCTTCGAGGAAAAACCGGATCTCGAAACGGCCAAGGCCTATCTCAAGGAAGGCGCATGCGACTGGAACAGCGGCATGTTCCTGTTCCGCGCCAGTGTCTATCTGGACGCCATGCACAAACATGCGCCCGCCATTCTGGAGGCCTGCCGCGCCGCCATGGCCGGCGTGGAAAGCGATGCCTATTTTTTGCGTCCCGAGCGCACGGCCTTCGAGGCATGCCCCTCCGATTCCATCGACTATGCCCTTATGGAGAAGACCGACCGCGCGGCCGTGGTCCCGCTCGACGCCGGCTGGAACGACATCGGCTCATGGTCGGCCATCTGGGAGGCGCAGGACCGGGACGCGGATGGCAATGCGCTCATCGGCGATGTTCTGCAGGTCGCGTCCAAAAACTCCATTGTCTCCGCGCAGAAGCGCCTCGTCGCCATCGTCGGCGTTGAGGATCTCGTGGTCGTTGAAACGGCTGATGCCGTCCTCGTGGCCAAACGTGATGCCGTACAGCACGTCAAGGAGATCGTCTCGCAGCTGAAATCCGCCGACCGCACCGAGCATGTGGACCATCGCCGGGTCTATCGTCCGTGGGGCGATTACGATTCCATCGATTTCGGCAACCGCTACCAGGTGAAGCGCATCACGGTGAAGCCCGGTGCAAAACTCTCCGTGCAGAAACACCACCACCGGGCGGAACACTGGGTGGTCGTCCGCGGCACGGCGCGGGTTCTGAAGGGCGAAGACACGATCATGCTCACCGAGAACCAGTCCACCTACATTCCGCTTGGCGAGATCCACGCGCTGGAAAACCCCGGCAAGATCCCGCTGGAGCTGATTGAGGTGCAGTCCGGCTCCTATCTGGGCGAAGACGACATCGTGCGTCTGGAGGACCGTTACGGCCGCGTATAACGCGGCCGCGACGTCAGATCATCAAGGCCTTTCAGCCCGATCCGCATCGGTCAGGCGCGAGGTTCCCCGCGCCAGGAACAGCCCCACGATCAGAAAGACCATGAAGACCGTGTCAAGAATGTCATGGCCGAACATGACGTTCACGCTGCCACCTCCGGCATAGACCGCTGCAAGCATGAGCAGCATCGCGCCGCCGAGGCGGGCGAGCGGGTCCTCTTTGTTCCCGAGGCTCTTTATCGCATAGACGGTGATCACCGCGAACATCGCGATCACCGCACAGCCCGCCACAATGCCACCCTCGATAAAGATGGTCATGAAGCCGTTGTGAAAATGGGTGAACCCAACCTCAATGCCGAAATCCCGCAGCACATGTTCCTTGATGAGCGCCGAGGTGTTCTGCATCCCGTGGCCGAGAATCGGGCTCTCGGCAAAGAGCCGAACACCGCTTTCCCAGAGCGCCACCCGCAGTCCGATTGAGGTGTTGTAATCCCCTCCGGCCATAAGCCTGTCGACGTTCTGCCAAAGGGCATCGAAACGGCTGACAATCAGGCCGGAAGTCAAGACCAGCAACAGCAAGGCTACGCCCAGCAGCGCAAGCACATGCCCTCTCAGAACCGTAAAGACGCGCGCGCGGAAAATGAACAATTGCAGGAAAGCGAGCACAATCATCACAAGCCAGACAGAACGGGACTCTGAAAGCAGTACGGCTCCAAAAGCAGCCGCGAAAGCGAGCAGGAGAAAGAGAGCCTTCTTGCTGTCAAGGATGAGCCCCCCTGCCAGACAGGTGAGCCCCGCCAGACAAGCCACATCCGCAAACACAAGTGCGTTGCCTGCACCACCCTCGGCACGCAGTCCCAGAAACTCAGACTGTACGAAGGCAAAAATCAATGCTCCGAAACTTGCAATGACCGATCCCAGGAGTGCGGCCTGCGCCACGTCTTCCCGGTCGGCGATTGTCCAGATCGAGTAGGAAAAGGGAAACAAAGCGAAGGTCGCAAGCGGCAGGAGCTTGTAGACACTCTGCCACGAAGGATCATTGATGAGGAAGGCGACAAGGTTCGCGGCCACATAAAGCAGCATCAGCATGGCGATCCAGCGCATCGCGCTGTCGGGGCTCAGTCGCCGCCGTCCCGTAACCACCTCGAAAACACACCACAGCGCACCGCCGTGCCAGACCACACTTGTTGCAGAACCAACAACCGGCGGCATTGAGAAACAGGCAAGCGTGAAGAGCCTGTTGATATTACGATACTGCATCAGCGGTTCCGTCCGGCAAGCTTCTTTTCCCAGCTCAGCGCATGCGTCACGATCTGGCGCAGATCGTCATACCTTGGTTCCCAGGAAAGCTCCCTCCGGCACCGCTCTGCCTCCGCAACGATGGCAACCGCATCACCGGGCCTGCGATCGCCGATGCGCACGTCGAAATCGGTCTGCGCCACCTCTTTAACCGCCTCAATCACCTCAAGAACGGAATAACCGTTTCCGTAGCCGCAATTGGCCACGAGGCTACCACCACCCGAACGCATGCGACGGAGCGCCAGGTAATGCGCATTCACCAGATCGGAGACATGAATGTAATCACGTACGCAGGTGCCGTCCGGCGTTTCATAGTCCGTGCCGAAAACTTCCATATGGCCGCGTTTGCCTGTCACGGTCTCGCAGGCAACCTTGATCAGATGCGTTGCGCCCTTGGTCGACTGCCCAGTGCGCAATTGCGGATCAGCACCGGAGACATTGAAATAGCGGAGCGCCGTATAGTCGAAATTGTGCACAGCCGCACAGTCCCGCAGCATGAGCTCCGTCATCATTTTGGAGGTGCCATAGGGTGACTCAGGCCGCAACTCGGCATCTTCGCCCACCGGAAAACGCGCCGGGCTGCCATAGACCGCAGCCGTGGAAGAAAAGATGAAATGAGGAACCCCGCAGCGAACCGCGCTCTCGATCAGGCTGCGGGATTTGACTGTGTTGTTGAGATAATAGCCAAGCGGGTCGGATACGGATTCCGGCACGATGATCGAGCCCGCAAAGTGAATGATCGCATCCACATCATGCTTGCGGATCAGCTCCTCTACCAAGGTCTGGTCAGCGATGTCGCCCACCGCCAGCGTGGCCGCTTCGGGAACCGCCCAGTCGAAACCCGTGCTCAGCCGGTCGAGAACGACCACGTCTTCGCCATGGTCCAGAAGCTCCCAGACCATATGGCTGCCGATATAACCGGCGCCGCCGGTAACCAACACGCTCATACTCTTCCCCTCAAAAAAAATCGGGCCAGACATCCCCTTCTGGCCCGATCTCCGTTCCGCTTGAAAGCGGCGATTCGATGACCGCTTAGTGTCTGGAAACACCCAGGCCGCGCAGCAGCGCCCATGCAGCCGGCATGAAGCAGGCAGCCAGCGCCACCTTGATCAGGTCCGGCATGATGAACGGCGCAACGCCGAACTGCCAGGCATTCTCAGCGCCGATCAGGCCTGCAAGCCATGCAAAGCCGAGCACCATCAGAGCTGCCTCCGCCACCAGCATCGCGCCGGCAAGCTTAAGCGGATTGCGGTCCCAGCCGCGGTCTGCCGCCCAGCCGGCAATCGCCGCCATGGCGACAAAGCCCAGAAGGTAACCGCCCGTCGGTCCCATCATGTATGCAAGGCCAATGCCCTTTTCCGGCGTACCCTGGAAAACCGGCAGCCCCATCGCGCCTTCAGCCATGTAGAGAAGCAGCGTCGCAACACCGAGGCGCATGCCGAAGGTTGCGCCGATCAGAAGAACAGCCAGCGTCTGCAGCGAAAGATCCACCGGGCCAAGCACAACGCGCGTCTTTGCCGACAGCGCCAGCAGGAGCGTTGCGCCCACGGCGAGGAAGAGCTGGGTGGTCAGGCGTCGTGCTGCATTGTCGGGCAGCGACTGCGACACGAGGGATCTGGATGCGATAGCGAGCGACATGGCGTCTCCGTTCATGCTTTATGCGAGTTGTTCCGCTTTCCTTCTCCTATAAGCGGTTCCATGATATGCGGCAACCTGAATGCGCTTTTCAGGCGTCCAGCATGCATCCAACTTTCGGACCCGTTGCCCATGGCTCTCGAATTTGAAACGCGTTTCGACCCCGCCTATGGCGAGGCCGTCGAGATCGCTCCCGACATTCAGCGCCTTACGGTCAACAACCCCAGCGCCTTCACCTTTCACGGCACGAACAGCTATATCGTCGGCACCTCCAGCCTCGCCGTCATTGACCCCGGCCCGGAGGACGAAGCCCACTTCCAGGCGCTGCTCAAGGCCATTGGCGGCCGGCCGGTCAGCCACATCTTCGTCAGCCACACCCACAAGGATCACTCGCCGCTCGCTGCAAGGCTGTCGCGGGAGACCGGCGCAATAGTCTGCGCAGAAGGCCCACACCGCGCCGCCCGTCCGCTGCGCATTGGCGAAACCAATCCGCTCGACGCCAGCGCCGACATGGATTTCAGGCCCGACATCGCACTCGCCGATGACGAGCTTGTCGAGGGCGATGGCTGGGCGCTGCGCGCAATCCACACGCCGGGCCACGCCGCCAATCATGCGGTGTTCGCGCTGGAAGGAACCGGCGTGCTCTTCTCGGCAGACCATGTGATGGCCTGGGCCACCTCCATCGTCGCCCCGCCCGACGGCGCGATGTCCGATTACATGGCCTCGCTTGATCGCCTGCTGGAGCGTGACGACACGGTGTTCCTGCCCGGCCATGGCAGTCGCGTCCGCATGCCCCAGCGCTTCATGCGTGGACTGAAGGCCCACCGGAAGATGCGCGAGCGCGCCGTTCTGGACCGCATCGAGCGCGGTGATCGCACCATAACGGAAATGGTTCAGGCCATTTACCGGGACACCGATCCCCGGCTTCATGGGGCAGCCGCCCTCTCCGTTCTCGCCCATCTGGAAGATCTGGTCGCACGCGGGGCCGTGACGACGGAGAACGATCCGTCAATCGACGCGATCTATTTTCCGGGCTGAACCCGAGAGCGACTTCGGCGAAAGCGGAAACAGCCTGAAGCGCTAGACCGGGGCCAGGAAGGCCATGCGTTCATCAAGTTCCTTCAGGAAGCGCTGGATACGCTGCGCATTGTCCCCAAGATCGTGGCGTCCATATCGAGACGCCGACCGCATGTCGACGAAGGTGGCGGCCTGGTCGTCTTCGATGCGTATGGCCACATCAGACGGAAACCCCAGAAGATAGGAATGCGCCACCCCTTCCAGCGTGACGCTGGCGCCGGCAAGTTGCAGCCCTTCAGGCCCCTGTGGCTGCCATCCCCTCTCGCGCATCATCGCGCGCACAACTTCAATGACATTGTCAGCCGTGTACTCGTAGCGCCGCCCCGTCACCTCGGGATAGTCCTGCTGCTGCATTGCCTGGCTCTCGGCAGACATGGGCTCGACGGCATTCATCACGCCGCTCCGCGCCCGCGCAGCCAGTGGCATTTGCGGCGGGTTTTCAGGGTCGGTCGAGATGTCGACCAGTTGCGGGTGTTCAAAAAAGCGGTATCCGGAAATGCCGAAGGGAACCAGCGCGAGGGCCGCGATGACCATGCTGCCCGCCGCCATTGCAGCACCCAGAGAGCCATGTTCCCAGACCTGCAGAAGCGCCATCACACCGAGCATGAAGGCGACAAAGGCAAGCGCTCCGCCCAGCCCCAGGAGCCACAGGAAAGGAACCGTTTCCAGAAGTCCGAAGCGATGCGATGCGCCCGACACGATGAGCAGAACCAGCGAGAAGAGCGCAAGCCTTCGGCACCAGGGAGCGGCGGGAGCCATTTGCCGTACCAATGTTGCCGTCATGAACCCAACCGAACGCGCCATTGCCATCAGAGATAGAGCCTCATAACGCATTGCTGATCGGCAGAAAATTCAATTTCAGTGGAATGTTTAAGATTTCAGGGCCTTGCACCCATTGGCTGCGACAATGATTCAGCCAGCACCCGCGCCTTGAAACAGGTGAAAGCCGGACCATATAACCATCTTCTTAGGTTATTGTAACACGCCATAATCCAGCCACGCTCGCACGCACAATGTCATGGCCGGAGGGGTTGCGTGGGAAAATGTTGTGAGGTTCCGCCATGCAGACTGCGCTTCTAGAACAGAACGAAACGGCAGCAGGCCCGCTCGAACTGGTTGAGCTGGAGCTCGCCCTCAAACATCAGGATTTCGTCGAACAGGGTTTTGAGGGCGCGGTGAAACACGCTCTTGAACAGATCGAAGGGCGTCTTCTGTTTCAGATGCGCCTTGATGGCGTGAACGATTGCGACTGGGTTGCCGCCATTGCGCTTGAGGACGAGGACACGCCTGTCCATGCGCTCGTGGTACAGCGGACGGGAAGCGACACGCTTGATGTCGAGAGCATCGAGACCAGCGATCTGCCGGTGGCACGCATCGTCAATGCCTATGCCAGCCTGATAACGACGCTGGACCGCGTTCAGTAACGCGGCCCACGGATCCCCGACGGCTTCATTCGGCAGAGCGCGTCAGGCTGCGCCCTTGCCCGCGTGAATGGCGGCCTGCGCTGCCGCAAGCCGTGCAATGGGCACACGGAAGGGCGAGCACGACACATAGTCCAGCCCCACCGTCTCGCAGAAGCGGATCGACGCTGGGTCGCCGCCATGCTCTCCGCAGATGCCGAGCTTGATTTCCGGCCGCGCCGTGCGTCCCTTTTCAGAGGCAATCCGCACCAGCTCGCCAACGCCATCCACATCAAGCGACACGAACGGGTCCTGCTCGATGATGCCGCGTGTGCGATAGGTTTCCAGGAAGGAAGCCGCATCGTCACGCGAGATGCCGAATGCGGTCTGCGTCAAATCGTTCGTCCCGAAGGAGAAGAACTCGGCGCTGCCTGCGATCTCGTCTGCCCGCAACGCCGCGCGCGGCAGCTCGATCATCGTGCCGACCAGATAGTCGAGCGTGATGCCGCGCTCTTCCATCACGGTCTTGGCCACCGCGTCGATGCGGTTCTTCACGAAGGTCAGCTCGGCCGACATGCCAACAAGCGGCACCATCACCTCCGGCACCACCGGCTTGCCGGCTTTCTCAGCCGCCTCTGCCGCAGCCTCGAAGATGGCGCGCGCCTGCATCTCCGCGATCTCCGGATAGGAAATCGCCAGACGGCAACCGCGATGGCCGAGCATCGGGTTGAACTCATGCAGCGCCTCGGTGCGCTGGCGCAGCTTCTCCGCCGAAACGCCCATGGCGGCAGCCACCTCGCCGATTTCCTCTTCGGTCTTCGGCAGGAACTCGTGCAGCGGCGGGTCGAGCAGACGGATCGTGACCGGCAGCCCGGCCATCACCTCGAAGATCTCCACGAAATCGGAGCGCTGCATGGGCAGAAGCTTCGCGAGGGCCGCGCGCCGGTCGTTTTCGGTGTCGGCCAGGATCATCTCGCGCATGGCGAGGATGCGGCCATCATCGAAGAACATGTGCTCCGTGCGGCAAAGGCCGATGCCCTCCGCGCCGAAGGAACGCGCCGTGCGCGCGTCAGCCGGCGTTTCGGCATTGGCGCGCACCTTCATGCGCCGCGCCTCGTCGGCCCAGCTCATAATGGTGGAGAAATCGCCGGAAAGTTCGGGCTGCAGCATGGGGACCGCACCCTTCAGCACCTGTCCCGTTGCACCATCGATGGTGATCGTGTCGCCCGCCTTGAGCATCTGCCCCATGGCGAGCAGCACGCCCTTGCGATGATCGACACGCAGTGAACCGGCACCCGAAACGCAGGGTTTGCCCATGCCGCGCGCCACCACCGCCGCGTGGCTCGTCATGCCGCCGCGCGTCGTCAGAATGCCTTCGGCGGCATGCATGCCGTGAATGTCCTCGGGGCTCGTCTCCACCCGCACCAGAATGGTCCGGCGTCCTTCGGCCTTGGCCTCTTCGGCAGCTTCGGACGAGAACACGATCTCGCCCGTCGCAGCGCCCGGCGAGGCCGGCAGGCCCATGCCGATGATGTCGCGCGGGGCGGACGGATCGATGGTCGGGTGCAGAAGCTGGTCGAGCGACGCCGCATCGATGCGGGTCACCGCCTCGTCACGCGTGATCAGCCCCTCATTGGCCATGTCCACGGCTACTTTCAGCGCCGCACTTGCCGTGCGCTTTCCCGAGCGCGTCTGCAGCATCCACAGCTTGCCGCGCTCGATGGTGAATTCCAGATCCTGCATGTCGCGGTAATGCCGCTCCAGCGTGTCGGCGATCCCGGTGAAGGCGTTGAACGCCTCGGGCATCAGCTTTTCGAGCGATGGCTTGTCGGAGCCCGCCGCAAGCCGCGCCGCCTCGGTGATGTTCTGCGGCGTGCGGATGCCCGCCACCACATCCTCACCCTGCGCATTGACCAGAAACTCGCCGTAAAGCGCTTTCTCGCCGGTCGAAGGATCGCGGGTAAAGGCAACGCCGGTTGCCGAATCCTCGCCCCGGTTGCCGAACACCATGGCCTGCACATTGACCGCCGTGCCCCAGCTTTCGGGGATGTCATGCAGCCGGCGATAGGTCACCGCACGCGGGTTCATCCATGAAGAGAACACAGCGCCCACCGCGCCCCACAGCTGCTCGTGCGGGTCCTGCGGGAATGGCGCGCCAAGTTCGCTTTCGATGCGGCCCTTGTAGAGCGCAATAACGTTCTGCCAGTCCTCGGCCGAAAACTCCGTATCGACCTCGTAGCCGAGCCGCGCCTTCTCCTCTTCAAGGATTTCCTCGAAGAGATCATGGTCGAGCCCGAGCACGACATTGCAGTACATCTGGATGAAGCGGCGGTAGCTGTCATAGGCAAAGCGCGCATCGCCGGCTTCCGCCGCGATCGCCTCGACCGTCTCATCATTGAGGCCGAGATTGAGCACCGTGTCCATCATGCCGGGCATGGAGGCCCGTGCGCCCGAGCGCACGGAAACCAGAAGCGGCTGCCCCGCATCGCCGAAACGGCGGGCGGCAACCCGGCCGACCTCGTCAAGCGCGGCCTCGACCTGTGTTTTCAGCGCGTCCGGATAGGTGCGGCCATTCGCATAATAGTGGGAGCAAAGGTCGGTCGTGATCGTAAAGCCGGGCGGCACCGGCAGCCCGAGGCTGCACATCTCCGCCAGATTTGCGCCTTTGCCGCCGAGCAGATTTTTCTCGCCCGCGCTGCCTTCGGCACGTCCATCGCCAAACACATAGACCCACTTGGTCATGCTGCATTCCCCTTCCGGTCGATTTGCCGGCGCCTGGAACTTGTGCTGCACCGGCTACGGGAGGCAGCGTTAAGCGGCAGCGACCATCAAGGCAAGGCCAACCAACGGAGCATCCGCCGCTTTATCGATTGAAGAGAAGATTTTTTCTTACCGGGAATGGAACAGTTCTACATGTGACAAGGGCAACAGTGCTTCTGCTTGCCAAAGCAGACGGGACGAGGCTCTCGCCCCATCCCGCAACCGTTCTGTTTTTTCCGCGCTGCGTCAGGCAGGCGCTGCCACCACCTGCGGGCGAACGCGGATGAAGATCATCACCGCCGCCAGTACCAGCACCACGCTCGAAACGCTGAACACGCCCTGCGCGCCGCCGACATCGAAAATCAGCCCGCCGCCTGCCGCGCCAATGGCGATGGCAAACTGGATTGCCGCCACCAGAAGACCGCCGGCGCTTTCGGCCTGATCCGGCACCGTCCGCGCCAGCCACGTGGACCAGCTCACCGGAACGGCGCCGAACGCCAGCCCCCAGAGCGCAATCATCACGGCATTCGCCAGCGGCAATGAGCCGACCGAGAGAAGAGCGAAGCCCAAAAGCCCCATCACCAGCGGCACGGTCATCAGCGTGCGGCGCAAGCTGCGCTCCACCAGAAGGCCGGCAAACAGCGACCCCAGAAAATTGGCCACGCCAAAGCCCAGCAGCATGCCCGAAACAGCGTTGATGCTCCCACCCGTCACGATTTCCAGATGCGGCCTGATATAGGTGAAGAAGGCGAAATGACCGGCAAACACCAGCATCGCCGCCAGCAGGCCCCACCCCACACCGGGCCGCGCCAGCACATCCACCAGCGTGCGAAGCCGGGTTGCCGCATTCGGAGCCATCGCCGGCAGGGTCGCGAACTGAACCACAAAGGTGATCGCTCCGAGAACCGTTGCCAGCAGGAACACGCTGCGCCAGCCCCACATCTCCCCCACATAGCTGCCAAGGGGCGCGGCGACGATGGTTGCCGCGGCCACGCCGCTCACGATCATCGAAAGCGCGCGCGGCACCAGCGCCTCCGGCACCAGCCGCATCGCCACCGCCGTCGATATGGCCCAGAAGCCACCAAGCGCGATGCCCAGCAGAACCCGGCCCGTGAGCAGAACCGGCAGGTTCGGTGCAAACGCCACCATCAGGTTGGCCACAATGAGAAGCACCGTGAACGACAGCAGCACACGCCGCCGGTCGATGCTGCGGGTCGCCGCAGAGATCAGCAGGCTCGCCACCAACCCCACCAGTGCCGTCGCGGTCACCGCCTGTCCGGCCATCCCTTCCGAAATACCGAGATCAGTCGCCATCGGCGTCAAAAGGCTTGCCGGCAGAAATTCCGCCGTCACCAGCCCGAACACGCCTAGGGTCAGGACCCATTAATATGACCGCAATGGCGTTCGATAGACCAAGAGATGCCAGGAAAAGCCCGCAGAGCGGGGTTTCCCCCCGGTCAAGGGGTTTGACGCAGCAGGTCGCCGGTCTATCGAGCGTCCTTCGGATCAGCCTGATTTGCACGGGCTACTTTGTCGCAAGCCCTTGAAAGACATGAAGTCTTCCTGCGGCCTTGCTTCGCGTATCCGCACAAATCAGGCCGACCATTGCGGCCATATTAATGGGTCCTGACCCTAGCGACATCGAAATCACTGCGCCCCAGGCCGGTTGCCGGCTGGCCTGCGCGCCTGTCCACTGCGGGGCTTCGTCCATCTGTCTTTCCTTTCGCATGCAATCTGTTTTGCAGTGCAAAAGAGATAGATTGGACATTCCGGACGAACCATGTCACAAAAACCGGAATGATTGATCGAAACGCCGAAACACCACCATCACTCGCCAATCCGGATCTGGTCAGCGAATTGCTCATGGGCATGCGCCTTTACGGGATGTCCTATCACCGCACCCAGATCACGCCGCCCTTCGGCATTCGCTTCGGCACCATCGAAGGGCGGGCCCAGTTTCACTTCGTGGGCCGTGGTCCCGTCTACCTTCGCGGCCCTGACGACACGCTTCACACACTTGAAACCGGCGACGCCGTTCTTCTGCCGCGCGGCGGTGAACACGCTCTCCTCTCCGAGCCGGACTTTCAGAGCCAGTGCATCACGAATTTCCAGGCCAGGCCGCTCTGCCGCGATGTCAAAGAGATCATTGCCTGTTCGAACGAGCCGGATCGCCAAAACGATGCGCTCATCTTCTCCGGATGCATGGAGTTCGATCTGGGCAGCATGCACCCGCTCGTCGCACTCATGCCCGATGTCATGCGCGTGTCCACGCTTCTGGAGCGTTATCCGGAAATCCTGCCCATCCTCGACGCGATGGAGCGTGAGACACGGGGAGACCGCGCGGGTTTTGCCGGCATCCTCGCGCGGCTTGCCGATGTGGTTTCCGCTTTCATCGTCCGCTCCTGGGTCGAATGCGGCTGCGGCGGCTCAAGCGGCTGGGTGGCGGCGCTGCGCGATCCGCGCCTTGGTCATGTGATCGCCGCCCTGCACCGCGACCCCGGTCGCGACTGGACCGTCGCCGAACTGGCAAGGCAAATGGGCAGCTCCCGCTCCGTCTTTGCCGAGCGTTTCCACACCGTCACCGGCATGACGCCCGTGCGCTATCTGACGGAGCTGAGAATGCGCCTCGCCGCCCAGTGGATCAGCCGCGAGGGGCTGGCCATCGAAACGGCTGCGCACCGCCTTGGCTATGGTTCACAGGCAGCATTCAGCCGTGCCTTCAAGCGCGTGATCGGAAAGCCGCCCGGTGCGATGCGCGCTGCCACGCCTGCGCCCATGCGCCCCGCGCCTATGGATCGGGCGGACGCCACTCCCCTAGCTTAACCCCAAGAAGACCGAGAGTCGCCTCATCCGCGCGCCCCTCACACAATTGACGCATGGCTTCGCAAAAAAGCCTGTCGCCCTGCTCCGTGGCGCAGGCAAAAAGGGTCATGCAGGAGCGAAACTTCAGGTCATCCGGCGTTCCGAAAATCTCATGCAGCGAACCACCCGGCCCCGTCATCACCGCTTCCGTAGCAGCGCGCAGGCGCGGCCCAAGAACCGGATGCGCGAGATAGGCACGCGCTTCATCAAGCGAAACCAGACCGTAGAACAATGCAGTTGGCGAGCGCCCCAGCTCACGCAATTGCGGAAACACGAACCACATCCAGTGCGTTCTCTTGCGCCCCGCGCGCAACTCCCCCAGCGCCTCGTCAAAGCAGTCCGCCTGCGCCGTCACGAAGCGCTGAAGGTCGAAAGGGTCTTCCGTCATCATCCGTCTCCGCGAATATTTTCCGGGAACCTTGCCGACGCATTCTACCAGACCCGTCACAGACATTTCGCGAGAGCACGGCGCATCTGCTTCAGGACTTGCAAGCAAGACGAAGATGAATTAGAACAAATCAAGAACAATGGAGGTTGTCATGCGCCAGACCGGAAAGCTCGACTATATCGAAATGCCCGCTTCGGGCGGCACCATCGACAGCGTCAAGTCGTTTTACGCACGGGCCTTTTCCTGGTCTTTCACCGATTACGGTCCCGGATACGCAGCCTTCAACGAGGGGATCGACGGTGGCTTCGACGGCGCGCCGGACGCGACCCGGAAACCGCTCCCCGTCCTTTACTCGGAGGATCTGGAAGCGACGCTCGCCACCGTGCGGGAAGCCGGCGGCGAGATTGTCAAACCGATCTTCTCTTTTCCCGGTGGCCGGCGCTTCCACTTCACCGATCCGGCAGGCAATGAGCTGGCCGTATGGAGCGAGACGTGAGAGCGAGCGGGGCGATCCTGCATCTCGACACGCATCCTGATTTTCCCGAAACCACGGATCAGGCAGGCCGCGACGCGATGCTAGACTGCCTCGCGCAGGCGCTCGGCGGTCTGGAGGTCGACAGAGACCAACTGGCTGACGCCCTGCTCGGCCATGGTCACGCCGAACAGACGGTTCATGCGCGCCATGGTGATCGGGTTGTGGGTGATCACCACGAACCTCGTATCCGTTGACGCAGCCATCTCATCCATGAGGTTGCAGAACCGCTCGACATTGTGATCGTCGAGCGGCGCGTCCACCTCGTCCAGCACGCAGATGGGTGCGGGATTGGTCAGGAACACGGCGAAGATCAGCGCCATGGCCGTCAGCGCCTGCTCGCCACCGGAAAGCAGCGTCATGGTCTGTGGGCGCTTGCCGGGCGGGCGCGCGAGAATTTCCAGCCCCGCCTCCAGCGGATCATCGGACTCGATCAGCTGCAGTTCCGCCGTGCCGCCCCCGAAGAGATGGGTGAACAGACGCTGGAACTGCTCATTGACCACATCGAAGGCGGCCAGAAGGCGCTCGCGGCCTTCCTTGTTCAGGTTCTGGATGGCCAGCCGCAGCTTGCGGATCGCCTCGATCACGTCCTCGCGCTCGGTCACGATGGTGCCGTGCCGTTCGCTGAGTTCCGACTGCTCTTCCTCAGCCCTGAGATTGACCGCGCCGAGCCGCTCGCGCTCAATCTTGAAACGCTCGAGACGCCGCTCCACATCGGCGATCTCCGGCATGGGCGCATCCGGTTCCAGCTCCGCCATGGCCAGCACCTTGTGCGGCGGCACGTTCAGCACTTCCTGAATGCGCGCCTCGGCTTCCTTGCGCCGCTCTTCCGCCGCCGTCACGCGTTCTTCCGCACGGGCGCGGCTTTCGCGTGCCGAGGAAAGTGACTGGATGCTTGCGGTCGCCAGCTTGTCCAGCTCCGCCTGCCGGTTCTCTGCTTCCTGCAGCTTGTCGGCAGCTTCCTTGCGCAGATTTTCCGCCTTTGAAATTTCGGAAAGCAGCGCGCGGCCACGCATCTCGATCTCTTCGGGAGCCTCGGCCAGTTCTTCCAGCTCCGCTTCGGTGTCGCCACGGCGCTGCAAGAGCGCAGCCGTGTGCCGGTCAGCATTTTCCACGCGCGACTGCCAGCTGCGCCGTTCGGCGGCAATCGCCTCGAGCCTGCGCCGGCGCGCATCGGCCTCGCGCCGCAATCCCTCATAGGCTGCCCGCGCCTCGGCCACCGCCGCGCGCTTGGCCGAAACCCCGGCAAACTGCTGATCAAGCCGCGCCTGCAATTCGGTGATGTCGGGCGCGCTCTCCAGCGCCTCTTCGGCGGCCATGGTCGAAGCCACGGCCTCCTCGTGATCCTCGACAACGCGGCCACGCGCTTCTTCTAGGCTCATCCGGCGGCTGGAAAGCTCGCCTGCCGCCCTCTCCGCACTCGCCAGCGCATCGCGCGCGCGGCTGAGCGCCGCCTGCGCCGCGCGCCCTTCTTCACGGGTGCGCCGCTCGGCTTCCACCGCAGCCTTCACCGCGTGTTCCGCATCCGCCAGCGCCGTCTCCGCCGCGTGCAGTCGCGCCGTCGCCTCGATCACTTCGCCGTCGAGTTCGGCAAGCCGGTTCTTCTGCGCCAGCCTCTGCGCCGCAGCCGTCGGCGCATCCGCGCTGGCGCGGTAGCCGTCCCACCGCCACAGTGCGCCATCGCGCGCCACCAGACGCTGCCCGGTCTTCAGAAGCTTCTGAAGGCGCGGCCCGTCTTCCGCATCCACGATGCCGATCTGCGAGAGCCGGCGCGCAAGCTGTTCCGGAGCCTTCACCACGGAAGCCAGCGCCATGACGCCTTCCGGCAGCGCCGGGTCATCCGCCGAAACCCCGGACGGCCCCCAATAGACCGGAGCCGCACTGTCGAGCGGCACGTCCAGATCTTCGCCCAGCGCTGCGCCCAGCGCGGTCTCGAAGCCGCGCTCCACGCGCAATTGCTCAAGCACCGCCGGATAAAGATCCGCGCCGCCGGCGTTCAGGATCTTGCGCAGCGTCTGCGCTTCCGTCTCCACACGCCCAAGCTCGGAGCGTGCTTCCTGCAACGGCGGTCGGGCAGCCTGTTCCGTCTCACGCGCGGCAGCGACCCGCTCTTCGCATTCCGCAGCCGCGCCTTCGGCCATCTCCACGCGTTCCGCGGCTTCTTCCATCAGAAGCCGCTTTTCAGCCGGGTCAGGCAGACCGGCAATCCGGCCCGTGATTTCCTGAAGCTCGGCATCCATGGTCGCAACCTGCCGCGCCAGCCGGTCCCGGCGCTCGGCCTGCTCGCGGATCGCGCGCTCGGCCTGCTGACGCGTCGCCGATGCCTCGGCCTTCTCCGCCGTCAGCCGCGAAAGCAGCTCTTCCGCTGCCGAAAGCTCCTCGGAAACCGTCTCGAACACATTCTGCAGTTCGATATCACGGCCTTCCGCGCCGTCCTCGGCCTCTTTCAGCGTCTCTTCTTCTTCGGCAAGCCGCGCCAGCGCTTCCGCATTGTCGCGCACCATCTGCTCTTCACGCGCAACGTCCGCGTTGAGCTGATCGATCCGCTTCTGCAATTCCTGCGTTCGCGCCTGAACGCGCTTTGCCTCTTCCTCGATCTGCGTGCGCGCAATGGTCAGGCGCTGCAGGGCGGCGGCAGCGGCGGCTTCCGCATCGCGCAGTTCCGGCAGCTTGTGCGCGCCAATCGCCTGCGCCTTGGCGGCTTCCATCTGGCCCGATGCAGTTTCGCCAACCAGCGCGGTCGCCTGCGAAAGCGCGCTCTGCGCCTCCGCCTCCTGGCTCTTGGCCGAGGACCAGCGCAGATGAAGCAGGATCGCCTCGGCCTTGCGCACTTCTGCGGAGAGCTTCTTGAAGCGCGACGCCTGGCGGGCCTGGCGCTTGAGGCTTTCGATCTGGCTGTCGAGTTCGCTCACCACATCGTCGAGGCGCTCGAGATTCTGCTCCGCACCGCGCAGTCTGAGTTCGGCCTCATGGCGGCGCGAGTGCAGGCCGGAAATGCCGGCCGCCTCTTCCAGAAGCGCCCTGCGCGCCTGCGGCTTTGCCTGGATCAGCTCGCCAATGCGCCCCTGCCCCACCATGGAGGGTGAACGTGCGCCGGTTGACTGGTCGGCGAACAGAAGCTGCACGTCACGCGCGCGCGCTTCCTTGCCATTGATGCGATAGACCGACCCCGCCTCGCGTTCGATCCGGCGCGAAACCTGCAATTCATCCGCATCATTGTAGGAGGCCGGCGCGGTGCGGTCGCTGTTGTCGAGAAACAGCGTCACCTCGGCCGTGTTGCGCGCCGGGCGCGTTCCCGAGCCCGAGAAGATCACGTCGTCCATGCCGGAGGCGCGCATGTTCTTGTATGAGCTTTCGCCCATCACCCAGCGCAACGCTTCGACCAGATTGGACTTGCCGCAGCCATTCGGCCCGACCACGCCGGTCAGCCCGCTTTCGATGATAAACTCACCCGGCTCGACAAAGGATTTGAAGCCCAGAAGGCGCAGTTTGGTGAACTTCATGCCGCCCTCACCCGCGCCAGCGCGCGCGAAAGCGGCAGGCAATTGCGTTGCCCGCTAAAGCATGCCGTCGATGATCGCCGACATTTCGTCAATCGACATGGCTCCCGAATGCTTCATCCCATTGATGAAGAACGTAGGAACGGCCTCAATCCCCAGGCGCTCCAAACCCCAATTGCGCATTGCTCTGACTTCATCCAGAAGCTCGCGGTCCGTCAAGCAAGCTTCGAAGCTCTTCTGTGAGAATCCCGCAATTCTGGCGGTTTTCAACAGGGCAGAGCGCCCATCCTTGGCCCAGGCCCACTCAGACTGGGTTTTGTAAAGGAGATCGGAGACGTTGAAATAATTGCCTTTCGAGCAATAGGCAAGCATCAGACCGGCTTCCGCGCGCGGGTCTGTCGGGATGCCGCGCACAATGTAGCGCACCCTGCCCGTCTCGATATATTTGCGCTTGAGCTCCGGCAGCGTCTCGGTGTGATAGCGCGCGCAATGAGCGCAGGTCATCGACGCATATTCCACGATTGTCACCGGCGCGCCGGCTTCTCCGAGCACCTTCTCCTCAAGGCCACCGGCCTCGAGCAGCAATTCAGCGTCCACCCCGGCAGCCATCGCAGCCATGGTTCGATCAGCAGAAAATCCGGTTCCAAAGAGCGCCAGAACAAGCGCCAGAGACTTCAAAAAACGACGACCACCGCGATGATCGTCCCCATGGCCGCGCCCGGAAAAACATCCGGGGCGCACCGAAAGCAAACGCATAAAACAAAAACCTTTTAAACAAAGCGCCACCGGCCGGAGCCGGTGGCGAAATCGGTCGCTCTTAGAGCATACCGTCGATTACGGCGGAAATTTCGTCGATGGACAGCGCGCCCGAATACTTCTTCCCGTTGATGAAGAAGGTCGGCGTGGCGTCGATGCCGAATTCTTCCGCACCGCGCGTACGCACTGCGCGCACCTTGGTCAGAAGCTCCTGATCGGTCAGGCAGGCCTCAAAGCTCTCCTTCGAGAAACCGGCAAGCTTGGAGATGTTCAGAAGCGCGGTCTGCGCATCCTGCACCGGCGCCCAACTGTTCTGCTGCTTGAACAGAACGTCGACCATGGCGTGGTAATTGTCGCCCGAGCAGCGCGCCAGCATGAAACCGGCTTCAGCGCGCGGGTCGAACGGGAACTCGCGCATGATGAAGCGCACCTTGCCCGTGTCGATGTATTTCTTCTTCAGTTCCGGATAGGTCCGCACGTGGAAGGTGGCGCAGTGGCTGCAGGTCATCGAGGCATATTCGACGATAGTCACCGGCGCGTTCTCGTCGCCCAGCACCTTGTCTTCGAGCGCGCCCTCTTCAAGCAGCTTCTCCATGTCCACCGAACCGGTCGAGGCAGGCGCATCCACCGAAGCGGTCGTCACCGGATCCGTCCCGGGCTTGCCCGCATTGGCTTCGGCATTGGTGTCGGAGCACGCGGCCAGTCCCAGCCCAAGCGCCGGCAAGGCGGCCATGGAGAGAAGAAGTCTGCGGCGCTGGATCATTTCGGACATGAAGAATCACCTGTTCGTCTTGGAGTGTTGCCTAGCGTAACGCCACAAAGCGGGCGTTTCGGGCGAATTTGGGTCAAGCGCGTCATTTTCTAAAGCAAGCGCCCTATCACGTTTTGGTGATCGGCTCACCCGCGCTTGCGCGCAATGCTCTCACCCAGTTTCTGGAGCGATTGCCGCAGCGCATCATCCTCAATGCCTGCGGTCAGCTGATCGATCCGCTCGTTCTCCGGGGCGGTCAGTGCCCGCTTCGGGCGCGGGCGGCGCTGTGGCGCAACCTTTACCGGCTTTTGAACGATCTTCACGCGCCCCACGGCTGCAAAGCCCAGAAACGCATTCACCCGGCCAATCACCTCGCCCGTCTCGTGCTGCAGGCGCAAAGCCGCCGCCCCCTCGCAGGCGATCACCAGCGTGGCCGGCTCAAACGGATCGTCCTCGTGCCGGCGGCGCGGCCATGCGAGCTTTTCAGGCTGCGTGCTGAGCGCCAGCCGCTCGCCCACGATCTCGCTCCACGACTGCACCAGTTCCACCGAAAGCCCGGCGCGCTTGCGCATCACCGGGTCGAGAATACCGGTGGCGATGTCGCTCACCGCAACGGGATTGCCGTAACGCCTCTTCCCTGTCATGACATGATTTCTCGAATTGATCCGCAACGCATATTGAGTTCCTCTCCAGTATGGCACGCACGGAAGCGTCGGTCACCGACGCGCAAGCATCTTCGACCGATTTTTCGCGCCCGCTTCTGGCCTGGTACGACCGCCACCACCGGCACCTGCCCTGGCGCACCCCGCCGCATGAAACCCTTGTCGGCGTCCTGCCCGATCCCTACCGCGTCTGGCTGTCCGAAATCATGCTCCAGCAGACCACGGTCGGCGCGGTCAAAAGCTATTTCGAGGCTTTCGTGGAGGCCTGGCCCACCGTCGAGGCGCTCGCCGCCGCCGAAACCGACGACGTGATGAAGGCCTGGGCGGGGCTCGGCTACTATTCGCGCGCCCGCAATCTCAAGAAATGCGCCGAGACCGTTGCTGCCGAACATGGCGGCCGCTTTCCCGACACCGAGGCCGGCCTCAAGGCGCTGCCGGGCATTGGCGATTACACGGCCGCCGCCGTGTCCGCCATCGCCTTCAACCAGCCCGCCGCCGTGGTGGATGGCAATATCGAGCGCGTCATCACCCGTCTCTTCTCGATCGAGACCCCGCTGCCGCAGGCAAAACCGGAAATCCGCGCCCGTGTCGCTGCGGCATTGCCGCACGACCGGCCCGGCGATTTCGCGCAGGCCATGATGGATCTGGGCGCGACGATCTGCACGCCACGCAAGCCCGCCTGTGTGCTCTGCCCCATCACGGAGGGCTGTACGGCCCGGCGCGAAGGCACGGCCGAGCGCTTCCCCGTGAAGGCTCCCAAAACGGAAAAGCCCGTCCGCAAGGGTGCGGCCTTCGTCGCAATGCGCGCCGATGGCGCGGTGCTCCTGCGCCAGCGTCCGCCGCAGGGCCTTCTGGGCGGCATGACCGAAGTGCCCGGCAGCCAGTGGACCGCGCGGCAGGATGGCATCGCCGACATCACCGCAGCGCCCTTCCCCGCCGACTGGCAGGCGGCAGGCGCGATCCGCCACGTCTTCACCCATTTCGCCCTTGAGCTTACCGTCTTCCGCGCCGAACTGCCGCAGAGCGCGCCAGCCGGCGATGGCTGGTGGTCCAACCCAGACGCCCTTCCGGGCGAGGCGCTGCCAACCGTCATGAAAAAAGCAATTGAAGCTGCAATACCCGGAGCCACGAAAAAACGCCGAAAGGGATAGAACCGCATGAGTGAGATCCGCCACATCGTCTTCGACATTGGCAAAGTGCTGCTGCACTACGACCCGGAAATCCCTTATCGCCGCCTGATCCCGGATGACGGCGCACGCCGCTGGTTTCTTGAAAACGTCTGCACCGGTGCGTGGAACGTGGAGCAGGATCGCGGGCGCGACTGGCGCGAGGCCGAGGCCCTGCTCATCGCCGAACACCCGCATGAGGAAGACAACATCCGCGCCTTCCGCCGTCACTGGCACGAAATGGTCCCGCACGCCTATGATGATTCGGTCACACTTCTGGAGAAGCTCGTCGACGCCGGGCACGACGTGACCATGCTGACCAATTTCGCAGCCGACACCTATGCCGAGGCGCGCAGGCGCTATCCCTTTTTGGAGAAGCCGCGCGGCGTCACCGTTTCCGGCGAGATCGGCATCATCAAACCCGACCGCGCAATCTACGACACCCATGCCGGGAATTTCGGTCTGGAACCGCAGGCCACCCTGTTCATCGATGACAGCGAAAAGAATGTGGAAGGGGCAAAAGCTGCCGGCTGGCAGGCCGTTCATTTCACCGGAGCGGAGAAACTGCGCGCCGATCTCGGTGGGTATGGTTTCGCCGTTTAACGGTCAATGCGAAGAATCACGCAGAGAGTCGCAAAAGCGCTCCACCTGCCTGTATTCCCATAAAAAAAAGCGACTTCAGGTTTCTCCCTGAAGTCGCCTGTCTTCATGCTCAGGCGGCAACGCCCTGCATGTTGTCACGCATGATCTGACGCAGGCTGTCGATCGGTTTCAGGCAGCCTTCTTCCTCGAAGTGCCAGAACGTCCAGCCATTGCAGGCCTCAAGTCCCTGAACCCGTGCGCCGATGCGGTGGATCGAGCCTGCCTCGTCACCGATGGCGATGGTGCCATCCGCGCGTACATTGGCCGTCCAGCGACGCTTGGAATCGCAAAGCTGCGTGCCCGGCTGCATGAGACCGGCCTCAAGCAGGCTGCCGAAGGCCACGCGCGGCGCGCCGCGCTTGCCCTGCATCTGCGCCAGATCCATCTCGTTCAGCGGCTCGATGCCGGCGATCCGTTCGCTGGCCGCCTGGATGTACTCGTCCTGACGCTCGATGCCCACGAAGTGACGGCCAAGGCGCTTGGCCACCGCGCCGGTCGTGCCGGAACCGAAGAACGGATCGAGCACCACGTCGCCCGGCTTGGTCGAAGCCATCATGACGCGCGCCAAAAGCGCTTCCGGCTTCTGCGTCGGGTGCAGCTTGCCCCCGTCGTCATTCTTCAGGCGTTCCTTGCCCGTGCAGATCGGGAACAGCCAGTCCGAGCGCATCTGCACATCGTCATTGGCCGCCTTGAGCGCTTCGTAATTGAAGGTATAGCCCTTGGTCGACTTGTCGCGCGAAGCCCAGATCATCGTCTCATGCGCGTTCTGGAACCGGCGGCCGCGGAAGTTCGGCATCGGGTTGGTCTTGCGCCACACAATGTCGTTGAGCAGCCAGTAGCCCAGATCCTGCATCACCGTGCCGACGCGGAAAATGTTGTGATACGAGCCGATCACCCAGATCGTGCCATTCGGCTTCAGAACGCGGCGCGCGGCCAGCATCCATGCACGGGTGAACGCGTCATAGGCGGCAAAGCTGTCGAACTGGTCCCACGCGTCATCCACCGCGTCGACCCGCGACTGGTCCGGACGGTGCAGATCACCACCAAGCTGCAGATTGTAGGGCGGATCGGCAAAGATCACGTCGACGGATTTCTCGGGCAAACGATCGAGAGCTGCAACGCAGTCCCCCTTAATGATCGTATCGAGCCATTCGGCCTTCTTTGGTTCGGGGGCAAGCTCATCGATACGACGCACGGCGGACATGGACTGACCTCTAACTCGGACTATTAACCTGCCGTTATGGTTACGGAAGATGGTAAATATTCCGTAAGGACTCGAAGCGAATTGCGAGGTCGGTGTTGCAGCTGCTCTCTTTGTCTCCGCTCACGGTGCTTGCCGGATCAAATTTCTCAAGGGCAAGAAAGACATTCAGGGCCGTTAGAAAACACTCAGCACCAGAAGGCAGCGGTGGCTGCCGGCAAGCGCACCGGGATCGTCATAGAATAGCCCGAAGGCCGGGCCATATCTGCCGGACAGTTGTTTCGGGGCGGCATAAGGGCTATGCCGCCCCGAGCTTATTCATCCGCTTCCCCAAAAGGACAGGTCTTGCCATGCCAGCTCCCGAACTCGTCATCTTCGATTGCGATGGCGTTCTCGTCGATTCGGAAATCATCGCCTCGCGCGTCGAAGCGCGCGTGCTGACCGAGGCCGGTTTCGAGATCACGCCGGAAGAGCTTGCCAGCCGCTATGCGGGCCTCACCTTCAAGGACATTCTCCTGTCCATCGAGGAAAATGCCGAGGCCCCGCTTCAGGCCACGCTGATCGACCGCGCCGAAAGCGAGGTGGACCGGAAGGTGCGCAAGGACGTAAAGGCCATCGACGGCGTCCACGAGGCAGTGGCCCGCATTCCCCTGCCCAAATGCGTCTGCTCCAATTCGAGCCATGACCGGGTGGAAGCGATGCTCACCCGCACGCAATTGCTGCCCCTCTTCAATGGCCACATCTATTCGGCTCTTGAGACACCGACGCGCCAGCCAAAGCCTGCGCCCGATGTCTTCCTCTACGCCGCCGAGAAAATGGGAGCGAGGCCGGAAAACTGCTTCGTCATCGAGGACTCCGTTCACGGCATTGCCGGAGCCAGGGCCGCAGGCATGCGCGTCATCGGCTTTACCGGCGGTTCGCACATCCAGCCGGGCCATGCCGACCTTCTGATGGAAGCCGGAGCCGAGACGGTCATCCACCGTTTCCAGGACCTGATTGCCGTTCTGGCCGCGCTCACTGAATGGGCCGAAGACGCCTGAGCGACCGTTCCTGAAATTCCGATTCAAACGGGAATCGGAAACGACTGATATTCAAATAAAAAAAGCGGGAGCCCGGCTCCCGCTTTTTCTTTATCCCGCAATGCGGCCGCTGCTCTAGCGACCGCTGGTCGGACCTTCGTCATAGCCGACCATCAGCTGCACGCTGCGGTCGGGCTTGCCGGCAATCGTGACATTCGGGTCGTTGAAGATGAACTGCGTCGCGCCGGCCGTATCGCCGATGGAGACCTGGTGCTTGAACAGCTTGGAATAGACCACCTCACCGGCGCGTAATGCGACGATGCGGATCGGCATGGTGATCGTTCCGGTCTTGCCAAGCGGGCCCGGCACCACGCGGCCGGCAACGGCGACCGTCATGCTGAACGCGCCATTGTTGTAGCTGCACTTGCGCGTCACATCGGTGATGGACGCCTGATAGATTTCCTGACCGGCCTCGCCCTGCGCACCCTTCTTGTAGGTGGTGAAATAGGCCGTACCCTCGCGCAGCGAAACAGACGGGCAATAGGCGCGCAGCTCGCTCTCGAGGATCGTCTCGACCGGCTGATCGCCCGTCTGCGCGACCTGGGTCTGCGTGTTGTTGCCGGACTGCAGGTTCATGCCCCCGGTTGCGTCATCGGATTGACAGCCGGAAACAAAAGCGGCGGCGGAAAGCAGTATGGAACTGACGAAAAGACGATAATTGACCAAGTGACATGCCCCGTGAATCTGCGCGCGCCCGAAGCCGACTGAAGTTCAACCGGCAAAAGGCAGCGGAGAAATGACAGATTTCGGCGGCAATTGCCAGAAAACCCGTCATCGACAATCAATTTCCATGCGGTTTGAGTGGAAAACCGGTTCCCACCCGTCCAGATCATGCTCTATATCAGACGCGCGGCCGGAATGCGAAGGGCTCTTGTCCGCACCGGCTGTTCTTCCTCGCAGTTCATGAGGCAATACGACGTATGGCGACAGATTACATTAGCACGCGTGGCGACGCGCCGGCGCTCGGCTTTTCCGATGCAATGCTTGCGGGCCTCGCCCGCGACGGCGGTCTTTATGTTCCCCGCGAGTGGCCGCATTTCTCGGCCGATGACATTCGCGCCATGCGCGGCCTTTCCTACAGCGAGATCGCCTTCCGCGTCCTCTCCCCCTTCGTGGGAGACGAGATCGCGCCGGCGACCCTGCGCCGCATCATCGAGGAAAGCTACGCAACCTTCCGCCATCCGGCAGTCTGCCCGCTGGTGCAGACCGGCCCCAACGAGTTCATCCTCGAACTCTTCCATGGGCCGACGCTGGCCTTCAAGGACGTTGCCATGCAGCTTCTGGCGCGCCTGATGGATCATGTTCTGGCCGAGCGCGGCGAGCGCGTCACCATCGTCGGTGCGACGTCCGGCGATACGGGCGGCGCGGCCATCGAGGCCTTTGCCGGCACCGAGCGCGCGGATGTCTTCATCCTCTTCCCCGAGGGCCGCGTCTCACCGGTCCAGCAGCGCCAGATGACCACGTCCGGCGCGCCCAATGTTCATGCGCTGGCCGTGAAGGGAAATTTCGATGATTGCCAGGCCCTGCTCAAGGACATGTTTAACGATCACGCCTTCCGCGACGGCGTTTCGCTCTCCGGCGTGAACTCGATCAACTGGGCGCGCGTCATGGCCCAGATCGTCTACTATTTCACCGCAGCCCTTTCGCTCGGCGGACCGGATCGCGCGATTTCCTTCACGGTTCCGACCGGCAATTTCGGCGACATCTTCGCAGGCTACGCCGCCAAGCGCATGGGCCTGCCGGTCGACCAGCTGGTGATCGCCACCAACGACAACGACATTCTCGCCCGCACGCTCGCCACCGGCGAATATGCGACCCGAGGCGTGGTCCCCACCACCTCGCCCTCGATGGACATTCAGGTGTCCTCCAATTTCGAGCGCCTGCTCTATTTCGCCTCCGGCGGAAATGTCGACGAAATCCGTCGCTACATGCAGTCGCTGAAACAGTCGGGCAGCTTCACCGTCGAGGAAAAGACGCTTGAGGCGATCCGCGCGGAATTCGCCGCCGGCCGCTCCGACATGGCCGAGACCGCCGGCACCATCGGCTCCGTGCTTGAGGAAAGCGGCTATCTGCTGGATCCGCACACCGCCACCGGCGTGAAGGTCGCGCGCGGACTTGAAGCGTCCAGCGCGCCCATGGTCGTCTTGTCGACAGCCCATCCGGCCAAGTTTCCACAGGCCGTCAAGGACGCCAGCGGCGTTGAGCCGCCCCTTCCCGCGTGGCTCGGCGATCTTATGGAACGGAAAGAATCCTTTACAGTCGTTCCCTCAGACTTAAAATTGTTGCAGGATCACATTAGCCGCCACGCACGTGCGGCGCGTTAAGTATTGTTCAGGGAGTCACGTCAATATGGGTGTTGAGGTAAGCCGTCTGTCGAACGGCCTGACGGTCGCCACCGAAACCCTGCCACATCTGGAAACCGTTGCGCTGGGCATCTGGGTCAAATCCGGCTCGCGCAACGAGTATGAGAACGAGCACGGTATCGCGCATCTCCTTGAACACATGGCGTTCAAGGGCACGAGCAAGCGCACCGCTCGCCAGATTGCGACAGACATCGAGGATGTTGGCGGAGAGATCAACGCCGCGACCAGCGTCGAGACCACCGCGTTCTTCGCGCGTGTTCTCAGCGCAGACATGCCGCTGGCCGTCGAACTCCTTTCCGACATCCTGACCGATTCCAAGTTCGATCCCCATGAGCTTGAGCGCGAACAGCACGTGATCCTCCAGGAGATCGGCGCTGCGCACGACATTCCCGACGACATCGTCTTCGACCGGTTCACCGAAACCGCTTTCCGCCACCAGGCGCTTGGCCGCTCGGTTCTCGGCACGCCCGAAACCGTCCAGTCCTTCACCTCCGATCAGCTGCGCGGCTTCCTTGAGCGGCAATATTCCGCTGACCGCATGGTCATTGTCGCCGCTGGCGGCCTGAAGCACGAGGATTTCGTGCGCGAGGTGGAAAACCGTCTGGGCAGCTTCCGCAGCAAGGCCGAAGGCGTTGCTCCGCAATATGCGCACTATGTGGGCGGTGATTTCCGCGAACACCGCGATCTGATGGATGCGCAGATCATCCTCGGCTTTGAGGGCCGCGCCTACCACATGCGCGACTTCTATGCCTCACAGGTGCTCTCCACCATTCTCGGCGGCGGCATGTCGTCCCGCCTGTTCCAGGAAGTGCGCGAGAAGCACGGCCTGTGCTACTCGGTCTACGCCTTCCACTGGGGCTTTTCCGATTCCGGCATTTTCGGCATCCACGCCGCCACCGGAAAGAGCGACATCGAGGAACTCGTTCCCCTTCTTCTGGGCGAATTGCAGAAAGCCGGCCAGAGCATCGGTCAGGACGAGCTTGACCGGGCCCGCGCCCAGTATCGCGCAGGCCTGATGATGGCGCGGGAAAACCCCGCCAGCCGCGCATCGCAGATCGCCCGCCAGCTTCTGCTTTACGGTCGTCCCATCGACGTGGACGAGCTGATGGACCGCCTTTCCAACCTCACCGTGGACCGCCTGACGGACCTGTCTCAGCGTCTCTTCACCTCCAAGCCAACCCTCGCGGCCATCGGCCCCGTGGGCACGCTCGCACCGTTCGAGACGATCCAGGACGCACTTACCGATCAGGGGCCCATGCCGCGCAAACTCGCCGTGTAGGACCGCCCCGCCATATGTTGGACGTGCCCTTCTTCCGCCGCCCGCCTCCGGCGCTCAAGGGCGAAACAGTGTTCCTCAGGGGACCTGTCATGTCCGATCATGCGGAGTGGGCGGCACTGCGCGAGGAAAGCCGCAATTTCCTCGTGCCATGGGAGCCGAGCTGGGCCTTTGACGAGCTGTCCAGAAGCGCCTTTCGACACCGGTTGAGGCGCTATCGCAGCGAATATGACAATGGCACCGGTGTCAGTTTCTTCGTTTTCGATGCCGGGACCGGTGCGCTTGCCGGCGGCATCACCATGTCGAACATCCGCCGCGGCGTCGCCCAGACCGCAAGTATCGGTTACTGGATGGGCGAGCGTTATGCGGGACGCGGCATGATGCTTGCTGCGGTGCGTCTCATCATTCCCTTTGCATTCGAGACCTTGCGGTTGCACCGTCTGGAAGCGGCCTGTATTCCAAACAACAAACGATCTGTCGGTTTACTTGAAAAAGCCGGATTTCAGCGCGAAGGCCTGCTCAGGTCCTATCTCAGGATCAACGGTTCTTGGCGTGATCACTGTCTTTATGCGCTGGTCGCCGAGGAGCGTCATGTGCCTGCATTAGAAACACGAGGCTGATTTCCTTGTCGCGCTCAAACTTCTTCGCATCCCTTGCGACCATCGCCGCCATTGTCATCGCTCTTGTGTCCTCAATCGGCATGGCGCACGCCATCGAGCCGATCAAGATTGCACGCGACGACGTGGCGCTCGACCTCTCGGGCGCGGTGGAGATCTATCGTGGTCAGGGCGAAGCGTTTCAGGTGTCCACGGCGCCGGATGTCGATGGCATTGTGCGACGCATCGAGGTGGAAGCCCAGGATGAGCGCTCCACCGGCGACTGGGCGGTCTTTGCGCTCGCCAACACGACGGATCAGCAGCTCGACCGCCTGATTGTCGCCCCGCATTTCCGTCTGGTCGGCTCCGGCCTCATCTGGCCCGATCTCGGCTCCCAGCGCATCGCGGCGATCACGCCCAGCTCCGGCTTCACGCTCGACCGTCAGGAAAGTGCCGATGCCGATGAATTCCGCGTCACGCTCAACCCCGGTTCGGTCGTCACCTTCGTCGCCGAGCTTTCCTCGCCGAACCTGCCACAGATCTATCTTTGGGATCCCGGCGCATACAAGGACACGGTGAACGCCTACACGCTGTTCCGCGGCATCGTCCTTGGCATTGCCGGTCTGCTGGCCCTCTTCCTCACCATCCTGTTCGTGGTCAAGGGCACCTCGATGTTCCCGGCCACCGCAGCGCTCGCCTGGGCGGTCCTGGCCTATATCTCCATCGATTTCGGCTTCCTGAGCAAGGTCATCGAGATCACGCCCGGCAATGAGCAGATCTGGCGCGCCAGCACCGAAGTCGGCCTTGCCGCCACGCTGGTCATCTTCCTCTTCGCCTATCTCAACCTCAATCGCTGGCACGACCATTTCAGCTACGGCCTGCTCGCCTGGGTTCTGGGGCTTGGCATCATTGCCGGTTTCGCCATCATCGATCCCGCCGCCGCCGCCGGCATCGCGCGCATCTCCTTTGCGGCCACCGCCGTGGTCGGTCTCGGCATCATCGTCTATCTCAGCATTCAGGGTTATGACCGCGCCATCATGCTGGTGCCAAGCTGGGTGATGATCATCGCCTGGATGGTCGCCTCCTGGATGGCCATAACGGGCGTTCTCGACAACGACATCGTGCAGCCGGCCATCGGCGGCGGCCTGATCCTGATCATCCTTCTCATCGGCTTCACGGTCATGCAGCACGCCTTTGCCGGCGGTGCGCTCTTCCAGGGCCTGTTCAGCGATATGGAGCGCCAGGCGCTCGCCATTTCCGGTTCCGGCGACGTGGTCTGGGACTGGGACGTTTCGCGCGACCGCATCATCACCCGGCCCGATGTCAGCCGCCAGCTCGGCCTGCCCGTGGGGGCGCTTCACGGCCCTGCCCGCGACTGGCTGTCGAACCTGCACACCGAAGACCGCGACACGTTCCGCACCACGCTCGACGTGGTTCTGGAGCAGCGCCGCGGCCGCATCTCGCAGAGCTTCCGCCTGCGCGGCGCCGATGGTCACTATCACTGGTTTGATCTGCGCGCCCGCCCCGTGATCGGCTCTGATGGCGAGGTCATCCGCTGCGTCGGCACCATGGTCGACGTGACCGAGCAGAAGAAGGCGGAAGAGCGCCTCCTGCACGACGCCGTCCACGACAATCTGACGGGCCTGCCCAGCCGCGAACTGTTCCTGAACCGGCTCGACGCGATCATCTCCATCGCACGCACCGAACAGCAGGTGCGCCCCACCGTATTCGTCATCGACATCGACCGCTTCAAGCAGGTCAATGACGAGCTTGGCATCTCGGTCGGCGACACGATCCTGCTCACCATCGCGCGCCGGCTCCATCGCCTGCTCAAGCCGCGCGATTCGCTGTGCCGTCTTTCCGGCGATCAGTTCGCCATGATCCTTCTGTCCGAGCAGGAGCCCGCGCGCATCGCCGCCGTTGCCGATGCGGTGAAACAGGCGATCCGCACGCCGGTCACCTTCGCCCGCCGCGAAATCGTGCTCACTTCCTCCATCGGCCTGATTTCCTGGACTGCCACGCAGGAGTCGGCCGAGGAGATGCTGAAGGACGCCGAGCTGGCCATGTATCAGGCCAAGCGGTTTGGCGGCGACCGCATCGAACCATTCCGCCCGGCATTCCGCTCCATCGACAACAACCGCCTGCGCATGGAATCGGACCTGCGCCGCGCCATCGAGCGCTCCGAGCTCAAGCTCGTCTATCAGCCGATCATCCGCCTTGAAGACCGTTCCATTGCGGGCTTTGAAGCGCTCCTGCGCTGGGATCACCCCCGCCGTGGCGCCATTTCTCCCTCGGACTTCATTCCGATTGCCGAAAGTTCAGGCCTGATCGTTCAGCTTGGCCACTTCGCAATGCAGAAATCGGCAGAAGACCTCTATCGCTGGCAGAAGCAGTTCAGGGACACGCCGCTCTTCGTCTCGGTCAATCTTTCAAGCCGCCAGCTCATCCGGCGCGATCTTGTCGGCGACGTCCGTTCCGTCATCGCGCGCTCCGGCATCCGGCCGGAAGGCTTCCGGCTCGAACTCACCGAATCGATCGTCATGGACAATCCCGAGCAATCCGCCCATGTGCTCCAGAAGCTCAGGAAAATCGGCATCGGCCTGTCGCTGGACGACTTCGGAACCGGGTATTCGTCCCTCTCCTATCTCTCCAGCTTCCCGTTCGACACGATCAAGATCGACCGCCGCTTCTTGGAAGATCACAGCCCCCGTGGGCTCGTTCTCGTCCGTTCCATGGTGCGCATGGCGCAGGAGCTCGAACTCTCGGTCGTCGCCGAAGGCGTGGTCGACGAGCAGGACGCAGCACAGCTTGCGGAAATGGGATGCGATTACGCGCAGAGCTTCATCTTCGGCGAGCCCGCAGATGCAGAAGCCACCGACAGGCTCCTCTTCGAGCACACGACTGCTGCAAGGTCATAAGGCGAAACATGCGCCTCAAGAGAGCGACAAACGCTCTCCTTCCCGGGCTTCATGCATAAGCCCGGGATGACCCGGTATGAAACGGGCGGCGACCCGCCCGGCAATTTTCATGAAACGATGAGCCGCTTCAGGCGTGGCCTGCCACTTGGCTCAGCTTGGCCGCATCGACACCGATCGTGGCGAGAACGCCTTCATATTTGTGCTCGAGATCACCTTCAAAAACGAGCTGTGGCGTGGCCGGACATGTGAGCCAGCCATTCTCGCCGATCTCCATCTCAAGCTGGCCTGCGCCCCATCCGGCATAGCCGAGCGCCATCAGCGCGTGGCGCGGCCCCTGCCCGAGCGAAATGGCCCGCAGCATGTCGACCGTCGCGGTCAGGCAGATGCTTTCGGAAACGGGCATGGAGGATTCCACAACATAGTCATCCGTATGGAGAACGAAACCGCGGCTGCGGTCGACAGGACCGCCATTGCGCACCGGCATGTCGCGCGCTTCCTGCGGAAGCCGGATGGCTTCGGATTGCTCCAGAATGCCGAGCTGCACCAGAATGTCTGGAAAGGCGAGCTGCTGTGGCTGATTGATGATCAGCCCCATCGCGCCTTCCTCGCTATGGGCGCACAGATAGATGACTGCGCGCGCAAAACGCTCGTCGCGCATGCCCGGCATCGCGATCAGGAAGTGGTTTTCCAGATACGGAAGTCCCGTCATTCCCTTGCTATACCCTTGGATTTCACCCTAAATTTCCATGCAGACAGCCTAGCGCGTTTTCATGAAGCTTGAAAGGCGGATGTATTCCCGGACCGGCCCAGCGCTCACGCATTTATGATGCCAGTGCGCGTAAGCGTGTGTTGCCGCCCGAACCGCGCCGCTGCACTCTTCATCCATGATTCGACACATCGCGCTCGCATTGCCCCTGTTTCTGGCTACGCCTGCCCTCTCCGCTTCCAGCCAGTGGCAGCAGAGCGAGGGCGGGGCCGTGCGCATCGTCACCAGCGGCCTGCCCGACGCCGGGGGGCGTCTCAAAGGCGCGCTGGAGATCGAACTCAAGCCCGGCTGGAAGACTTACTGGCGCAACCCCGGTACGGCGGGCATCCCGCCGCAGCTTGATGTTTCGCGCAGCACCCATGTCAGCGCAGTCGACATGCAGTTTCCGCCGCCACAGCGCATTCAGGACGGCGATGTGACATGGGCGGGCTACAAACACTCCGTATCGCTCCCCGTCACCTTCACGATGGACCGGCCGGACGCCGTGGCGCTGATCGACGCTGACGTGTTTCTGGGCATCTGCGAAACGATCTGCATTCCCTTTCAGGCGTCTTTCCTGTTCGATCCCGGGGCAGATGCCGATAACGCCGCCGACGCGCTCGCCGTTGAGCGCGCCTTTGCACACCTGCCGGCCCCTGCCGGCGCGGGCTTCGGGATAACGCATATCAGCCGCAGCGCCGACGCGCTGACCCTGACCGCCAGCCTGCCTGAAGGCGCACAGTCTCCTCTTCTTTTCATCGACCACAGCCTGTCGCGCCATCTGGGCACACCGAAGCTCGCAGAACAGAAGAATGAGAAGGCAAACTTCGTTGTTGAAATATTCGATGACGCAGGCGGGAAACTTGAAGGCAGCGCTCTTATATATACGCTGACGGCCGGCGAGAAAGCCGTCATGGGGGAATTCGAAATCCCCTAAAACAATTTGATTTTAAACGTTTTTCAGGAGTCCCAGATGAAAGTATCGGTTGGCGATCGCATTCCCGAGATCACCTTCAAGAAGGTTGAGGGAGATGGCGCGACGGATGTCGCAACGCCTGATTTCTTCGCCGGTCGCAGGATCGTCGTCTTCGGCGTTCCGGGTGCCTTCACTCCGACCTGCAGCAACAGCCATCTGCCGGGCTTCGTCGAGAACGGCGATGCAATCCGTTCGCGCGGCGCGGATGACATTGCCGTTGTCTCGGTCAATGACGCGTTCGTCATGAAGGCCTGGGCGGGCTTCACCGGCGCGCAGGACAAGATCACCTTCATCGCCGATGGCAATGGCGATTTCACCAAGGCGCTCGGCCTCGACATCGACCTGTCGGTCGCCGGTCTTGGCAGCCGCTCCAAGCGCTACTCGATGATTGTCGAAGACGGCGTGGTGAAAACCATCAATGTCGAGGAAAATCCCGGCGAGGCCGAGACCAGCGGCGCCGCCCGTATCCTTGAACAGCTTCAGGCCTGATACTGAATGGAAAAGGCCGGTCGAGACATCTCGGCCGGCCTTTTTGCGTCAATGGGCGCCTGCCCGCAGCGCTTCGCGCCTCAGCGGCGGTTCTTCTTGAACGGCTCCATGCCGGCCCGCGCCAGAGCGTCGGCGCGCTCGTTCTCGGGGTGGCCCGCATGGCCCTTCACCCAGTGCCATTTGATCTGGTGGCGGCGGCGCGCCTCGTCCAGCGCCTGCCAGAGTTCGGCATTCTTCACCGGCTTCTTGGCAGCCGTTTTCCAGCCATTGCGCTTCCAGCCCTCGATCCAGCCGGAAATGCCGTCGCGCACATAAACACTGTCCGTGTAGAGATCGACGTCGCAGGGCCGCTTGAGCGCACTCAGCGCCTCGATGGCCGCCTGAAGCTCCATCCGGTTGTTCGTGGTCTCGGCTTCGCCGCCCGACAGTTCCTTTTCCGTGCCGTTGAAGCGCAGCAGCGCGCCCCAGCCGCCCGGCCCCGGATTTCCCGAGCAGGCTCCGTCGGTGTAAATTTCCACGCTTGTCACTTTATGCCGATCCCATATTCCGAAGGTGAGCTGATTTGCCGGTGGAAGCGCAGACGGCGCACATATTCCATCGGGTCGCGCTTGTTCACCAGCGCGCCGTCAGGGATCGTCAGCCAGTCATAGAGCCGCGTCAGCATGAAGCGCAGCGCCGAACCGCGCGCCAGAAGCGGCAGCGCCGCAATCTCGGCCTGCTCCAGCGGCCGCACGGACTGATAGCCCTCGAGCAGCGCCGTTCCCTTGGTCAGATTGTAGGAACCATCCGCCTCAAAGCACCATGCATTCAGGCAGGTGGCGATGTCATAGGCCAGGAGATCATTGCAGGCGAAATAGAAATCGATGATGCCCGACACCTCGTCGCCGAGGAAGAACACATTGTCGGGAAAGAGATCGGCATGGATGATGCCGGTGGGCAGATCCTGCGGCCAGCCTGCCGTCAGAGCGGCCAGATCGGCCTCCACTTCGGACACCAGCCCCGGCTCCACTTCGTCGGCGCGCGGCTTTGCCTTCTCCCAGAGCGGACGCCAGTCGCCCACCGTCAGCGCATTGGGCCGCGTCAGCTCAAAGCCCTGCCCGGCGAGATGCATGCCGGCCATCGCCTTGCCCACTTCGCGGCAGTGCCTTGGCGCGGGCTTCCGCAGCCACATCCCTTCCAGAAAGGTGATCAGCGCAGCAGGCCGTTCGGCAATCTCGCTCACCACCACACCATCGCGCCGGTGCACCGGCAGCGGGCAGTTCACGCCATTCTGCGCCAGATGCTCCATCAGCCCCAGAAAGAACGGCAGGTCCGAGCGCTCCACCCGCCGCTCATAAAGCGTCAGGATGAAAGCCGCCTTCGACGTGTGCAGCATGTAGTTGGAGTTTTCCGACCCCTCGGCAATGCCCTTGTAGGAGAGCAGGTCACCGACGTCGTATTCCTTCAGGAGCGCACCGAGTTCGAGTTCGGTAATATCCGTATAGACTGCCATGCTTATGCGTTGCCGTTCACAAAGGCCATGTCGGCGCTGGTCAATTCCACGTCCCTGATGGCGCGCATGACGGGGAAATTCTCCGTCTCCTCGGCCGTGATCGCGAGCTCGACATTGATGTCAAAGCGCTCGCCGAACGCATCGATGATTTCGTTGACGATGATCTCGGGGGCAGAAGCGCCAGCCGAAAGGCCGAGCACGCGAATGCCGCCCACCTCGTCCCACGGGATCTCGGACGCGCGCTGCACGAGCAGCGAGCGCTTTGCGCCGGCGCGCTCCGCCACTTCCACCAAACGGCGCGAATTGGAGGAGTTCGGCGCGCCAACGACCAGAAACAGGTCCGCCCCCGGCGCAGCCTTCTTCACCGCCTCCTGGCGGTTCGTGGTGGCGTAGCAGATGGATTCGGCTGCCGGTGCATGCAGATCCGGAAAACGCTCTTCAAGCGCCTTCAGAATGTCCGCCGTATCCTCCACCGAAAGCGTCGTCTGGCTGACGAAGCCAAGCTCCACCCCTTCCGGGCGCACCAGCGCGTTCGCGCCTTCCACGGTTTCCACCAGCGTCACCGTGCCTTCCGGCAGCTGCCCCATCGTGCCGATCACCTCGGGATGGCCCGCATGGCCGATCAGAAGCACGTGCCGGCCAAGCCGGTGGTGCCGCATGGCCTGCTTGTGCACCTTGGAAACGAGCGGGCACGTGGCGTCGAGATAGAACAGGTTGCGGTTCTGCGCATCGGCGGGCACCGATTTCGGCACGCCATGCGCGGAGAACACGACCGGGCTGTCGCGGTGTTCCTCGGGGATCTCGTTCAGCTCTTCGATGAACACGGCGCCGCGTTCCTGCAGGCCCTCCACCACATAGCGATTGTGCACGATCTCGTGGCGCACATAGACCGGAGCCCCGTATTTCTTCAGGGCCAGAACAACGATCTGGATAGCGCGGTCAACGCCCGCGCAGAAACCACGCGGACCGCAAAGCCGCACCGTCAGCTTCTGTTTTGTCATATCGGCAGCCGTCATCTGTCTTCCCCTTGCTCGGGCCGGAATTGGCGGTGTCAGGCGGTCAATGTCAAGAGCGCCGGCGATTTCTCCGCCACCAGACAAACAGCACCCCGCAAAGCGCCACCGCCAGCCCGTACCAGGTGATCGCATATTGCAGATGGCTGTTGGGAAGGTCGATGCGCGTCACGCCGCCCACGGGCAGACCGCCGGGATTGGGCGAATCATCGGCATCCATATAAAATGGCAGCACGCGCGAGGCCTCGGGCAGCCCGGCCGTTGTCGCCATTGCCTTCAGATCCTTCCAGTAGAAGATGTTCTTGGCTTCGTCATTCTCGGGAACGATGAAGGACGGCTTTTCCTCAATGCCGTTGCGCGCCAGTCCGGCAACCCGCACACCGCCGACCACCTGCCCTTCGGCGCGTGCCTCGGCGTCCTTGCGGTCGAACGGAACGAACCCGCGATTGACGAAGATGAAGCGGCCATCGTCAAGCTTAAGCGGCGTGTGGACGAAATAGCCCGACTGCCCCTTCCAGGTCGCAAAATAATGGCGCTCGCCCGTGTGCCGGAACGCCCCCTCCACCTGGAGCGGGCGGTATTCCACATCACCGCTCTCGGCATAGATCCGCTCCATGCTCTCCAGATCGACGGGATCCGCATTGATCCGCTCTTCGATCTGCGCGATCAGCGCTTCCTTCCAGTAGAGCCGTTGCACCTGCCAGGTGCCGAGCGCCAGAACACAGGCAAGCACCACAAGGCTCAGCAGAAGCAGAAGCCAGGTCATGCCAGACCGGCGGAATGCAGTCGTTTCCGATGCGGCCATTACTGGTCCAGCTCTCCCTGAGCAGCCTTGTTGCGGTATTGCAGTGCGATCAGCAGCCCTTTCATGAGCCGCAGCGCCGTCAGGCACAGAACGATCGCCAGCGGGATCCACAGAAGGAAATGCACCCAGAGCGACGGTCCGAGCGAAACCTCCATCCAGAGCGCCAGCCCGACGATGAGAAAGCCGATGATCAGAATGACGAACACGGCCGGTCCATCGCCGGCATCGGCAAAGCTGTAATCCAGACCGCAATTGTGGCACCCGCGCCCCACGGTCAGAAAGCCGGAGAAGAGCCGCCCTTCCCCACACCGCGGACACCGTCCGCCGAGCCCCGCACTCACGGGATCGACCGGTGGCCAGATGGCCTTGTCGACGACAGGTTCGTCGCCACGCTCATTGTTCTCAGGCACCGTCATTCACATCCAATCCGGATTGCAGCCCCGCCCCATCGCGGTTGGGCGTTTGATAAAGCCGCTTAACACAGTCGGCCCGGTCGGGTCGACGCCTCGCCCTGTCGCAGCGCGAAGGGTTTCACCGCTACAGGCAAATTGCGCCCCAAAAAAGAAAACGGCCGGGTCTCCCCGGCCGTTTCCATGTTCCCCCACTGGGCGGGATTACATATGTGCGATCGTCGCGCCCGAAGAGGCCCAGACATAGATGAAGACGAAGAGGAACAGCCAGACAACGTCAACGAAGTGCCAGTACCAGGCAGCCGCCTCGAAAGCGAAGTGGCGCTCGGGCGAGAAGTCGCCAGCCATTGCGCGCAGCAGGCACACCAGCAGGAAGATCGTGCCGATGAACACGTGGAAGCCGTGGAAGCCGGTCGCCATGTAGAAGGTCGCGCCATAGATGGAATCGGCGAACGCGAACGGTGCGTGCATGTACTCGTAGATCTGCACGGCGGAGAAGAGAACGCCGAGCGCAACGGTCAGCGCCAGACCCCAGACGAGGCCCTTGCGGTCATTCTCGAGCAGCGCGTGGTGCGCCCAGGTCGCCGTCGTGCCGGAGAGCAGCAGAATGATCGTGTTGTACAGCGGCAGGTGGAAGGGATCGAGAACCTCGACGCCGACGGGCGGCCAGGTTCCGCCGGTGAATTCGGCGCGCGTCTCCTGAACCAGCTCGCCCGGGAACAGGCTGGCGTCGAAGAACGCCCAGAACCATGCCACGAAGAACATCAGCTCCGAAGCGATGAACATGATCATGCCATAGCGCAGGTGAAGCGCCACAACACGCGTGTGATGGCCCTCGCGGCCCTCCTGGATCGTGTCCGCCCACCACGAATACATGGTGAAGAGCACGATGAAGAGGCCGATCAGGAACAGCCAGTAATTGCTTGCGGCGAGATCGAAGCCGAAGATCGTGAAATCGGTCCCGTTCAGGGCCTTCATCCAGGCGATGCCGCCGATGGACATGACCAGGGCGCCCAGCGAACCCAAGAAGGGCCACGGGCTGGGATCGATGATGTGATAGTCATGATGTTTTGCGTGCGCGTCGGCCATGTCAGCCCCCGAGATTTTCGTTCTGATTGGTGTTTGTTTTGGGCGCGGCAACGACCGGCGCCTTCTTCTCAAGCGGGAAGAATGTGTAGGAAAGCGTAATTGTTTTAAGGTCTTTAAGTTCGGGCACGTTGACGATCTCCGGGTCGACAAAGAACACGACCGGCATGTCATAGGACTCGCCGGGTTGCAACTCCTGTTCGGTAAAGCAGAAGCACTCAACCTTGTTGAAATAAGCGCCCGCCTGCGGTGGCGACACATTGAACGTCGCCGTGCCCCAGGTGGGGTAGTCAGCCAGATTGCGCGAAACGTAGGAAATCTGCTTCGTTTCGCCCAGGCGCAGCGTGATGTCGCGCTGCACCGGCTTGAACTCCCACGGCACACCATTGGTGTTTGCGTCGAAACGCACCGTGATCGTCCGGTCCAGAATGGTGTCGGAATACTGCTCGACGCGCTGCGTCGTGCCCCCGTAGCCCGTCACCTGACAGAAAAGCTGGTAGAGCGGCACGGCTGCGTAGGCCATGCCCACCATGCCGCCAACGACCGCGCAGCATACGATCGCTGCCGTGCGGTTGCGGTTGCCCGCCTTCTTTTCCCGGTCTGTGGTTTCGCTGCTCATGTCACACCTACATGCCGCGCTCGAACAGACCGGGGCCGATCTTGGCCAGGCTGCCGATATAGACGATGACGACGAAAGCAGCGAGCGCAATGGCAAGCGCGACGGAGCGCTTGCGGCGCGCCTTCAGCTGAGCTTCGGTCGGTTTGACGAAATCCTTGTCCATCAAAGCCACCTCAGAAAACCAGGCCGAGGCTGACGAGCAGCCGGTCGACCAGAAGTGCCGTAAACAGCACGAAAAGATACAGGAGCGAGTAGCCGAACAGCGCCTTGGCGGGCTTCATGGCCGTGTCACTCTCCGGCATCCGCAGCACCTGCCAGGAATACCACACAAAGCCCACGCCCAGAACGGCGGCCACGACCCCGTAGACGAGGGTCGCAAAGCCGGCGACCACCGGCAGGAGACCGCTCACGGCCAGAAGCAGGGCGTAAATGAAGATCTGTTTCTTGGTCGCCGCATGTCCCGCAACATTGGGCAACATGGGAATGCCCGCCCGCTCATAGTCACCGGACTTGAACAGGGCCAGCGCCCAGAAATGCGGCGGCGTCCAGAGGAAGATGATGAGGAAAAGCACGAGGCTTTCCATGCTGACCGTACCGGTCACCGCAGCCCAGCCTACAACCGGCGGCAGCGCGCCTGCAGCGCCACCGATGACGATGTTCTGCGGCGTCGAGCGCTTCAGCCACATCGTGTAGACCACGGCATAGAAGAAAATCGTGAAGGCCAGCAGCGCCGCTGCCGTCCAGTTGGCCATCAGGCCGAGCGTGGCCACCGAAAATGCGGAGAGCACCAGACCGAAGCCAAGAGCCTCGCCCGCCGTCACGCGGCCGGCCGGAACCGGGCGGCGCGCGGTGCGCCCCATGACCGCGTCGATATCGGCGTCGTACCACATGTTCAGCGCGCCCGATGCCCCGGCTCCAACCGCGATTGCGGCGATGGAGATCACCGCCAGCAGCGGGTTGGTAACGCCCGGCGCCATGGCCAGGCCGACAAAGGCGGTGAACACCACAAGGGACATGACGCGCGGCTTCAACAGCGCAATGAAATCGCCCGGCGCCGCCTCGGAAAGGCGGTAAGCCGTGTCTTCCATCTGCTCTTGGTCAACCAGCGCCATGTCGTGCCCTTGTTTCATTAATTCGGCTGCGCGGCCCGTCTCTGCGGAAGGCCGCGCAGCCTTTACTCGTTACGAACTGCCTGCGATCAGCGGATCTTCGGCAGCTGCTCCCACTGGTGGAACGGCGGCGGCGAAGAAAGCTGCCACTCGAGCGTCGTTGCGCCCTCGCCCCACGGATTGGCGCCAGCCGGACGCTTCTTGGCGAATGCCTCGAACACGCCATACAGGAACACCAGGACACCCACGAAAGAGATGTAGGAGCCGTAGGAGGAAACCAGGTTCCAGCCCGCGAACGCATCCGGGTAGTCGATGTAGCGGCGCGGCATGCCGGCCAGACCCAGGAAGTGCTGCGGGAAGAAGATGATGTTCACGCCAATGAAGGTGATCCAGAAGTGGATGCGGGCGATGAACGAGTTGTACATGTAGCCGGTCATCTTCGGGAACCAGTAGTACCAGGCCGCGAAGATCGCGAACACGGCGCCCATGGACAGCACGTAATGGAAGTGTGCGACCACGTAGTAGGTGTCGTGCATGGCCCGGTCCAGACCGGCATTGGCGAGCTGAACGCCCGTCACGCCGCCGATGGTGAACAGGAAGATGAAGGCGATTGCCCAGATCATCGGCGTGCGGAACTCGATGGAGCCGCCCCACATGGTGGCAACCCACGAGAAGATCTTCACGCCGGTTGGCACCGCGATGACCATCGTTGCGAACACGAAGTAACGCTGCGTGTCGAGCGACAGGCCGGTCGTGTACATGTGGTGTGCCCACACGATGAAGCCGACTGCGCCGATGGCGACCATGGCGTAGGCCATGCCGAGGTAACCGAAGATCGGCTTCTTCGAGAAGGTCGACACGATGTGGCTGACAATGCCGAAGCCGGGCAGGATCAGAATGTACACTTCCGGGTGACCGAAGAACCAGAACAGGTGCTGGAACAGGATCGGGTCGCCGCCGCCCTCAGGCGCGAAGAAGGTCGTGCCGAAGTTGCGGTCCGTCAGAAGCATGGTGATGCCGCCGGCCAGAACCGGGAGCGACAGGAGCAGCAGGAAGGCGGTGATCAGCACCGACCAGGCAAACAGCGGCATCTTGTGCAGCGTCATGCCCGGAGCGCGCATGTTGAAGATCGTGGTGATGAAGTTGATCGCACCGAGGATCGACGAAGCACCGGCAATGTGGATCGACAGAATGGCGAGGTCCATTGCGGGTCCGGGCTGACCGGAGGTCGAAAGCGGCGGATAGATCGTCCAGCCGCCACCGGTGCCGTAAGCGCCGGCCGGGCCCTGAACGAAGAGCGACATCATCAAAAGAATGAAGGCCGGGGGCAGAAGCCAGAACGAGATGTTGTTCATGCGCGGGAACGCCATGTCAGGCGCACCGATCATGATCGGGATCATCCAGTTGGCGAAGCCGCCGATCAGCGCCGGCATGACCATGAAGAAGATCATGACGAGGCCGTGCGCGGTGGTGAACACATTGTACATGTGCTTGCCGGCGTCGATGGCTGCATCGCCTTCGTAGCCGTAGACCATCGCGGCAAGACCGTGGAAGATCTGAATGCCCGGCTCAGCCAGTTCCCAGCGCATCATAACGGACAGGAAGCCGCCGACGACGCCTGCGAAGATGGCGAAGATCAGGTAGAGCGTACCGATGTCCTTGTGGTTGGTGGAGTAAACCCACCGGGTCCATCCGGTTGGCTTGTGTTCGCCATGGGCGTCTTGGGTTGTAGCGCCTGCCATTTCCTACCGCTCCATTTCCTCTCTGGACGTCTACCGGCTCATTCGCCTGCAGACGCAACTTTCGTATTGCCCTCGACTGCAGCCATCAGCGCCTTATTGGCGCCGGCGAGATCCTCGCCTGCTGCTGCAACCCAGGTGTCATATTGGTCTTGCGCCACGACGCGGATGGCGATCGGCATGTAGGCATGGTCCTTGCCGCAAAGCTCGGAACACTGACCGTAATAAAGGCCTTCTTTCTCAGCCTTGAACCAGGTCTCGTTGATACGGCCGGGAACCGCATCGACCTTGACGCCAAAGGCCGGCATGGCGAAGGCGTGGATCACGTCGCTGGCCGTCACGAGAACGCGAACGGTGGTGTCCACCGGAACGACGATCTCATTGTCGACTGCCAGAAGACGCGGATATTCCGCCTTGTCTTCCTTGCCTGCCGAAGCGCGCTCGTCTTCTTTCAGCATCAGCGAGCTGAAGGAAAGCGGCTCTTCGAGCTGGTATTCGTAATCCCAGTACCACTGGACGCCGGTCGCCTTGATGGTGATGGCCGGCTCTTCCTTGGGCGTGTACTGCGCCGTCAGAAGCTGGAAGGACGGGACCGCGAGGAACAGGAGCACGATCACGGGGCCGACGGTCCAGACGACCTCGATCAGCGTGTTGTGGCTGGTCCGCGACGGCGTCGGATTGGCTTTTGCGCGGAAACGCACAATGCACCAGGCCAGCAGCAGCGTGACAAGGATGGTGATCGGTACGATGAACCACAGAGTGTATTCCTCGAACCAGGTGATCTCCCGCATGATGCCGGTGGCGGCGGGTTGAAAGCGCATCTGCCAGGGCTCGGGTTGCGCAGCAACGGCGCCCGTGGCGAGAAACGGCAGAGTGGCAAGGCCAACAGCGATATTCTTCATAACCCTCGTCATCTCCCGTGGCGACACGACAAAACCGACCGTTCGATTTTGCCGCAAAGGGAATTCTGGCTTTTTATAGGCGCGTTCAAAACATACTCTTATTTGAACCGCAAGGCGGGCGCGAAATGCCACGTGCGGCATTTTTGCACCCCCATCGGCAGGCTCATAGCGCCGTCCTTCATCAAAGTGCAATACCACAAAGCGTCCAAGCGTCCCATTTCCGTCGGAATCATACGCAATTGTTTTCTTTGTCCCCGCATAAACAGGTTATCCCAATCTTTGCTGACTCAGTCCCTTTTCGCCAACTGCAAACGCAGGATAAATTGTCCTGATTCGTACGGGAGCCAGGAACAATGAGTATGTCCTTCCTCAAATGCGCCGCGGCAGCGCTCGCGATGACCGTCTTTCCCGTACTGGGCGCTCAGGCCCAGCAAAGCGGAACGGTGCGCTCCACCCATGGCGCGTGGTCTATCCTCTGCGACACGCCGGCCGGCGCTTCCAGCGAACAGTGCGCCATGATGCAGAACGTGGTTGCCGAAGACCGTCCCGAGATGGGGCTTTCGGTCGTTGTTCTGCGCACCGCCGACGGAAAGGCGGAAATCCTGCGCGTTCTTGCGCCGCTTGGCGTCCTCCTTCCCAACGGGCTTGGCCTCAATGTGGACGGCAAGGACATCGGCCGGGCCTATTTCGTGCGCTGCTTCCAGGACGGCTGCTACGCCGAGGTGATCCTCGAGGATCAGCTCGTCGAGACCTTCAAGTCCGGTCAGTCGGCCACCTTCATCGTCTTCCAGACGCCGGAGGAAGGCATTGGCATTCCCGTCGATCTGAACGGTTTTGCCGCCGGTTTCGACGCCCTGCCGAAGTAATCTCACGACCGCCTGTCTGAACCGCTGCCGGATCACCACTGGATTGCACGCGCTCTCTTCCCTAAATGGAAGAGAGTTTCGACAGGATATTGTTCATGACCGCCAAATCGCTGCTTGATGCGTTCGACTGCTCGGCCGAACGACTCAAATCTCTCGTTTCCGACACGATCCGCGGCGCGGATGACGGGGAACTCTTTCTCGAATACCGGGAAGGAGAAGCGCTCGTCTTCGATGATGGTAGGCTGAAAACCGCCAATTTCAACACCGATCAGGGCTTTGGCCTGCGGGCCGTCGCCGGCGAGGCTTCGGGCTACGCGCATTCGAGCGAATTGTCGGAAGCGGCCCTGCGCCGCGCCGCCGATGCCGTTTCCACCGTCAAGGACGGTTATTCTGGAAAACTGGCCGCCGCCCCCGCCGGGACGAATCAGCGGCTTTACGGTGACGAAAATCCGATCGTTTCGCCCGGTTTCGAGGAAAAAGCGAAGCTTTTGCAGGAAATCGACGGCTGGTTGCGGGCAAAGGATGCGCGCGTGCGCCAGGTCTCGGCCTCGCTTGCCGCCTCCTGGCAGCATGTGGAAATTCTGCGCGCCGACGGCCAGATCGCGCGCGATATCCGCCCTCTCGTCCGGGTCAATGTGTCTGTCATGGTCGGCGATGGCGACCGGCAGGAGACCGGCTCCTACGGCATGGGCGGACGCAAGAGCTTTGGCGAATTCCTTGCAGAAGATTCCTGGCAGTTCGCCGCCAGCGAGGCGCTGCGTCAGGCGCTCGTCAATCTTGAGGCCGTCCCCTCGCCTGCCGGCACGTTCGACATCGTGCTCGCCAATGGCTGGCCGGGCGTGATGCTGCACGAGGCCGTTGGCCACGGGCTCGAAGGCGACTTCAACCGCAAGAAAACCTCCGCTTTCGCCGGGCTTCTGGGCGAGCAGGTCGCCGCCCGTGGCGTGACTGTGGTGGATGACGGCACGATTTCGGAACGGCGCGGCTCCCTCACCATCGACGATGAAGGCACGCCCACCGGACGCAACGTGCTGATCGAGGACGGCAAGCTGGTCGGCTACATGCAGGACCGCCAGAACGCCCGCCTCATGGGCATGGCGGCCACCGGCAATGGCCGGCGCGAATCCTATGCGCATGAGCCCATGCCGCGCATGACCAATACCTACATGACCAGCGGCGACAGGACGCCCGAGGAAATCATCGCCTCTGTGAAGAAAGGCATCTACGCCGTTTCCTTCGGCGGCGGTCAGGTGGACATCACATCCGGCAAGTTCGTGTTCGGCTGCACCGAGGCCTACATGATCGAAGACGGCAAGGTGACCCAGCCGGTGAAGGGCGCCATGCTGATCGGCAATGGCCCGGACGCCATGCACCGCGTTTCCATGGTCGGCAACGACATGAGCCTCGACAATGGCATCGGCATGTGCGGCAAGGCCGGACAAGGCGTGCCCGTGGGCGTCGGCCAGCCGCATCTGCGTATGGACCAGATGACCGTGGGCGGCACGCAGACCTGATCATGTTCGAGCGCATCGTCATACTGACCGGCGCAGGCATCTCCGCCGAATCCGGCGTGGACACGTTCCGCGACAGGAACGGTCTGTGGTCCAAGATCGACTATCGCGACGTGGCGACGCCCGAGGGCTTCGCCGCCAATCCGGTTCTGGTGCATGATTTCTACAATATGCGCCGGCGCAGGATCGCCGGGCTTGAGCCCAACGATGCGCACCGCGCACTCGCCCGGCTGGAACGCGAGTTCAAAGGCGAAGTGCTTCTGGTCACACAGAACATCGATGATCTGCATGAGCGGGCAGGCTCCACAAACCTGATCCACATGCATGGCGAACATCTGAGCGCGTTATGCGCCGATTGCGGCGCGCGCACTGCCTGGCAGGGCGACATGTCGGTGGAGACGCCCTGCCCTTCCTGCGGCGCGGTCGGCCACATGCGCCCGGATGTCGTCTGGTTCGGCGAGATGCCCTATCAGATGGAACGCATCTACACCGCACTTCGCGCCGCCGATCTCTTCATGTCCATCGGCACGTCGGGCAATGTCTATCCGGCAGCACAGTTCGTTCAGGAAGCCGGCCGCTCCGGCGCGCACACGATCGAGCTCAATCTCGAGCCCTCCGACACGTTCGATGATTTCGACGAGGCGATCCACGGGCCGGCAAGCCGCGTGGTGCCTTCCTATGTCGACATGCTCCTGAAGGGCTGATCAGCACATTTCGCGGTCAGGCGGAAACGCCCTACCGCCGCTGCGGCTTCTTTTCCAGAAGCGCCACCGCTTCCACATGCGGCGACCAGAGGAACTGGTCGATGGGCGTGACGCTGGTGACGCGATAGCCACCCTCGACAAGGATCGCCAGATCCCGCGCCAGCGTGCCCGGATTGCATGACACCGCCGCAATGCGCCGCACGGTCGAGCGGGCAAGCTGCCGGCACTGGAACTCCGCACCCGCGCGGGGAGGATCGAAAACCAGCCCGTCGAAATCCGCCAGCTCCTTGACCAGAAGCGGACGGTGGAAGAGATCGCGCTTTTCCGCCTTCACCGGCTTGAGCGACGGCCACTGCCGTGCGGCATTGTCGAGTGCGGCAAGCGCGCCAGCATCGCCCTCGGCAGCGTAGACCCGCGCCTTGTGCGCAAGCCGCAGCGCAAACGTGCCGCTGCCGGCAAAGAGGTCGGCAACGTGCTTGCAGCCTTCCAGATGCCCCGCCACGAGTGCGGCCATGGCGTTTTCCGCCTCGGCGGTCGCCTGCAGAAAGCCGGCCGGCGGAATGGCCACCGGCACACCGCCGAAGAGCACGGCCGGCTTGTTGCCTTCCACGATGATCTCGCCATCGGCGGACAGCCGCGAAACCTGCTTTGAGAGCGCCATGTCCACCACGGCCCGGCGCTGCTTTTCACCAAGCTTTCCTGCGCCCACAACCGCTATGTCGAGGCCGGACACCGTCTCGGTCACCGTCATATGGAACGGTTTTGGCGTTGCGGCGATTGCCTTTGCCAGATCCCGCAGATCATCCAGCGCCCCCGTGATGACGGGCGTGGCGACCGGACATTCCTCGATCACGACGATGCGGTGCGTCTGCGCGGCGTTGAAGCCAAGCAGGATATCCGAGCCCAGACGCCGTGCGGTGAAGGTCACGCGGCGGCGCGTCTGCGGCGGGCACGCGACAAGCGGCTCCACCGCCACATCGATGCCGCGCGCCTGCAGCGCGCGCTCCACCTTGTCGCGCTTCCAGGCGCGATAGGCTTCCTGTTCCAGATGCTGCACCGCGCAGCCGCCGCAATCGGCGAAATGACGGCACACGGGTTCGGCGCGCTCGGGTGCGGCCTGCTGCAGCTTCACCCTGCTGGCACGCCCCTTGCGCACTTCGGCTTCCACCACTTCGCCCGGTAACGCAAACGGCACATAGACAGGCCCGGACGGCGTGACCGCCACGCCATCGCCCTGTGCACCCAGATGATCAATCGTCAGAGTTTCGCTCATCGGCTCCTGCGCCCGGCCAAAAGAAATTCACGGTTTCCGTCTCCGCCCTCTATGGGCGACGGTGCAAGCCCCACGGCCTGCCAACCGGCGTTCGTCCCCAGCCAATTCTCCAGATCCGCCGCTATTTCATCGGCCCGCGCCGGATCGCGCAACAGGCCGCCCTTGCCGATGGCTTCCCGCCCCGCCTCGAACTGCGGCTTGACCAGAAAGATACCGTACGCGCCCGGCGCTGCCAGAGCGAGTGCCGGCGGCAGGGCAAGTTTCAGCGAAATGAAGCTCACATCCGACACCAGAAAATCCGGCGCGCGGCCATTCAGGTCTTCCGCCGTCAGGTGCCTTGCATTCACGCCCTCGCGCGACGTAACACGCGGATCGCCCTCGATCCGGGCATCCATCTGCCCGCTGCCCACATCGATGGCCGTGACATGGGCCGCGCCGCGCTCCAGAAGCACCTGCGTGAAACCGCCGGTCGACGCGCCGATATCGAGCGCCTCGGCCCCTTTCGGATCGAAACCGAAGACCTCGAGGCCACGCAGGAGTTTTAGCGCCGCGCGCGATACATAGGCGCTCGCCGGATCATCGACCCCGATCTCGACGGTTGGCGCGACCGTCTGGCCCGGCTTTTTCGCAGGCTTCCCGTCCACCATCACCGTGCCGCGCAGGATCGCGTCGCGCGCGCGGGCGCGGCTGTCGAAAAATCCTCGCTCTACGAGAAACTGGTCGAGCCTCATCGGAGGGTCCTGCTGGAATTGCGCATTTGGGGTGCTTTACCCGCCTGTGGCGCGCCTGCCAACCAAAACCCGCCGTTTTCAGGCGCGCGCAGCGCTCTCCGCCTGCTGACCAAGAGCGGCAAAGACGGTGCGCACGATGGCCGGGGCATCAAGGCCCGCATCCTCCACCATACGCTCCGGCTTGGCGTGGCCGATAAAGCGGTCTGGCATGGCCATGGGCCGCACCTTCACACCGCTTTCGAGCAGACCTTCATGCGCCAGGAAATTGAGCACATGCGAACCGAAACCGCCGATGGAGCCTTCCTCGATGGTGATGAGAACCTCGTGCTCCTGCGCCAGCCGGCGAATCATCTCCGTGTCCAGCGGCTTGGCGAAGCGGGCGTCGGCCACGGTCGTGGAAAGACCCGCCGCATCCAGCTCGTCCGCCGCCTTCATGCAGTCTTCAAGCCGGCCACCCAGCGAGAGAAGCGCCACCTTGGAGCCCTCGCGCATGATGCGCCCCTTGCCCAGTTCCAGCACTTCGCCGCGCTCCGGCATCTCGACGCCAATGCCATTGCCACGCGGATAGCGGAAGGCGATTGGCCCCTGATCATGTTCCACGGCGGTGCGCACCATGTGGCGCAACTCCGCCTCGTCCGCCGCCGCCATGACGACGAAATTCGGCAGGCTGGCCAGATAGGTGATGTCGAACGCACCGCAATGGGTGGCGCCATCCGCCCCCACAAAGCCGGCGCGGTCGATGGCAAAGCGAACCGGCAGGTTTTGCAGCGCCACATCATGCACCACCTGGTCATAGGCGCGCTGGAGGAAGGTCGAATAGATCGCCGCGAACGGGCGCAGCCCCTCCGTCGCCAGCCCGGCGGCAAAGGTCACCGCATGCTGCTCGGCAATGCCCACATCAAAAGTGCGTTCGGGAAACTCCTGCTCGAACAGGTCGAGCCCGGTGCCGGACGGCATCGCCGCCGTGACGGTGACGATCCGGTCGTCCTCGCGCGCTTCCTGAATGAGCGACTGGGCGAAAACCTTGGTGTAGCTCGGCGCGTTCGCCGGCGCCTTGGCCTGCGCGCCGGTGATGACGTCGAACTTGTTAACGCCATGATATTTGTCGGCGGCGGCCTCTGCGGGCGGATAACCCTTGCCCTTCTTCGTCACCACATGGATGAGCACCGGCCCCGTGCCATTGTCGCGCACATTCTTCAGAACCGGGATGAGGTGCTTGAGATTGTGCCCGTCGATGGGACCGATGTGGAAGAACCCCATTTCCTCAAACAGCGTGCCGCCGGTCACATAGCCGCGCGCATGCTCCACCGCGCGGGTGATCGCCCGGTCCACGCCCTCGCCCAGATAGGAGGTGAGTTTCTTGCCGAAATCGCGCACGCCCTGATAGGCCCGCCCCGAGGCAAGCCGCGCCAGATAGGCGCTCATCGCGCCCTGCGGCGGCGCAATCGACATGTCGTTGTCGTTGAGGATGACGATCAGCCGGGCGTCGAGAGCGCCGGCATTGTTCATCGCCTCATAGGCCATGCCCGCCGACATCGCACCATCGCCGATCACCGCAATCACATTGCGCTTTTCGCCAGCCAGCTCATGGGCAACGGCCATGCCGAGACCGGCGGAGATGGAGGTGGAGGAATGCGCGGTTCCGAACGGATCGTATTCGCTCTCCGAGCGCTTGGTGAAACCGTAGAGCCCGCCCTCCTGCCGCAGCGTGCGGATGCGATCGCGCCGCCCGGTGATGATCTTGTGCGGATAGGCCTGATGGCCCACATCCCAGATCAGCCGGTCATCGGGCGTGTCGAACACATAGTGCAGCGCCACGGTCAGCTCGACCACGCCGAGCCCTGCGCCCAGGTGCCCGCCGGTCCTGGAGACCACGTCGATCAGTTCGGCGCGCAGCTCGTCAGCAAGCTGAGGAAGCGCATCCTCGGAAAGGCGTTTGAGATCGGCAGGAATGCCGACCGTATCGAGAAGTGGAGTCTCGGGTGGCGATTTCACGCGCGTCACCTCGGCTGTTTGCATCGCTTCGACATAGGACGTCAGCTATCCAAAGTAAACGCAATGCGATGAAACAGTACAGTTTCAAGAGAGCATAATTTTTCATGATGCAAATACAAAACAACCTCCGCACAAACAAATGTACAGAGGTTGCCGATATTTTGGATTTTCCGGACTCAGCTTTCGTCGAGTGGCTCGCTGCCGGCTGCCTGCCCTTCGCGTGAGAGGCGGATCTTCTCCACCTTGTCCTCGGCTGCCTTGAGCAGCTGGTCGCAGTGCTTCTTCAGCGCCTCGCCGCGCTCATAGATCCTGATCGACTGGTCGAGCGGCACGTCGCCGCGCTCGAGATCCTCAACGATCTTCTCCAGCGCCTCGAGCGCCTGCTCGAAGCTCATGCCCTTGATGTCGCTGTTGGCTTCTTCGGCCATCTCTCACCCCTTTAACAAGCGGCCGACATGCGCAGCGACCGACACGGAAAGTCCCTGCAGGTCGTACCCACCTTCAAGCAGGCTGACAAGGCGACCCTGTGACAAACGATCGGCCCGCTCCATCAGAACGCCCGTCGCCCAGTCGAAATCCTCGGCGTCCAGATTGATCTCGGCAAGCGGGTCGCGGCGGTGCGCGTCGAAGCCTGCCGAAATGATGATCAGATCGGGCGAAAACCGGTCGAGCGCCGGCAGAATGACCTTGTCGAACGCCTCGCGGAAAACCTCCGAACCGGAGCCGGCGGCAAGCGGCGCGTTGAAGATGTTGCCCGCCCCCGTTTCATGGGCCGCACCCGTTCCCGGAAAGAGCGGCATCTGGTGCGTGGAGCAGTAAAGAACGCTCGGATCGTCCCAGAAAATCTCCTGCGTTCCGTTTCCGTGATGCACGTCCCAGTCAACGATGGCGACACGCTCCGCGCCGTGCTTCTTCTGGGCATGGCGCGCGGCGATGGCCGCATTGTTGAACAGGCAGAACCCCATGGCGCGGTTCTTCTCGGCATGGTGGCCGGGCGGACGACCTGCCACGAACACGTTGCCGGTATCGCCGGAAAACACGTCGTCCACACCGGCCAGCGCGCCGCCGATGGCGGTCAGCGCCGCTTCAAAGCTCTTCGGACTGATGATCGTGTCTTCATCGATGCGCGCCATCCCCTCTTCGGGAATGTTCGCCTTCACCTTGTCGAGATGCTCCTGCGGATGTGCGTAGAGCACGGTCTCTTCATCGGCGAGCGGCGCTTCCAGCCGCTCCAGATAGGTGAAGGGCTCGTCGTCGAGCCGATCCACGATCACCCGTAATCGGTCCGCCCGCTCCGGGTGGCCGGGTGGTGTGATGTGCTCACGGCAGATCGAATGCGTGTAGAAACGGGTGTTCATGTCATAACTGTAATTGCCAAAGCATAACTTGGCCATGACAGGATTTCGCGCAGTGGTCGCATGTCAACAGGCTTTCACCCGGCCTTTTGGGCCGGATGGATGCTTTCATGCCCGCTGTCACAGCCCCTGGGGCTGTTTTTCTTACATGATGTCGGTCGAAGCGATCTCGATACCGAAACCTTCAAGCCCCACATAATGGCGCTCGCGGGAGGCCATCAGCTTGATCGAGGAAATGCCCAGATCCTTCAGGATCTGCGCGCCAAGGCCGATCTCGCGCCACTCGCTCTCGCGCCGCAGGGCTTCGTCATGATCCTCGCGATCTTCGTTGCCGGCCGGACGGCGGCGGTTCTGATGGGCAACGCCCACCGACCCCTCGCGCAGATAGACCAGAACGCCACGACCAAGGCCGTTCATGCGCTCCATGGCCTCGCGCAGGCGCTCTTCCGTGCCGAACACGTCCGTCACCACGTCCTCGGTGTGAAGACGCACGGGAATGTCGACGCCGTCGCGAATGTCGCCGAAGACGATGGCCAGATGCTGCATGGCTTCCCAGGGAAGCGTGTAGGCATGGGCCTTTGCAGGGCCGCTCGGCGTGTCGATGTCAAAACTCGCCACCCGCTCCACCAGCGTTTCCTGACGCTGGCGATAGGCGATGAGATCGGCGACCGACACCTGCTTGAGGCCATTCTTCTCGGCAAAGGCGGAGACTTGGGGTCCACGCATCACCGTGCCGTCATCATTGACCAGTTCGCAGATCACGCCAACCGGCGGCAGGCCGGCGAGCTTGCACAGATCGACAGCCGCTTCCGTATGGCCCGAGCGCATCAGCACCCCGCCCTCGCGCGCCACCAGCGGGAAAATGTGTCCCGGTCGCACAAAGTCGCCGGGGCCGACATTGGGGTTCGCCAGATTGCGCACGGTCAGCGTGCGGTCATCAGCCGAAATGCCGGTGGTCGTGCCATGTTTGAAATCGACGCTGACGGTAAAGGCCGTGGAATGCGGCGCATCGTTCTCGGCCACCATCGGCGTCAGGTTCAGCCGCCGCGCTTCGCCCTGCGGCATGGGTGCGCAGACGATGCCGGAGGTGTGGCGCACGATGAAGGCCATGTTCTCGGGCGTGCAGTGCACGGCGGCGACAATCAGATCGCCCTCGTTTTCGCGCCCGTCATCATCCATGACGACAACGATCTCGCCCTTTTCAAAGGCGCGCAGGGCTTCAACGACCTTCTTCTGGTCATAGGGCATGGGAAAACTCCTCAGATGCGACCGGTCTGGCCACGGTGCCGCAGATAATGATCGGCGATTGCGCAGGCCACCATTGCCTCGGCAATCGGCACCGCGCGGATGCCCACACAGGGATCGTGCCGGCCTTTGGTCAGAACATCGACCTCATTGCCGTCCCTGTCGATGCTCTGGCGCGGCGTCAGGATCGACGAGGTCGGCTTGACGGCGAAGCGCGCCACGATGGGCTCACCGGTGGAGATGCCGCCCAGAATGCCGCCGGCATTGTTGCTCAGAAAGCGCGGGGTTCCGTCATTGCCCATGCGCATCTCGTCGGCGTTTTCCTCGCCGGTGATCCGCGCCGCCTCGAAACCATTGCCGATCTCCACGCCCTTCACGGCGTTGATCGACATCAGATTGGCGCAGATATCCTGATCGAGCTTGGCGTAGATCGGCGCGCCGAGACCGGCCGGCACGTCTTCCGCCACAACCTCGATCACCGCGCCCACCGACGAACCCGCCTTGCGGATGCCGTCGAGATATTCGGTAAACACCGGAACCGAGTTCGGGTCAGGTGTGAAGAAGGGATTGTCCGCATTGCCGATGAAATCCCAGTCCCAGTTGGCCCGGTCGATTTCCTTCTCGCCCATGGCGACAAGCGCTGCGCGCACATTCATGCCCGGCACGACCTTGCGGGCGAGCGCGCCTGCGGCAACCCGCGTCGCCGTCTCGCGCGCCGAAGAACGGCCACCGCCGCGATAGTCGCGCAGACCGTATTTCGTCTCGTAGGTGTAGTCCGCATGCCCCGGCCGGAATCGCCTGGCGATCTCGCCATAGTCTTTCGAGCGCTGGTCAACATTCTCGATCAGCATGGAGACCGGAGTGCCGGTGGTGATCAGCGTTTCGCCGTCCTCATCCGGCAGCACGCCCGACAGGATCTTCACCTGATCCGGCTCGCGGCGCTGGGTGACGAAACGCGACTGCCCCGGACGCCGCTTGTCGAGCTCGGCCTGGATCTCGGCCAGCGTGAAACGAATGCCGGGCGGGCAGCCATCGATCACGCAGCCTATGGCCGGGCCATGGCTCTCGCCCCAGGTGGTGACACGAAACAGATGACCGAATGTGTTGTGAGACATGAATGCAGGCTTCCAGAAAACAGACAGCCCGACCATCGAGCGCGTCCCCGAGAGCCGGTCGTTTCGCTTCTATTGGCCTTTGCGGGTGCGGTCAAACCGGATTGCCTAATGCGAAAGTTTTGACACAATTAGGTGGTTTACAAAATTGAAGGGATTCGCGCCCCGGATACGGGCGCCACATAGAAATCCGAGAGGTGTGGAATGCGCATTTTCGCCGCGGCAGTGGGATTATTAATGCTTGCCTCATCCGCCTTTGCCCTCGACGCCGAGGGCAAGGTTCGCAATGTGGACCCGGACAATCTCACCATCACGCTTGAAAATGGCCAGACCTACAAGCTGCCGAGCGAGATGGACGTTTCCGCCATTCAGCCCGGCATGGAAGTGGTTCTCGCCTATCGGGAAGTCGACAATGGCGTGAAGCAGATCACGGACATGCTTCTGCCCGAGTGAGCCTTACAGCCAGTCTGCCGAACCACTCTCAAACCGCAGGATGCGATCCTGCGGTATGGTGAGCGCAGCCGCTTCATCGCTGGACGCATGGCCCAGCAGGTAAAGAAGCGAGCGGATCACGCCGCCATGGGTGACACAGACGGTCGGCCCCTTGACCTCTCCAAGCCACGGCTTGATGCGCTCAGCCAGCTTTTCATAGCTCTCTGCATTGTCGCCCGGCGGGACAAATCCCCATTTGTCGTTTGAACGGGCTGCCGTGCAGCCGGGATTTTCCGCTTCCAGCTCGGCATAGGTAAAGCCCTGCCAGTCGCCGAAATTCAGTTCCATCAGCCGGGGATCGGTGCGGTATGCCTCGCGCGGCAGGCCAAGGCCTGCGCGCACACGCTCCATCGTCTCGCGCGTACGTCGTAACGGGCTTGCGACAAAATCAAAGCCATCCGCATTGTGATCGAGAAGATCGGCAAGGCGAATGCCATTACGGTCGGCCTGAACCTGACCAACCGCATTGATATCAGTATCGGCCTGCCCCTGAAGACGCTCTTCGGCGTTCCAGGCCGTCTGGCCGTGTCTGATGATATAGAGGGTGGGAAGCACTGCGGGCCTTCTGACTTGGAGCATCGGACCGAAAAGCAGGAACCGGCTTTCGGGTATTCCGATGCTCCATCACTGGTTAGGATCGTCCTTTGCGCGTTCGAATGAACGCAGGCCGATCTACTCCGTCACGACAGAAATATCGGGAGCGTCCACGGCCTTCATGCCGACCACGTGATAGCCGGAATCGACATGCAGCACTTCGCCCGTCACGCCGCGCGAGAGATGCGACAGCATGTAGAGAGCGGAATCGCCCACCTCATCGGTGGTGACAACGCGCTTGAGCGGCGAGTTGTACTCGTTCCAGCGCAGAATGTAGCGGAAATCGCCGATGCCCGAAGCCGCCAGCGTCTTGATCGGGCCAGCCGAAATGGCGTTGACACGAATGTTGCTGCCGCCCAGATCGACCGCCATATAACGCACGCTCGCCTCTAGCGCGGCCTTGGCGACGCCCATGACATTGTAGTGCGGCATCACCTTCTCGGCGCCGTAATAGGTGAGCGTCAGGATGGAGCCACCATCGGTCATCAGCGGCTCGGCGCGCTTGGCAAGCGCGGTGAGCGAATAGACCGAGATGTCCATGCTGCGCAGGAAGTTGTTGCGGCTCGTATCGACATAACGGCCGGTCAGCTCGTCCTTGTCGGAGAAAGCGACGGCATGGACCAGGAAGTCCAGCTTGCCCCATTCCTTCTCAAGCTTCTCGAACACCGCATCGACGCTGTCCATGTCGGTCACGTCGCAGTGACCGGCGACGATCGCGCCCAGCTCTTCAGCCAGCGGCTCGACGCGCTTCTTCAGGGCGTCGCCCTGATAGGTCAAAGCAAGCTCTGCGCCAGCATTGGCGCACGCCTTGGCGATACCCCAGGCGATCGAGCGGTTGTTGGCGACACCCAGAATGAGCCCGCGCTTTCCGGCCATCAGGCCATTGCCACTTGTCATGGAATGGTTCTCCGAATTCAATTGCCGAAGCGTCATGCTTTCACCAGAAGGCGCGGCGCTTCATCACTCCAACTACCTGCATAGCACGACCGGGCGATTCCCGACCGCGCAATATAAATAAGCCGGCAGCCCTATCGCACAGCCCGGCGAAGGCATCAAGCCGATTGGCGGAACAATGCCTCAAGCGCCGGATCTCCGCCTTCCGGCAGCATGATCTGGATATGAGCGTAAAGGTCGCCGTTTCCATCGGTCTTCAGCGGCAGGCCGCGCCCTTTCAGACGCATGGTGCGGTCAGAACTTGTCCAGGCCGGAATGGTCAGCGCAAGCCGCCCCGTCGGCGTTTCAACGGGCACTTTCGCGCCCAGAACCGCATCACGCAGGCTCACCGGCAGATCCACATGCAGGTCCCGGCCCTCAACGCGGTAGCGCGGGTGCTTGCGGAAGCGCAGCTTGACCAGCGCATCGCCGCGCTCGCCAAACGGCGTCTCCTCGCCCTGCCCCTTGAGGCGGATGGTCTGGCCGTCTTCCACGTAGCGCGGGAGCTTGACCGCGATGCGCCGCCCACCCGGGAAGATGGCCGTGACCTTGGAAGCCTTTGCAACGTCCTCGATATCGACATCCAGCGTCGCGTTCAGATCGCCCATGCCGCTCGGGCGCTTGTGGCCAGCGCCAGCGCGCCGTCCCTGACCGGCAGGTCCGCCCTGCTGCGAAAAAGCATCACCGAAGATCTGGCTGAAAATGTCCGCGCCGCTGAAACCGGCCCCATCGGGACCACCGCTTCTGAATTCGAAATGCTGCGCACCCGGGCCGCCCGGCCCGCCCCGGCCCGACCGCCGGAAACCGCCAAACGGATCACCGCCCGCGCCCCCGCCTTCAAAACCGGTGAAACGCGGCTTGCCTTCGGCATCGATCTCACCGCGGTCGAAAGCGCCGCGCTGTTTCTCGTCGCCCAGAATTTCATAGGCCTGCCCGATTTCTGCGAAGCGCTCCTTGGCCTTCGGATCGTCCGGCTTCTGGTCCGGATGATACTTCTTCGCCAGCTTTCGGTAAGCCGATTTTATCTCCTTGGACGAGGCATTCTTGGCCACGCCCAACACGTCATATGGATTGCGCATGTGCAGCTCTATTCCTGATCGTTCCGCATTATACGGCAAAACGTTCGTGAATTCGGGGTGTTGTTCACTATATGCGTCTGGCTAGGAAGAAATTCCAGACCCCGCGCCCGAAACAGCCGCTAAACCGCTTCGAACGCCTGTATCTGCCATCCGAACTCGGGCGTTGGACAGACCGTCCCGCGATAAAGTCCGACGCCATCGAAACTTTCACGCGAGGTCACGAAGCGGCGGCAGGTGCCGGTCTCGTCATCGAAAATGGCGGTGACAACGCCGCGCACATCATTTTCCGGATCGTCCCAGGAAAGAGGCGGCGCGCCGTCTAGACTGTCGCCCATGCCGCCGACCATGGCGTGCAGCATGGCGTCCGTCCCTGTCGGCAGCGGTGCAGGCTTCACGGGTTGAGACATGAAGTTTTCCGGCATCGGCACCGGCGCAATGGAGCCCGTCACAACCGAACGGTCCACGTCCTGCCCTCCAGGATCAAGCGCCGAGACACTGCACCCGGCCAGAAGAATCACCGCTGCAGGCGCGACACAGCGCTGCAGAACATGCAGAGCCAAGGCCTTGCCCCGAACTGGCGCTTGCTTTGCCCCCGACAATCGGCATTCTCCCCGTAGATAACGCGAACCAGGCAGCCAGTATGATTGACGAGACGTTAAAATCCGGTGACTTCACCGAACGCAGCGAGCCTTTTCGGCTCTTTGCCGAATGGCTCGAGGACGCCACGAAATCCGAACCCAACGACCCCAATGCGCTGGCGCTGGCGACCGTCGATCCCGATGGAATGCCAAATGTGCGCATGGTGCTTCTGAAAGGGTTTGATGAGCGCGGCTTCGTCTTCTACACGAATTTCGAGAGCGCCAAGGGCGGTGAAATCCTGAGCGCGGAAAAGGCGGCCATGTGCTTTCACTGGAAGAGCCTGCGCCGTCAGGTGCGCATTCGCGGACCGGTGGAGCAGGTGAGCGACGCGGAGGCGGACGAGTATTACGCGTCGCGGCCGCGCGGAAGCCGCATCGGCGCATGGGCATCAAAACAGTCGCGCCCGCTGGAAAGCCGCTTTGCGCTGGAAAAGGCGGTTGCCGAATACACCGCCAAATATGCCGTGGGCGCAATCCCGCGCCCGGCGCACTGGTCGGGCTTCCGCATCGTGCCGAGCCAGATCGAATTCTGGCACGACCGTCCGTTCCGCCTGCATGACCGCGTGGTGTTCACCCGCGACGATCAGGGCGCGTGGCAGACGAAACGGCTCTACCCGTAAGCCTCAGGACGCCTTGCGGCTCATGAAAGCCATGAAGGCGGCGCGCGCCTCATCCGATTTGAGGCGCGCACGAAAATGCTCCGCCTCCTCGCGAATGCGCGCGATCACGTCGTCGCGCGGACCGCGCAGCAGATCGCGGGCAATCTTCAGCGCCTCCGGCGGTTTTGCCACAAGCGCCTCGGCAGCCGCAAACACTGCCTCTTCGAGCGCCTCTGCCCCCACAACCCTGTGAATGAGCCCCGCAGCACAAGCATCGGCTGCCGGCAACCCCTCGCCCAGAGCCAGAAGGGCAAACGCCCGCTGCTGCCCCATGATCGCCGGGGCGAGCAGACTGGAGCCCGCTTCGGGCACCAGACCGAGATCGACAAAGGGCGTGGAGAACACGGTCGCGGGCGTCGCGAAGGTCAGGTCGCAATGCATGTGGATCGTCGTGCCGATGCCCACCGCAACGCCATCGACGCCGGAGACCAGAGGCTTTGCCGCCCCTGCCAGCGCCAGAAGGAAATCATAGACCTCCTGACCGCCCTCGCCGCCCGTGGCGACGGCCAGAAAATCGGCCAGATCATTGCCGGCGGAAAACGCGCCCTTCTGGCCCAGAATGACGTGGCAGCGCACGTCCGCATCCTCATCGCCGCGCTTCAGCGCTTCGGCCATCGCCGCATACATGGCGCGGGTGATGGCGTTCTTCTTTTCAGGCCGGTTCAGGCGGATCACCTGCACCGCACCGCGCCGCTCGATCAGAACATGTTCGCTCATGGTTTCTCGTCCTCCCGGAACGTTCAGGCCGAAAGCAGCGCGTCAGCCGCCGCATCCAGACTGTCAGCGCCGCCGATTACCTGCTGCCTGAGCGTTGCCGTCTCCACGAGCAGGTTTTCCGCCATGAAACGCACCAGAACGGCGTGGTCGGGCCGGTCGCCGGCGGCAAGCGCCCGCGTGTTCAGCGCAACGCCGATAACCAGCGAGAAAAGCCGCAGATAAGGCGTTGCGCCGCAAAGCGCCTCGTTCACCCGCCCCTCGGAGAGCGCCTTGGTGAGATACGCCGTTGTCTCCTCCAGATCATCCAGCGCCTGGCCCAGCCTTTCCGCCGTTGCGCCAAGCCCCGATGCGTCCGAGAGCGCGGCATGGTCTGCCCGCAGCTCGTTTAAGAATGCCGCCATTGCCTCGCCACCCTGAAGCGGCAGCTTGCGCATGACGAGATCGATGGCCTGAATGCCGTTGGTGCCCTCATAGATCGGCGCGATGCGGGCGTCGCGATAGAGTGCGGCAGCACCCGTCTCTTCAACATAGCCCATGCCGCCATGCACCTGCACGCCAAGCGAGGCGACATCCACGCCCACATCGGTGGAGAATGCCTTGGCCATGGGCGTGAGAATGTCCGCGCGCGCCTGCCAGGCCTTTGCCTCATCGCCCTCACCGAGCCGCGCCCGGTCGATCGCGTAGGCGCAGGAATAGGTGATGGCGCGCGCCATCTGCGTCTGCGCCTTCATGGTCAAAAGCATGCGCTTGATATCGGGATGCGCCACGATCGGGCTCATGCCTTCGCCCTTAGAACCTGCGGCGCGGCCCTGCCGACGGTCCTGCGCATAGGCCAGCGCTTTCTGCGTGGCGGTTTCGGCAATGCCCACACCCTGCATGCCGACTGCCAGCCGGGCGTTGTTCATCATGGTGAACATGCAGGCCAGACCGCGATTTTCCTCACCGATCAGCCAGCCGACAGCGCCCGGCGTGTCGCCGAATTTGCCGTCGCCATAGATCATGGTGCAGGTGGGCGAGGCGTGGATGCCGAGCTTGTGCTCCATGGAGGCGCAGAAGGCATCGTTGCGTGCGCCGAGCGATCCGTCATCATTGACGAAGAATTTCGGCACCAGAAACAGCGAAATGCCCTTGGTGCCCGCCGGCGCATCCGGCAGCCGCGCCAGAACCAGATGCACGATGTTGTCGGTGAAATCGTGCTCGCCATAGGTGATGAAAATCTTCTGGCCAAAAATGCGATAAGTGCCGTCGCCCACCGGCTCGGCCCGCGCCTTGAGCGCGTTGAGGTCGGAACCGGCCTGCGGCTCCGTCAGGTTCATCGTGCCCATCCATGCGCCGGAAACGAGCTTTTCCAGATATTTTTGCTGCAATTCGGGCGTCGCATGCTTGTCGAGCGCCTCGATTGCGCCGACCGTCAGCGTCGGACCGATGGCGAAGGCCATGGAGCCGGAATTCCACATCTCGAAGGCGGCGACCGAGAGAAGCGTCGGCAGCGCCTGCCCGCCGAATTCCTCGGGCGCGGCAAGCCCGTTCCAGCCACCCTCGCACCAACGGCGATAGAGATCGGCCCAGCCCGGCGGCGTGGTGACGGCCCCGTCCTTCAGCACCGCGCCCTGTTCGTCGCCCACCCGCGCCAGCGGCGCGATTTCTTCGGCTGCAAAGCGGCCTGCCTCCGCCACGATGGCGTCGACCAGATCTTCCGACAGATCGCCAAACCGGCCGCTGTCGAGGTCAGCGGCAAAGCCGGTGACGTGTTTCAGGGTGAAGGCGATTTCATCGACAGGGGCTCGGTACATGCTGCAATCCTCCTGATGTCCGGCGAGACCCTAGCCGTTCAGCAAAGCGCTCGCCATCATACATTGGCGCAAGATTGATATTTTCTCTTTACGTAAACGTCAATCTTAGAAAGCTTGCAGTGTCTGATACCAGGGTCGGATCACGATGCGGCCATCCAGCGGCGCGAAGGACACTCCAAAGGTTTGACGGCACATCGAAGTTGTCGAAAACCGGTTTCCACTTTTCGGTTCGGTGCGGTAGAAACCGCCCAACGGAAGGAACGCCCCATGCTTGCAAGACCGGAAAAACATCGCTGCATCGAATGCGGAAAGGCACTCGGCATGCCGGGCTTCACCTATCATCAGGGCGACATCGATAACGGCCCGGCCTACTGGACCGACCGCGGCATTCTTTGCTCCATCGAATGCTCACTGGCCCACCACAAGAAGCGCGCGGCCGAAGGCACCCTGCCCGACAAGCCCGCGCCCGATCCCTTCGAGACGGAATATCAGTTCGAGGACTAGGCGGCTGGGGCGACGCAGCACCTATTGCGCGAAATCCGAATTGCGCGCCCCGCCTCTCCAGCCCCTGATGACCAGATCGGAATTGTGCTCTGCGCCGTCGAGAGACTGTAGTTCGAGATCATAGTTCTTTCCGAGATGCACCGTCTCGAAATCACGCTGCGCACTGCCCACGGGCCTGTCTCCACGCGCCGCCTCCCGCTCGTTGAGAACAGTCAGCGGGCAATGAAGCCCGACGAAATAGACATCGAATGGCGCAAACAGCGCCTGCAGCTCGGGCAGCCATGCGTCGTCATCCAGAATATGTTCAAGGATCAGATTGTTCCCCGCCCTCGCATAGGCTGCCAGAGACGCGTGAAACCCCTTGAAGAAGGCGGGCCTGGCGGCCTGCCAGTCGAAATCGCCGCGCCGGAACCGCTGTAGCGGCAGAACTCCGGCATCGCGCAGATGGTCTATCGAGACATGCCAGAAAGGCAGCTCAATGCGCGCCTGAAGCGCCCGCGCAAGCGTCGACTTGCCGCTGCTCGAAGCGCCGTGGAGAAAGATGATCTGGGTCATGGAGAGCCTGGTGCCGTTGATACGCTTCTAACCACTCCGCGTCACGGGAGATTGACATGAAGCGCAGTCTCAAAGCACGCGGCGGCCCGCTTCACCTGCTCCAACCATCACCGGCATTGAACGATTTCACATTGTCATCGGCATGAAAGGCGTCATGCGCGCAGTCGGCATCCCGCCTCAGCCTTCGCGCTCCACGGCGCGCCAGCCGATGTCACGGCGGCAAAAACCTTCCGGCCAGTCGATCAGGTCCACCGCACGATAGGCGTTCTGCTGCGCTTCCGTGACTGAAGCGCCAAGCGCCGTGACATTTAGAACGCGGCCGCCATTGGCCACCAGAACACCGTCCTTCAGCGCCGTGCCGGCGTGGAAGATTTCGACATTCTCGTCCGCAGCCGCGGCCTCGAGCCCGTGGATCGCCGTGCCTTTTTCCGGGCTTGCCGGATACCCGTTGGCCGCCAGCACCACGGTAAGCGCTGCCTCGTCGCGCCAGCGGGCAGAGACATGCGCGAGCTGGCCGTCCACCGCCGCATTGAGAAGCGCCAGAAGGTCTTCCTTGAGGCGCATCATCAGCACCTGGCATTCCGGATCGCCGAAACGCACATTGTATTCGATGAGCTTGGGGCCGTCCTTGGTCAGCATCAGGCCCGCATAGAGAACCCCGGTGAAGGGCGCGCCCATCTCCGCCATGCCCTTGAGCGTCGGCTCGATGATTTCGGCCATGGTGCGCGCCAGAATGGCCTCGTCCAGCACCGGAGCCGGCGAATAGGCGCCCATGCCGCCGGTGTTCGGGCCGGTGTCGCCATCGCCCACGCGCTTGTGGTCCTGCGCCGTGCCGAAGGGCAGCGCCGCAGCGCCATCGCACAGGCAGAAGAAGCTCGCCTCTTCGCCTTCCAGAAATTCCTCCACCACGACCGAAGCGCCCGCCTCGCCGAAGCTGCCGTCGAAACACTCGTCGATTGCCGCAATCGCCTCGTCTTCCGTCATCGCGACGGTCACGCCCTTGCCGGCGGCAAGCCCGTCGGCCTTGATGACGATGGGCGCGCCCTGCTCGCGCACATAGGCGCGCGCGGCCAGCGCGTTCTCAAAGCGGCCATAGGCGGCGGTGGGAATGCCGTAGCGGTCGCACAGTTCCTTGGTGAAGCTCTTGGAACCTTCAAGCCGGGCAGCGGCGGCGCTCGGGCCAAACACACGAATGTCCGCAGCGTTCAGCGCATCGGCAAGCCCCGCCACCAGCGGCGCTTCCGGGCCGACCACCACGAGGTCGACGCCCTTTTCACGGCAGAACGCAACGACGGCGTCATGGTCCGACACGTCGAGCGCAACGCATTCGGCATCCTGCGTCATGCCGGGATTGCCCGGCGCGGCATAGAGCTTTGTCAAAACCGGGGAGGCCGCAAGTTTCCAGGCGAGCGCGTGCTCACGGCCGCCGGATCCGATCAAGAGAACATTCATGCCACGCATCCCCACTTGTTCAATTGTCGCTTCGGGCTATGGCTCTTTGCCGCGAAAATCAAGGCGCAGATGCCAACTTCCCACGACAGAAACGCTTGACGCGCGCATCAGGCCTTGCCACTCCCTCCTGAAGGAGACAACAAGAAGGAAAATGCGTCATGGAAAAGATCCAGTCCCGTCAGGGTCAGGGCCGCGTCTCGGATGCCCCCTCCGGACACTGGGTCTATCGTGTCATGCCGCAGGCCATGTGGCCCTATGCGCAGCTTGCCCGCTGGGATCGCCCCATTGGCTGGCAATTGCTTCTGTGGCCCTGCTGGTGGTCCGCCGCGCTGGCCGCAGCCGCCTATGCACGGCCCGGCGCGCCTCTGGAAGAGGTGCTGCCGTCGCTCTGGCACCTGGGGCTTTTCCTCATCGGCGCGATCGCCATGCGTGGCGCGGGCTGCACCTATAACGACATCGTTGACCAGCGCATTGATGATGCGGTTGAGCGCACCCGCTCGCGCCCCCTGCCCTCCGGACAGGTCTCGCGCAAACAGGCCTGGGCCTTCCTCATCGCGCAGGCGCTTGTCGGTCTTCTGGTTCTTGTCCAGTTCAACATCTTCGCCATCGCGCTGGGCTTTGCCTCGCTTGCGGTCGTGGCGATCTATCCCTTCGCAAAGAGATTCACGGACTGGCCGCAACTCTTTCTGGGACTTGCCTTTTCCTGGGGCGCGCTGATGGGCTGGGCAGCCGATTTCGAAAGCCTCACGCTTGCGCCCGTGCTGCTCTATTTCGGCTCGATCCTCTGGGTGATCGGCTATGACACGATCTATGCGCATCAGGACAAGGAAGACGACGCCATTGTTGGCGTGCGTTCAACCGCGCGCCTGTTTGGCGACAGGACCCGTCAATGGCTGATCGCGCTCTATGGCGGCGCGCTTCTGTTCTTCGCCGTCGCCTTTGCGCTCGCTGAAGTGCCGATGCCAGCACTCGCCGGTCTGATCGCCGCCGGCGCGCATATGGCGCGTCAGATCCGGGTCATCGACATCGACAATCCGGACCAGTGCCTGGCGCTTTTCCGTTCCAACAATGTGGTTGGCTGGCTGATTTTCCTGGGCCTTATCGGCGGCAGCCTGTGGGCCGTCATCAGCCCACAGTTCTAAGGCAACTTTCCAAGACTGTTTTCTAAGGCTGCGGTTCAGTCGCGGGCGATGATCTCGTCGCCCCCGACAACCACGCGCACACCGAGGCTTCCGCATTTGCGGCGGGCGAGAAAGCGCGGGCGGCGCGCACGCACCGGGCGGCCCTGACGGCGCTCCTGCGGCGGCGCGGCCTTCACTTCCCCAATGCTCTCTTCAAGCGCATGGGCAAGACCATCATCCTCGATCATGAGCATGGGCAGGCCAAGCGCTTCGGACCAGGCGCGCCAGTCAGCGGCCACATCGTCCAGATCGTCCGCCACCAGAAGCGGCACGCACAGCATCGGATCGGAATGGTGCAATTCGAGCGTGACGGTCACGTCACCGAAATCATCTTCCATGGCGCGGGCGGCCACGCCACGAAATGCGCGCGGCGGCAGCGCAAAGGTCACCGGCAGGCCGCTCTGGCTGAGCAGACGCCGCATCCGCACACCACGCTGATTGATGGTGAAGGACACCTCACCGAATGCATCATGCGACGCATAGCTCACCGCCTGCGGCAGATGAAAAGGGTCGAGCCGCATCGCGCGGCCCGCCCAGACTGGCTTAAGCCCACCGTTCATGTCTTTGCCTTCCTGTCACTCCTGAGAGCCGGTTTTCCGGTTCTCTCACCGGGTCGTTTTCGACCTCGTTATGGGATGCACTCTAGCGATGGCCCGTTACCGGCAGGCTTAGAAAGTCAGTTAAATTTTGCTGACCTTACAATTGGTTAGCGATTTCCAACCGGGTGTAACGGTCTGGAAAGTCCCGTCACCGGAACGTAAACGGCATTGCCCAAAGGCCCGAAAGACAAGGGGTGGCGCATTGGGTTTCGGCACCCGCAAGTGCCCGCAAGAGCCCTCACGCTGCGTCAGAAAGCCTGCCTGCTCACCATTTAATTGCATGCGCAAGCAAATAAATTGACACCATCTGTGCAAATCAATATGTATGCGCATGCAACTAGATGGAAGCCAACCACCCGGCCCTGCCTGAACTGGAATCACGACTGCGAGAAACAGCCAGTCCACGCATCGCCGCCATGCCCCGAACCGCTCAATTCGAAAGGAATCCCCTCATGCACTGGTTATATCTCGGCATCGCCGTCATCTTTGAAGTCGCCGTCGCCATATCGGCTGGCAGGGCGCAGGGCTTCACCCAGCCATTCTGGACCGCCGCCACGCTCATCAGCGGCGCCATCGCCACGTTTTTCCTGAGCCTCGCCCTGCTCACCTTCGACGTGGGCGTGGGATACGCGATCTGGACCTCGGTTGCCGGCGTCGGCATCGTCGTGATCGGCGCACTCTTCTTAAACCAGCGGCTCGACTGGAAGAAGGGTTTTGGCATTCTCCTCGTCATTGGCGGCGTTGTCGGCCTGCGCCTCACCGGCGCGGCATAGAGCATCGGAAAGCCCTCCCCTCACTCGGCGGATTGGCGCGTTTGCCGTCCCGCCCATCGCCTCAAGGAAACTCCCCATGACCACCCACACCAAAACCACGGGCAACGCCCGCGCCTGGATCATGCTGCTGCTGGCCGGCGCATTCGAGATCGGCTACGCCCTCAGCGTCGGCGGCAGTCAGGCCTTCACGGTCCCGTCCTGGTCGATCGCTGCCATCATCTTCTTCCTGCTGACGCTCTATTTTCTGAGCGCGGCTCTCAAGACCATTGATGTCGGCATCGGCTATGCGGTCTGGGCCGGCATTGGCGCGGTCGGCGCGGCAACCTTCGGCAGCCTGCTTCTCGACCAGCCGCTCACGCTCGGCCAGATCGGCTGGCTCGCCGTCATCATCGGCGGCGTGGTCTGGCTCAAGCTCGCTGACAGTCCCAGATTTGCCGGCGAACAGACCGCCGCAGGCTGATCATCGGTCCGAAAGCCCAGCCAAAGCCGAGGGAAGCGCATATCGACAGGAGAGCGGCTTGAAACAGATTTTGCATGCGCATACATCTGCTTCACCATCAGCCAACCGCCCGCAGGAGACCAAGCCATGCCCAGTTCAAGCGATGCCTGGCTCCGCCTGGTCCACACAGTCAGCACTGTGGAAAGCGAAATCGCCCGCATGCTGACGAGCAAGCACGGCATTGGCGTTTCCGAATACCGCGCGCTTCAGGCGCTGGCGAAGGCCCCGGATCGCGAACTGCGCATGCAGGATCTGGCGAGCCATCTTCAGCTCAACCAGAGTTCGATTTCGCGCATGGTGGAGCGCATGGCGCGGTCCGGCCTGACGGTTCGCGACGTCTGCGCAGACGACAAGCGCGGCGTCTTCTCCGTCATCACCGAAAAGGGTGAGGCGCGGCTCGAAGAGGCCCGGGCCGATTACGAAACCGCACTCGCCAGCGCCCTGAAGGAAAGCGGCCTTGAAGGCATGCTTGCCGCAATACCCGCCAGATAGGCGCGCCTGCCCCTCAGGCCGCTCTCGTTTACCCGCCCCCTAGATCACCTTGTGCGGGTTCATGATGCCAGCCGGGTCGAATGCTGCCTTCACCCGGCGCATCAGCTCCGTGGCGATGGCCGGCTGCGTGGCGACGAGTTCGTCGCGCTTCATGCGCCCGATGCCATGCTCCGCCGAGAAGGAACCGTTCAGATCGCGCACAATGGCGTGGATGGCGTCGTTCATCTCGCGGTAGAGCGCCAGATAGGCCTGCTTGTCGCCGCCCTCCGGCTGCGAAATGTTGTAGTGCAGATTGCCGTCGCCCATATGGCCGAAACAGACCACGCGGCAGCCCGGCGCGACCTTCTGTGCGGCAGGTCCTGCCCGCTCGATGAATGCGGGAATGTCCGAGACCGGCACCGAAATGTCGTGCTTGATGGAACCGCCCTCGGGCTTCTGCGCCTCCGACATGGACTCGCGCAGATGGCGGAAAGCATTGGCCTGCCCTTCGTTCTGGGCAATGGCCGCGTCGACCACCAGCCCTTCCTCGAAGGCGACGGTCAGGATCTCTTCCATCAGTTCCTTGGCGTCGTCGGCGGAGCGGCCGGACGAAATCTCGATCATCACATACCAGGGATGCGCCTCTTCCAGCGGATCGACAGCGCCGGGCACATGCGCCAGCGTGAACGCCAGCGGCGTGCGCTCGATGAGTTCGAATGCCGTGAGCCCGTTGCCGGCGCGGTCATTGGCCATCTCGAAAAAGCGCAGCGCATCGGCTGGCGAAGGCAGCGCCGCCCAGGCCAGTTCCCGCCCCTTGGGCATGGGGAAGAGCTTCACCACCGCCGCAGTGATAACGCCGAGCGTGCCCTCCCCGCCGACAAACAGGTCTTTCAGATCGTAGCCGGTGTTGTCCTTCTTGAGCTTGCGCAGATCATCGAACACCTCGCCGCTCGGCAGCACCACTTCCACGCCGAGGCAGAGGTCACGCGCCGTGCCATAGGCGAGCGCGCCCACACCGCCTGCATTGGACGAGAGATTGCCGCCGATCTGGCAGGAGCCCTGCGAGCCGAGCGACAGCGGAAACAGGCGATCCTTCTCCGCCACTTCTTCCTGCAGCACCTGCAGAACCACGCCTGCCTCCACGGTGGCCGTGTTGGACTGCAAATCGATCTCGCGGATCTGATTGAGACGCGAAAGCGAGAGAACGATCTCATTGCCATCGCCATCGGGCATCTGACCGCCCACAAGACCCGTATTGCCGCCCTGCGGCACCACCGCCGTGCCGGTTTCGCTGGCCAGCCGCAGAATGGCGCTCACCTCGTCCACGGAACCCGGGCGCAGCACAAGCGGCGTCTTGCCTCCGAAAAGGCCGCGCGGCTCCTCCTCATAGGGCGCGATCTCGTCCGGGGCGGTCAGCGCATGGCGCTCACCGACGATTTCTGAAAAGCGGGCGAGCAGTGCGGCATCGATGGTCATGGATGGATGGGTTCCTCAGGAATTGGCTGTCTCTAATTAGCTGTCACGGGGCGCGGCAGCGCGCGCCAGGCGATCATTGATGGCTTCGCCCAGCCCTTCAAGGGGCACCGGCTCCACAGCGATTGTGGCAGCGCCCGAACTGTCCAGCGCGAGAAGATGGGAGAAAAGATTGGTCGCGGCTTCCCGCAGATCTCCACTTTCGGAGAGATTGCGCAGCGAAACCGCAGTTTCCGCGCCCGCCACTCGCCGGGGACCGAAGGCCAAAAGCGCCTCACCCGGCTCCACTTGTGTCACGTTGAGCCGCATATGGGCGCTCGGCGCATAATGCGATGCGAGCATGCCCGGAGCCTGCACCCCCTTTGCTCCGCGCGCGAGCTGAAGACCGGCAACGCGTTCGATCTCTTCTGCCGCAATGCCGCCCGGCCGCAACAGCGCAATCCCGTCATCCGAAACCTTCACAATGGTGGATTCAAGCCCCACCGGGGTCGGCCCGCCATCCACGATCAGCGGAATGCGCGCGCCCAGATCGGCCGCAACGGCCTGCGCCGTGGTGCCGCTGATGCGGCCGGATGAATTGGCGCTGGGGGCTGCGACAGGCCGGTCCAGCGCCGCAATCACGCGCGCGCCGAACCCTCTGGGGCAGCGCAGCGCAATCGTGTCGAGCCCCGCTGTCACCAGTGGATGAATGCCCGATCCCGCGCGGTGCGGCAGAACCAGTGTCAGCGGCCCCGGCCAGAACGCATCGGCCAGCCTGCGCGCAAGCGGATTAAAATCGGCGATACGCTCGGCCATCGCGATGTCCGCCACATGGGCGATCAGCGGATTGAACTGCGGGCGCCCCTTGGTTTCATAGATGCGCGCCACCGCCTCGCCATTGGTGGCGTCGGCGGCCAGCCCGTAAACCGTTTCCGTGGGGATGGCGATGGCCGCTCCCTCACGCAACAATTCGACCGCCCGCGACAGGGCTTCACTCTCCGGCAGGATATCAGCCAAGCACCAGATCCTCATAAAAATCCCTCTGCTGAGTATCGCGCCTGCCCATGGCGGGCAAGTTCGCCGGCAAGCGAGTTTGCTGAATCTTAAGGGATTTCGCGTTTGAGTGGTCAGGCGAAATGAAATGCGCGCCATAAACCGCCAATGACTGGGGGAGAAGAATGCGATCAGGGCTCGTGAAGCCACTGCTTGTCACCATGCTGCTTGTCGCGGCTGGCGACGTTCGCGCTTCATCCCTTCTTGAGCTGAAATCCGAAGATCATCTGCACCAGCATTCGACCATCGCGCTCAAGGAGCTTGCGCTGGAAGAACGGCAGCCCGCACCGGATACGCCACCGCTCTCCTATCCCGGCCCTGCCCTGAGCGCCATGCCGGAGATAGCGCCTCACCACCTCTCCCCTTCCATGGTCGACATCGGCGCGCCCGCGCATTCGCTTGGGCCGGCGACAGGCGAAACCACGTCTTCCATTCCGCAGAGACCGCGCCAGTTGCCAAGGGTGATCCGCGGCGGCGAGACCGGTCCGGCTGCACCGCGCGCTGCTTCCGCACCTCGAAAGACGGAACAGGCCACGCCCGCTGCGCCAGAGCGCCGGCACAAGGCAAAACGGCGTGCCGGGACGAAAGCAGACAACGGGCCTGCCGCAGCACCTCCATCCGCAGCGCCGCCTTCCGGTCAGCCCCTCGGCCGCCCCGAATAGTTCCTGCCATCAGGCTGTCAGGATGGGTTTTTAAGCCCGGCTTGACCTTGCGCGCGCCGCAACGCACCCTCCGCGCAACATTGTTCGGAGAAATTTCCCATGCTGACCTTCATGAAAATCCTGCATTTTTTCGGCCTCATGCTGGGGGCTGCCGGCGGCATGGGGGGCATGATGGTGGCCATCCAGGCCAAACGCTCCGATGGCGCGCCGCCGCAGGGCCTTCTGGCGCTGCGACCGCGCTTCACCCTCATCACGATGATCGGCGTCGTGCTCCTGTGGCTCACCGGCCTGTGGATGTGGCTCGTCCAGTATGACGGCGCACTGATGAGCACCGCCTTCGTCCTAAAGCTTCTGGCGGCAAGCTTCATTCTGGTGGTCGCGATTCTCGGCTTCGTGGCCGTGAAGCGCGCCTCGCCCGGCACGCCCCCGCCCGCCTATCTGCAGAAGCTCGGGCCGCTGGCAGGCCTCGCCTCCTATCTGGCAGTGGCGCTGGCGGTTTACGTCTTCGCCTAAAGAACAGGGCCGGAAAGCGAAATCCGCTTCCCGGCCCCATGTTCAATCATCTCTCATGCGCCCGAACGGGGCGCAGCGATCCTCTTACCCGGTGATCCGGGAGAAATCGGCCACCTGGGCCGTCGCGCTGCGAATGCGGGCGAGCAGCGCCAGGCGGTTTGCCCGCACGGCCTCGTCATCCGCATTGACCATCACCCCGTCAAGGAAGGCGTCGACCGGCTGGCGCAGCGCCGAAAGGAACGACAGCGCCTTCACATAGTCATTCTCCGCGATGGCCTCGCCGGCGAAGCGCTCCTGCTCTTCAAGACTGTCGAACAGCGCCCGCTCCTCATCCGTTGCAAAAAGGCCCGCATCCACCGTATCGGCGATGGTCGTGCCCTTCTTCTCCGCATCAGCGACGATGTTTGCCGCGCGCTTTGCACCGGCCAGAAGGTTTTCGCCATCGGTGGTGGCGAGGAATTCCGACAGCGCTTCCACGCGACGCACGATCAGAAGCAGATCGTCGCTGTCTTCCGAAATCACTGCGTCGATCAGATCGTAGCGCGCGCCCTGATCGCGCAGGTAAACCTTCAAACGGTCATGGAAGAAGGAGAGCAGATCGTCGGCGCGGTCGTTCAGCCCCGCCGCCCATGTCGCGGCGTTGCGCTCCACATTCGCCCGCTCGTCTTCCGCGATCTGCTGCAGGATCACCTTCAGCGAATCCGGGCTCAACTGACCGCCAATCTCCATGACCTTCGCCAGGAACTGGCTGGCCGCGTGGCCGTAAAGCGTGCGGAAATGCTCCAGCCAGACCGGGTTCGCAGCCTCGATGAGCGACAGATCGACCTTGTTCTCGATGATGATGCGGATCACGCCCAGCGCCGCACGGCGCAGCGCATAGGGATCCTTCGAGCCCGTCGGCTTTTCGTCGATGGTCCAGAAGCCCGTGAGCACGTCCAGCTTGTCGGCCAGCGCCACGGCGACGGAGACCGGATCGGTCGGCACGGCGTCGTTCGGTCCCTGCGGCTTGTAATGATCCTCAATGGCCGCCGCCACCGCATCGCTCTCGCCCTGAAGGCCCGCATATTTGCGGCCCATGAAGCCCTGCAGCTCCGGGAACTCGCCCACAACTTCGGTCTGGAGATCGGCCTTGGCCAGATGCGCCGCGCGCACGGCCTCTGCCGGATCGGCCCCCACCAGCGGCGCAATTCCCTCCGCCAGCGCCGCAATGCGCGCCACGCGCTCGCCCTGCGTGCCGAGCTTGGCATGGAAAGTCACGCCCAGATGGTCGAGCCGCGCCATGCGCTGGTCGAGCGGCTTTGCCAGATCAAGCCCGAACTTCTTGGCCGAGGCCTCAAGCTTGCCGAGATCCGGCAGGTCCGCCTGGTCGGTCTTCCAGAAATAGAGCGCATCGGAAAGGCGCGCACGCACCACCTTGCCATTGCCATAGGCGATTTCCTTGCCACCGTCCTTCGCCTCGATGTTCGAGGTGATGACGAAGCGGTTGGAAAGCGTGTCCGTCTCGCCCTGCGGGCGGCAGACAAAGCACTTCTGGTTGGCGCGGATGGTCAGCCGGATAACCTCCGGCGGGATCGTCAGATAGTCTTCCTCGAATTCGCCCAGCAGCACCACGGGCCATTCCACGAGGCCCGAAACCTCTTCCAGAAGCCCCTCGTCTTCCACCAGCTCAAGCCGGTTGGCGAAAGCGAGATTGCGTGCGTCATCGAGAATGATGCGCTTGCGGCGGTCGGGATCGAGCACGACCTTCGCCGCTTCCAGCTTCTCCGCGTAATCCTCGAAACGGCGCACCGTGATGGCGTCCGGCGCATGGAAGCGGTGGCCATGGGTCACATTGCCGGCGCGAATGCCGTCGATCTCGAAATCGACCACCACCGGCTCCTCGGTCTCAGGACCGAAGGTGCACAGGATGGACTGAAGCGGCCGCACCCAGCGCAGGCTGCCGGGCTTTGCCGAAGCCGCACCCCAGCGCATGGATTTCGGCCATGGGAAATTGCGGATGATGCCCGGCATGATGTCGGCGACGATCTCTTCGGCCGCGCGGCCCTTCTTCTGGATCACCGCAACATAGAAATCGCCCTTCTTGGGGTCGGTCTGAACCTCGGCCTCATCGATGGAGGAAAGCCCTGCGCCACGCAGAAAGCCCTGGATCGCCTTTTCCGGCGCATCCGTGCGCGGGCCCTTGCGCTCCTCGCGCACATCCTTCGAGCGGGCGGTCACGCCGCGAATGTCGAGCGTCAGCCGGCGCGGCGTCCAGTATTCGGTCGCCGCCTCATAGGTGAGACCGGCATCCACGAGACCGTCTGTCACCAGCTTCTTCAGATCGCCGGCAGCCTTGCGCTGCATGCGGGCGGGAATTTCCTCGGAGCGGAGTTCGAGAAGAAGATCGGGCATTTGGGATCTCTGAAAAGCGGACTGTATTGGGTGCGGCAATAGCAACTCCGCCCGCCAATGTCACCCGCCACGACCCGGGAATGAACCTTTTCGTGCCGCAGCGCGACTGACCTGCATCAGTTCACACCCCGGACGAAGACAATGACAACCGCCTCAACGCTCCTGCATTCAATCGCGCTCAGCGCCTGCCTGACCATTCAGGCCGTGCCCGGCAGCAGCGAACGCCCCTCCGGCATACGCCGCGCCCTGCAGACCCTTTCGACACAGCAAATGGAACTCTGCGCCATGGCCGCTCCGGCCGACGCCACGCATCTTGCAGGCCTGATCGGCCGCGCCTGACGGTCTTTTGTCCGGACCGGTGCTTCAGCTCATGTCGACAGGCGTCATCCAGCCAATCACCGCGCCACCCGGCTGGCGCAGAATGGCGATGCGGCCAACACCCGGCACATCGAAGGGCTCGCGCATCACCGATGCGCCGCCTGCCTTCGCTTTCTCAAGGGCGGCATCCACGTCATCCACCGAGAGATAGGACATCCAGTATTCGGGGATGCCCTCGAAATCCGGACCGGCCATGGTGAACATGCCACCCACCGGCGTTTCGCCAACCATGGCGATCCAGTAGGTCTGCCCGTTGCCCATGTCCATGTCGTCAAAGGTCCAGCCCACCGCATCCGCGTAGAAGCTTTTCATCTTCTCCGCGTCGCGGGTCATCAGTTCGTTCCAGTGGAAATGGCCATGCTGCGTCATGATCTCCTCCGTTGGCCCAAATGAAAAAGGGGCGCATCCATGATACGCCCCGCTTCATCATTCGCCAAAGGAGATTGATCAGGCCGCTGCCTTCTCCGCGCCGCCGGCATCGGTGAGCAGGAAGGCCTCACCGCAGGCCTTGGCCAGCTCGCGCACGCGCAGAATGTAGCTCTGGCGCTCCGTCACAGAGATCACGCCGCGCGCATCGAGCAGGTTGAAAACATGGCTCGCCTTGATGCACTGATCATAGGCCGGGAACACGCATTTGTGCAGATTGCCCGCTTCCGCCGGCGCACCCGCCTCCAGGATCGCACGGCACTCGGCCTCCGCGTCCTTGAAGTGCTGGAACAGAATGTCCGTGTCGGCATATTCGAAGTTGAAGCGCGAATATTCCTGCTCGGCCTGCAGGAACACGTCGCCATAGGTCACCTTGGCGTCGCCTTCCAGGCCGTTGAAATTGAGGTCGTAGACATTGTCCACGCCCTGCACATACATGGCCAGCCGCTCCAGACCATAGGTCAGCTCGCCGGCAACAGGCGCGCATTCAATGCCGCAGACCTGCTGGAAATAGGTGAACTGCGACACTTCCATACCGTCGCACCAGCACTCCCAGCCAAGGCCCCATGCGCCGAGCGTCGGGCTTTCCCAGTCATCTTCCACGAAGCGCACATCATGCGTCGCCATGTCGAGGCCGATGGCCTCCAGCGAGCCGAGATAGAGCTCCTGCAGGTTGGACGGGTTCGGCTTCAGGATGACCTGATACTGATAATAGTGCTGCAGCCGGTTCGGGTTTTCGCCATAGCGGCCATCCGCCGGGCGGCGCGAAGGCTGCACATAGGCCGCGTTCCACGGCTTCGGGCCGAGCGAGCGCAGCGTCGTGGCCGGGTGAAACGTGCCCGCGCCCACTTCCATGTCGTAGGGCTGCAGGATGACGCAGCCATGCGAGGCCCAGTAATTGTGCAGGGTCAGAATGAGGCCCTGAAACGAGCGCGTGGGGTGCGTGTTGGGCAGGTCGGTGCTGGGGGCGTTCACAATGCTTCTCCGGGTGGATTCCGGGCTTCTCCGGGGTGGATGCCGGCTCGTCCTATTCCGCGCCCCGGCAAGCGTCAAGGCGCGGAGGACACGAACTCAGTCCGGGAGCCGGATTTCCTGCCCTGCCCTGAGCAGGTCGGGATTGCTCTTGAGCGCCGGATTGACCGCCAGAATATCGCGGAACCGCTCGCCATCGCCAAGCTGGTCGACAGCGATGGACCAGAGCGTCTCACCGGGCTTGATGGTGTACATCGCACCACCTGTCGCAGCGTTCTGCGACGTTTCGGGAGCCTTCGCCTCGCTCTCGGGCTCTGCTTCCGGTTCCACCGTTTCAGGCGCAGGGGCCGTATTGGGCGCAGCCTCGGCTGTGGCGATTTCGTCGGTTTTCACCGCGTCCGCCGGTGAAACCTCGGCAAGGCGCTTCCCGTCTTCTTCTGGCAGACCGTCCTTGAGCTTCTTCTCCACCTCGGCCAGCAGGTCCGGCTCGGGATCGAGATCGCGCGCATGCGCCCACTGATAGGTGGCTTCGAGCTTGCGGCCCGTGCGCCAGTAGGCGTCACCCAGATGGTCGTTGAGCACCGGATCTTCCGGCCGCAGCGCCACCGCGCGTTCCAGCTCGCTTGCCGCTTCTTCATAACGGCCAAGCCGGTAATGCGCCCAGCCAAGCGAATCGACGATGTAGCCATCATTGGGGCGCAGCTCGACCGCGCGCTCGATGAGCTTCATCCCCTCTTCCAGCTTCATGTTCATGTCGACCCAGGAATAGCCCAGATAGTTCAGAACCTGCGGCTGGTCGGGATAAAGCTCCAGCGCCTTGAAGAAATTCGGCTCGGCCTTCTCCCACTCTTTCAGTCGCTCATAGGCGATGCCGCGCTGGTAGAAGAGGCTCCAGTCCTCGCGCTCCGGCTCTTCGACACGCTCGACCGCGCGGTCATAGACCTTCGCCGCCGATGCATAATCCTTCTGCACCGCATAGACGCGGCCCAGCGCCAGATAGGCGCGAATGTCGTCGGGATCCTGCTCGATTGCCGTATTGAGAAAGGTCTCCGCCTCTTCATGGCGGTCGAGATCAGCCAGGTTCAAACCTGTTTGCAGTTCCGCAAGACGCCGCCAGGGCGACCCGTCGCCGATCCGCTCATAGAAGGCGATGGCCTTTTCCGGCTCGCTCTGCTGCTCGGCGAGCGAAGCAAGCTGGATCAGAATGTCGTCATTGTCGGGCGTGAGCACCAGCGCATAGTTCAGATAGAGCTTTACGAAGGGCTCGCCGCCGCCACGGTTGAGCGCGGTCGCGATGTTGAGGAGAATTTCGGCAGCACCCGCGCGCGCATCGGCCACCGGCACGACAACCTCTTCGCCGGCCTCGATGTTTTCACGCAGAATGGTCGTCGCAGCGCGGCCCGTAATATAGGTCTCGCCCTTGTCGAGCGCGGCGAGCGCCTTTTCCTTCTCGCCACGCGAGGCGAGCCATGCGGCATAGGTTTCAGCCGCGCGCATATAGGTGTCCGGGCCGGCGGATGCCGACGCCACGTCGCTCAGCAGAGCGTCGAAGGCCTTCTCCGCCTCTTCGTTCATGCCGCTCTGCATCTTGATCAGCGCATCATGATAGGTGCTGAAAAGGCGATACCACTCCGGCCCTTCCAGATCGTCCAGCGCCTTCAGCGCCTCGTCGGAATTGCCTTCGCCCACCTTGCTCCATGAAGACATGATGGAGGTGATCAGCCGATCGAGATCCGATTCCAGAACCAGCTTCAGCCAGTCTCCGGCCTCTTCGTATTTTTCATTGCGCAGTGCATCCACCGCAAGGCCGAGGCGCGAAAAGCGCTCGATCTCGGGCACGGATTTAAGCGAACGCATATGCGGAAGCGCCGCCTCGAAGCGGCCTTCCGAAACCAGCGAGAGAAGCAGGCTCTGCTGGATCACCTGATTGTCGGGTTCGAAGGAAAGCGCGCGCTCGTAATAATCGATGGCGCTGTCGAGATCATTGTCGGCTTCCGCCGCTCTGGCGGCAAGGAACGCGCCGGAGAAGGAGGAGATCGCGATCAGATCATGATCGTCCGCCCCGCCTTCCTTGGCAGACCCCGCCTGGGGCGCAAGAGCGAGAAATCCCGCCAGACCAACCGTTGCCAACAGTCTCGAGTTGATGCGCTTTCTCATTTACCGTCCCGCTGCATGCTGCCCTCGTCTCTTGTTCCTCCGCCAAAGCGAAGACGCTGGGAATCCCTTCCCGTCTTGCAGACAAGCATGGCCTTTTTGCGGAAGCGCTTCAACGTCAAGAATTACTTTAGGTCACCCGGCTGATGCAGAAGTCGATCACGTCAAGGAGCGCGTCTTTCTGCGGTGTATTCTCCAGCGGAGCGAGCGCATCGCGGGCGATTTCGCCAAAATGGCGCGCCCGGTCGATCGTGTCGCCGATCGCACCGTGTTTCTGCATCAGGGTCATTGCCTTTTCCAGCGCCGCGTCATCGCACTGGTTGTCCTCGATGGCGCTCTTCCAGAAGGCGCGCTCTTCGGGGCTGCCACGGCGATAGCTCAGGATCACCGGCAGGGTCACCTTGCCCTCGCGGAAGTCGTCGCCGACATTCTTGCCGAGGTCCGAACTCTTGCCGCCATAATCCAGCGCATCGTCGACCAGCTGGAAGGCAAGGCCGAGATTGGTGCCGTAAGAGCGTAATGCGGCGCGGTCGTTGCGGGTCGCGCCTGCGACCACGGGGCCAACTTCCGCCGCTGCCGAGAACAGGGCCGCCGTCTTCGCCTTGATGACCGCGAGATAGTCGTCCTCGGTCGTCTCCAGGTTCTTGGCGACGCTGAGCTGCAGCACTTCGCCCTCGGCAATCACCGAAGCGGCGGTCGACAGGATGTCGAGTGCCTCAAGCGAGCCGACTTCAACCATCATGCGGAACGCTTGACCGAGCAGGAAGTCGCCCACCAGAACGCTTGCCTGGTTGCCCCAGATCATGCGCGCGGTCTTGCGGCCACGGCGCAGATCGCTTTCATCCACCACATCGTCGTGCAAAAGCGTTGCCGTGTGCATGAACTCGACGCTGGTGGCGAGCTTCACATGTCCCTCGCCCGAATAGCCGAACATCTGGGCTGCGGCGAGCGTCACCATCGGACGCAGGCGCTTGCCACCGGAATCGATCAGGTGCTTTGCAAGTTCGGGGATGAGTTCCACATCCGAGCCCGCTTTGGAGAGAATCAGCTCGTTTACACGCGCCATCTCGTCGGCGGTCAGCTCCATGAGGCTGGCGACGGAGGCGGCGCCGCGCTTGCCGTCAAGATTCAATACTACACCCACAGATGGTCCTCCAATTGCGGCAGGGCCGGAACTTCTTAGCCGGAACTCATAAACGTTCAACGCAATCTAGTTCCCCCTGCCCCACGGGAGCAAGCGGCGAATGCGCGCGGGGTAACCCCGGTTATTCACGAAGTCGTTTACAGCCGTGGCGCAAACTGTCAACGTCGCACCATGTTCGAGCTTGTCCGCACCAACGATCCCGTCGTCATTTCCTTCGTCCAGAGCCTGCTGCGCGATGCGGGCATTGCCTGTTTCGTCGCCGACCAGAACATGAGCATTCTGGAAGGGTCGCTCGGCATCTTGCCAAAGCGCATCCTGATAGACGAGGAAGACCGTCAGGCGGCCCATCAGCTGCTTGAGGATGCGGGCATAGAACACGAGATGCGCAACAGAGACAATGACTGACACGGTTCCCGACGCGGCCTGCAGCGTCGATTCTTTCCATCGGGACGCTTTCCGTCTGGTCCAGCCCGTGCGGCGCGGCCACCGCGCCGGCGTGGACGCGATGCTGGTGGCGTCCGCGCTTCCGGGCAGTTTCAGCGGTGCGGTCGCAGATCTGGGCGCGGGCGCAGGCGCTGCCGGCTTTGCCGTGGCCGCCCGCTGCCCGCAGACGCGCATCACCCTTGTCGAAAACGCGCCCGAGATGGCCGGTTTCGCCCGCCGCAGCATCGCTCTTGCGAAAAACAGCGCCCTTGCCACCCGTATCTCCGTGCTCGAAGCCGACGTGACGCTGACCGGAACGGCCCGTGAAGCCGCAGGCCTTGGCCGCGATGCGTTTTCCGGCGTCGTCATGAACCCGCCTTTCAACAGCGCCAGCGACCGCGCCACGCCCGATGCGCTGAAGCGGGCGGCGCATGTGATGGCCGACGATTTGTTCGAGACATGGCTGCGCACCGCCGCCGCCATCACCGCGCCGGGCGGGCTTCTGGCGCTGATCGCACGCCCTGCCTCGCTCGCCGCAATTCTTGCCGCGCTGGAGGGCCGTTTCGGCGGCGCGCGCATCGTGCCGGTGCATGGACGGGCTGAGAGCCCCGCGATCCGCATTCTGATTCGCGCCCAGAAGGGAAACCGCGCCGGTCTCACGCTGGAACCACCGCTTGTCCTGCGCGACCGCGACGATCGGGTGACAGAACGCGCCGAGGCGCTAACCAATGGCCGGGCGGCGCTTTTTGGTGATTGAGCGCGCTTCGCCATTGCACGGCCCGTGCAAATGCCTACATGCTTTTGAGTTGTAATCCCTGCCATCTGGAGCAACAGAGCCCTTGCGACGCTTCTTCAGCCGTCTTCTTCCCAAAAGCCTGCGCGGCAATACGGTCACCATTCCCGTGATCCGGCTTTCCGGCGCAATCATGCCGTCGAGCAGCGCCTTTCGCCAGAACCTTTCTCTGGCGACCACGGCCGCAGTGATCGAGCGCGCCTTTTCCATGCCGGATGCGCCGGCCGTCGCCATCTCGCTGAATTCGCCCGGCGGCTCGCCCGTGCAGTCCCGCCTGATCTTTCGCCGCATCCGCGATCTCGCGACGGAGAAGGACAAGAAGGTCTTCGTCTTTGTTGAAGATGTGGCGGCCTCCGGCGGCTACATGATCGCCATTGCCGGCGACGAGATCATCGTCGATCCCTCCTCCATCGTCGGCTCCATCGGCGTCGTCTCCGCCGGTTTCGGCTTCCCGGAGATGCTCAAGAAGATCGGCGTCGAGCGGCGCGTGCACACGGCCGGCCAGAACAAGGCGATCCTCGATCCCTTCCAGCCGGAGAAGAAGGAAGACGTGGAGCGCCTCAAATCGCTCCAGCTCGAAATCCACGACACGTTCATCAATCTGGTGAAAGAACGCCGTGGCGCAAAGCTCGCCGAGGATGGCGATCTCTTCACCGGCGCATTCTGGACCGGCGAAAGCGCCCTGAAACTGGGGCTTGTGGACGGCATCGGCGACATGCGCTCGGTGCTCAAGGAACGTTATGGCGAAAAGACCAAACTCGCCCTCATCACCCAGCCGCGTGGCCTGTTCGGCCGCAAGCTTGGCATTGCCGGCAGCGCCGGCGGCCTGCCCGATCTCGGGGCGGCCTTTGCCGGCAACGCAGCCTCCGGTCTTCTGGAAGCAGCAGAGGAACAGGCGCTGTGGCGTCGCTACGGGCTTTGACCCGGCGCCGCGCCGGATCAAAGCGTCCTTTGTGCGTCCGAATGGATGCGCTAAACTCGGTGGCATGAAACCGGAGGATCGACAATGCCCCAACTGATCTTCTTCGCCGCAGTCGGCGTTGTGGCCTATGTGGGCTATCGCAAATTCGTCCGCGAGGCCGAACGCGTGACCGCAAAAGCGCGCCGCGCCCGCAAGGAAGCGGCCAATGGCAGCATGGGAACACTGGTGTACGATCCCAAGACGGGCGAATATCGCGTTCCCAAAGACTAGAGAATTCATGCAGATAGAGCATCGGGATAACTGAAAACCGGTTTCCATGTTTTCGGTCCGGTGCTCCCTCCATCTTCAAGGTCAGGACCCGGCCCCTCACATGTCCCCACACGGCAGCATGATCGCGCCCGCCAAGGTGAATCTGGCACTGCATGTCGTCGGAAGACGCGCGGACGGGTTTCATCTGCTCGATACGCTCGTGGCCTTCACCGGCGATGGCGATCTTCTGGAAGTGGAAGACGGCGCGGAAGACGATTTCTTCGTATCGGGCCATTACGCCGCTCATGTGCCCATCGGGTCCGGCAATCTCGTCACCCGCGCCCGCGACCTCCTGCGCGAAACCTTCGGCGGTGATGCGCGCGCGCCGGTGCGGCTCCATCTGGAAAAGAACCTGCCCGTTGCATCGGGCGTTGGCGGCGGCTCCGCCGATGCGGCTGCGGCCCTGCGCCTGCTCGTCCGCCACTGGGACCTCGCCATAAACGAGACCGATCTCATCCGCCTTGGCCTCCGGCTTGGGGCCGACGTGCCCATGTGCCTTGCCTCCAAACCCCTCATCGCGCGCGGCATCGGTGAGGCTCTGGAAACGCTCCCCGCCTTCCCCGCCCTGCCGCTCGTTCTGGTGAACCCCAACATTCCGCTCTCAACGCCTGAAGTCTTTTCAGCGCTTGAGCGGCGCGACAACGCTCCCCTTCCCGCCCTTGAGGACCTGCCCGACGCCGCAACGGCCGTCCGCTGGCTGGATGGCGCGCGCAACGATCTGGAAATGCCGGCGCGCCGCCTCGTGCCCCAGATCGAAGATGGTCTTGGGGCTCTAAGGCGCGCCGGCGCGCTGACCGCGCGCATGTCGGGCTCTGGCGCCACCTGTTTCGGAATTTTCTCATCAGCGGATGCGGCAGCGCGCGCCCGGCGCGCCCTTGCCTGCGAACATCCCGAATGGTTCGTCCTTGAAACCGAAACCCTTGCAGCGGAGCAGCCAGATGCCGACCACGCCCACCCGTGAATTCATCCCCGTGCGCTTCGCCGTTCTCACCGTCTCGGACACGCGCGGGCTCGAAGATGACCGCTCCGGCCAGACGCTTGCCGAACGCATCGAGGAGGCGGGCCACACGCTCACCGACCGCAGGATCGTTGCCGACGATGTCGAGGCCATCCGCATGGCCGTCAAACTCTGGTGCGCCGATGCCGGCATCGATGCCGTCATCACCACCGGCGGCACCGGCTTCACCGGTCGCGATGTGACGCCCGAAGCGCTCGAACCGCTGTTCGACAAGCGCATGGACGGCTTTTCGCATGTCTTCCACCGCATCTCCTTTGAGAAGATCGGCACCTCCACCATCCAGTCGCGCGCAACCGCCGGCCTCATCGACCAGACCTTCGTCTTCGCCCTGCCCGGCTCCACGGGCGCCTGCCGCGATGCCTGGGACGGCATCCTCAGGGACCAGTTCGACTACCGCCACATGCCCTGCAATTTCGTGGAAATCATGCCGCGACTTGCCGAGCATCTGAAGCGCGGCGGCGGCAAGTCCGCCTGAGCGGCACCCCACCTCTCCAAAAACCTGTTTCAAGCCAGGCTGGCATCCACATGGATGCTGGCTCCTGACGCCTGTGGATAAACACGGCTGTTCCGTTCCCCGATTAAAGTTCTTGCTTTGTTCTCATTTGTTCGATAGGAATAGATTCATCGGCAGCGATGCTGATTCCGCTTTCCGCCAGTTCCCGCGTTCCAGAAAGCCGGCCACATCGCCCAGGCATGGAGTGACCCATGGAACAGATGACCAGAGCAGATACGGCCGCCTTCAATGGCGGTGGCGCCGCGGTGGCCAACACGGTGATCGACCGGTCCGGCATCCGCATCGATGTCGAACGCCGGCGCGGTCGTGCCGCAGGCATCAACCCGTCGGGACGTTACGAGCCGGTGTCGCGGCATGTCTTCGATGATGGCTGGGGTTCCATCGAGGAACTGCCGCCCTTCAAGACCGAAGTGCAGGTGGAAAAGCCGCGCACCATCATCACGCGCAACAGCTCGCCGGACATTTCCTTCGACCGGTCCATCAATCCCTATCGCGGCTGCGAGCATGGCTGCGTCTACTGCTTCGCACGCCCCACCCACGCCTATATGGGGCTTTCGGCCGGGCTCGACTTCGAGGCAAAACTATTTGCCAAGCCGGATGCCGCCCGCCTTCTGGAGCGTGAGATCGCAAAGCCCGGCTATGAGCCGCGCACCATCGCCATCGGCACCAACACCGACCCCTACCAGCCCATCGAGAAGAAATACCGCATCATGCGCGAGATTCTCGAAGTGCTGGAGGCGCACAAACATCCGGTCGGCATCGTCACCAAGTCTGCGCTCGTCATGCGCGACATGGACATCCTCTCCCGCATGGCCGAGCAGGGGCTGGCCAAGGTCGCACTCTCCGTCACCACGCTCGACCGCAAGCTGGCGCGCACCATGGAGCCGCGCGCCGCCACCCCGTCGCGCCGGCTGGAAACGGTGCGCGCGCTGACGGAGGCAGGCATCCCCACCTCCGTGATGATGGGCCCCGTCATTCCCGGCCTCACCGATTGCGAGATCGAGCGCATTCTGGAATCGGCAGCGACCGCCGGCGCGCGTGAGGCGGGTTACATCATCCTGCGCCTGCCGCTGGAGGTGAGCCCCATCTTCAAGGAATGGCTGCTGCGCCATGCGCCCGATCGTTATCGCCATGTCGTTTCGCTGATCCGCTCCATGCGTGGCGGAAAGGATTACGACGCCCAGTGGGGCAAGCGGATGAAAGGCGCCGGCCCCTATGCCTGGCAGATCGGTCGCCGGTTCGAGATCGCTGCCAAACGGCTTGGCCTCAATCAGGAGAAGCGCCGGCTGAGGAGCGACCTCTTCACCCCGCCCACACCGGGAGGCGAGCAGCTCATGCTCCTGTAGATCGCCCTTGCGTCCATTGCAGCGCCACCGGACCCGCCTCCCCACATGAACACCGCCGCGCTCGGGCGCGGCGCAGAAATCCCGTCAGGCTTTGCATCCCCGTGGGCCGACGGAAGCTTCCCGGCTTTTCCGCCCCTTGCGCCGGGAAGACCTTGCGGAGAATCGGAACCGATGCGAGCATCGCCGCACCATGGCTCGTACGCGTTCCGATTCTCCCACTCTCTTCGACCTCCCCGTTCGTCCCGATTTCCAGATGGAAGCGGCACTCATGCGCGAAGGCATGGCGCCTGTCGCCGGTCTGGATGAAGCAGGCCGCGGCCCGCTTGCCGGTCCCGTGGTGGCCGCCGCCGTCATTCTGGATGGCAACCGCCTGCCCGAAGGGCTGGACGATTCCAAGCGTCTCTCCGCCGAGGCGCGCGACCGTCTCTATGAGAACATTCTGGACATGGCAGTCAGCGTGTCCGTCGCCTCCCTTTGCGCGACCAGCATCGACGAAACCAACATTCTGCGCGCGAGCCTTGAGGCCATGCGTCGCGCGACTGCCGGTCTCTGCGTAACGCCGCTCTTTGCCCTTGCAGACGGGCGCGATGTACCGCCTGGCCTCTGCTGCCCGGCACGCGCAGTCGTCAAGGGCGATCAGCGCAGCCAGTCCATCGCCGCAGCCTCCATCATCGCCAAGGTCACACGCGACCGCATGATGGGCCGGGCAAGCGAAATCGCCCCGCCATATGGTTTCGAGGCCCATATGGGTTATGGCACCAAACGGCACCGCACGGCGATCACCGAGCACGGTGCAGTGCTTCGCCTGCACCGCATGACCTTTACGCCCCTGCGCGATCTGAACGCGCCCTCGCCCTCCTCAGAGAGGCGAGACGCCGATCAGCCACTCATGGAACCCGGCGACAAAAACGCCGTAGATCGCGAGCCCGCCTAAAACCGCCACTGCATCCCCGGCCCACCCGGCGGGAACCTTCGCAGACGAACTGGCGGGACGCGCAAGAGCCGAACGCCAGTCGATGACGGCCCACACCAGAAAACTGCCGAACAGGATCACATCGGCCAGCGTGCCGTTCGCCATCAGATGCGCCAGCGCCCAGAGGATGGTCGCCACCAGCATGGGATGCCCCACTGCCGCCCTGATGCGGCTCGGCACATAGGCGGCAATCAGCAGCGGAAAGACCGGCAGAAGCACGAGCAGCGCCACATGCCGCAGCGCAATCGGCGGCGCAATCGGCGGCGCATAGACAAAGACCGGGTCCATGCGCGCCAACCCATAGCCCCAGACGATGAGCGCAAAGCCTGCGAGCGATACTGCCGTATAGGGCAACAGCCAGGCGTTTTTGCCCCGCTCCGCCATCACCCGGGCGCGCATCTCCGGCGCGACGATCCGCAGCGAATGCACTGCTAGGAAAAGCACCAGTCCAGCCACCAGCACGGTCATGCGTATCTCCGTTTGCACATCTCAGTTCAGTTAGATACTATAACCAACATTATTATCTGTAACGGACAATATGAAACCTGCCGACGATATCCCCACGCTGACCCGCAAGGAGATGCAGCGCGCCGCCACATTCCGCGAGATTCACGACATCGCCCGCGCCCTGCTGGTCGAGCAGGGCAGCGCTGCCGTCACCATCAACGCGATCGCCCGCCGCATGGGCATGAGCGGCCCTGCCCTCTACCGCTACCATCCAAGCCAGGCGGCCCTCATCGAGGCGCTCCGCAGGGAGTTCTTCAACGAGCTGGTGGCGCATATGCGTCAGGCCGCATCACTGCCACATGCCGACACGCCTGCGCGCCGTCTCGGGGCCACATGCCGCGCCCTGCGGCGCTGGGCGCTTGATCATTCGGCCGAGTTCGGTTGGCTGTTTGCAAGCCCCGTGGAAGCGAAGGGCGATGCCGCCGCGCCCCTCTACGATGACGCGGCAAGCTGCGGTGCATTTGGAGAGGTGTTTCTCGAACAGGTTGCCGAGATATGGGAGACGCAGCGTTTCCCCATTCCGAACCTCGACGACATGCCCCCCGTTCAGGTGGAGCAGCTCATCGCCTTCAGCGAGAAGAACGGGAACATCCTGCCGCCCGACGCGGCGCATGTTTTTCTAAAATGCTGGATCCGCCTCTATGGGCATCTGTGCATGGAAGTGTTCGGGCAGATGGCCTTCGCCTATACGGACATGGAGCCAGCCTTCGAGGAATGCCTGAGCGAACTCTGTACGCTTCTGGACGTGCCCTATGAGCCCGCGCCCGCGTGATGCATTTACTGCCTGTAAGCCGGTGAGAGCGCACGGCTTGTGAAGGCATCCGCTTCCCGCACCTGCCCGACCGGAAAGCGCTCCACCGCCCTTCAGAATTCCGCACAAACAAAAACGCCGCCGGAAACCGGCGGCGTTTTTGAGATTTCGTCTGGAAAAGCCGATCAGTTCAGCTTCGCCTTAACGTCCTGAAGCGAAGCCTTGAAGAGATCGCCACTGGTCTTGGCGTCCACCTTGTCGGCCAGAACGGCGCGAGCTGCTTCCACGGCCAGATCGACGGCGCTTGCGCGCACTTCGTTGACCGCATCCACTTCAGCCTGCTCGATCTTCTGCTCGGCCAGAGCGGTCCGGCGGGCGACATACTCGTCCGTCTTCTGCTTGGCTTCCTTGACGATCAGCTCGGCCTCGTGCTTGGCGGCGCTGACGATGTCCTGCGCCTCCTGCTCGGCTTCCTGCCGCTTGCGCTGGTATTCGGCGAGCAGCTGCTGCGCGTCTTCACGCAGCTTGCGCGCTTCGTCCAGCTCGTTGCGGATGCGCTCGGCGCGTCCGTCGAGCGCGCCGTTGATCATCCCCGGCACCTTGAAGTAGGCAAGAACGCCCAGGAAGATGATCAGGGCAATAAACGCCCAGAATGTCGCGTCCATGGCCTTCTCCTACTGCTTGACGGCCTTGACGGCAGCTTTCGCTGCAGTCGTGTCGAGCCGGCCGCCGACCAGTTCCTGAACGATGGATGCCGCCGTGTCTTCAGCGATGGCGCCCACGTCCTTCATGGCCGTTTCCTTGATCGAAGCAATGCGCTCCTCGGCTTTGGCGAGCTTGGCATCGAGATCCTTCTCGATCTGCTGACGCTCGGCGTCCGCTTCCACCTTTGCGGCGTCGCGGGCTTCCTGACCGATGACATTGGCTTTCTTGCGAGCGTCGGCGAGTTCCTGCTCATAGGCAGCAACAGCCTGATCCGCCTCTTCCTTCATCCGCGCAGCCTGGTCGAGGTCCTGGGCAATGCGGTCACGCCGCACTTCCAGAATGCCGCCGATACGCGGCAGCACAACGCGCTTGAGGAACAGGTAGAACAGCCCGAAAGTGATCGCCAGCCACAGAATCTGCGACGGGAATGTGGACGAATCGAAGGGCGGGAAGCCAGCTTCGTGAGCGCCTTCCGACGCCACGCCGGTTTCCGAATGGGTCGCTTCCGCGGCGTCCTGCGCCGAGGCTGCGAATGCCGATGCCACAAACATTGTCTACCTCTCTTAAAACCGGCCGGACGCCCTTGAGCGGCCGGCCACGCACGCGAATGGCGCGCTTAGGTGAAGAGGAGGAGCAGAGCGATGAGCAGCGAGAAGATGCCGAGTGCTTCCGTCACGGCGAAGCCGAAGATCAGGCGGCCGAACTGACCGTCTGCTGCCGACGGGTTGCGCAGTGCGCCCGAGAGGTAGCTGCCGAAGATGTTGCCGAGGCCGAGTGCTGCACCAGCCATGCCGAGACAGGCGATACCGGCGCCAATAGCCTTTGCTGCTTCTACTTCCATTTTGAAACTCCTTGTAATCGCGGATTTGCGTGTTTTCTTCAGACTTGGCGGAAGACCGCCGGTGAAACCTGTTTTCCTCTACCCGCCCTTTCAGGGCCGGAACGAAGCCAGTCGTTGGAACCTCTTGATCAGTGGCCGGGATGGACGGCGTCGTTCAGATACATGCAGGTCAGGACGGCAAAGACGTAGGCCTGCATGAAGGCGACGAGGAACTCGAGGCCGGTAATCGCAACCGTCATGATGAGCGGCAGCACGGCACCGGCGGCTCCGGCAACGCCGAACGCACTCAACGAAGTGACGAAGCCGGCGAATACCTTCAGCGTGATGTGACCGGCCAGCATGTTGGCGAACAGACGAACCGAAAGGCTGACGGGGCGCGAGAGGAACGAGACAATCTCGATCAGCACCACCAGCGGAACGACAACAGCGGGAACCCCCTGTGGCACGAACAGCTTGAGGAAGCCGAAACCGTGTTTCAGGAAGCCGTATACGACCACGGTACCGATCACCAGAAGCGCAAGCGCGAAGGTGACGATGATATGGCTGGTCACGGTGAAGAAATATGGGAACAGGCCAAGCAGGTTGGCCATCAGGACGAACATGAAGATGGAGAACACGAACGGGAAGAACCGCATCCCGTGCGATCCTGCCGAATCTCTCAACATGGACGCCACGAATTCGTAGGACATCTCCGAGATCGACTGCAGCCGGCCGGGCACCAGGCCGCGGCTGGAGGTCGTCAGGAAGAGAAATGCGCCGGCGGCAACCACCGTCGCAACCATGAAGGCGGAGGAGTTGGTAAAGGAGAAATCCAGTCCGCCGACCTCAATCGGAATCCATTTGGAGATCTGGAACTGATGGATCGGATCGTTGGCCACCTGGACCCCCTCGCTTCTATAATGGCGCTCTTGCGCCGTTCACTTCTTCTCGGGATCCTGCCCGCTCTGCGACGAGCGAACCCCGAATTCAGCAATTTGTCCTGACGAACGCAGGACATTAAGAACCCCTGCCCCAAAACCGAGGAGCAGGAAAATGATAAGCCCCCAGGGCGACGTTCCGGCAAAATGGTCGATGCCCCATCCAAGAGCAGCGCCGACACCAACGCCGGCAATGAACTCGCTGGATAGTCTGAGCGCCTGTCCGACGCCCGCCATATCGCCCTTCGTCTTCCCCTCGTCGCCGTCCCGCGATTCCGGCCGTTTTTCTGCGAGTGCCTTCTCCAGATCCGCGCGCCGGCGTTCCAATTCGTCCGGCTGATCCTTGTTGGCCACCGCAATCTCCGTACCGGGTTTGCTGGTCAGCGGCTATCCGCTTGAAAGTCGCGCGCAACATAGTGAGCGCCCTCGCCCCAGTCAAGCCGCTGTTGCAGCCATTCACAAAGGCGAAAAGGCATTCAAAAACAATGCGATGATTTGCTGCGACAATGCGCGCAGCGCCAAATGGCGCGCTGAGAACGGGAATCGCGGCGGGTCATCGGTAAATTCCGCCCGCCGCGCGCCCCCGTTTGAAAGGCCGGATCAGTTCCAGCCGCCGCCATAAGTGCGGTAGAAAATGTGCTGCCCGATCTTTTTCATGCGCTGCATCGCGCCCGCCCAGCGGGGGTGCACATAGGTCGCGTGGTAATGGGTGGAGGAGCCAACCTCCGGCAGCCAGATCTTGCCGGCCGTCGTCGCCATCGCCACGTCCTGCGCGGTCTTGAAGTGGCCCGGGCTCTTCACCCGGTCACGAATGCCGTCGCAGGCGAAGGAAAACTGGCAGCGATTGCGCCATTTCTCATTCTGATAAACGACTCCGCAGATGCTGTTCGGATAGGTGGGATTGCGCACGCGGTTCAAGATGACCTGCGCAACGGCGGCCTGTCCCTCGACCGATTCTCCGCGCGCCTCGAAATAGATGCCGGCAGCCAGACACTGCTGCTCGCGGTCCGAAAACACTTCGGCAGGCAGCGGGCTGCGCGCCCATGGATGATCCTTGGCGCTGACCGGCGGAATGAAGCGGCCGCCCTGCGGCTCTTCCTCACGCAGAATGCTGGCGAAGGGCGAGGCCTTCTCATAGTCCGGCTCCGGCGGCGCATAGGCGGTCGCCAGAATGTCGGCGCGGTCATTGTTGACCAGCGCCGCAATCGCCCGCGGCATATCCGGATCGGCCTTCCTGTCGCGCTTCATGTAAAAGGCGGAGGCGATGCGCACCTCTTCGCCCTGAATGTCCGGCTTCACGAAGGCCATCAGCTTCTGGTCGGCCTTCGGCTGCTCCAGAAGGAAGCTGGTTTTCTCAAAAATCGTGCCCGCCTCGAACAGGCGCGGCGGCTGAACCGGCATCACCTGCACCAGACGGCCGGTCTTGTCGGCGCGGTTGATGCGCGCCTCGTCCGGCGTCGTGCCGGTGAACCCCTTCTTGCCGCGAAACGCCACCGCGCCAATGCCAGGTGCAGCGATGCCCGAGCCGGAAATACTGCCCGTCTTCAGATTGCCGTCAATGAAAGGCATCTCGGCCTGATGAATGGAACCGGCTACCGATTTCTCCAGATAGGCGGCCCAGCGCGGCGCCGCACTCTCCTCTCCAGAAACCAGCCCGGCTATGTCCTGATGTGCGACCACGCCCGGAAAGCCGATCCAGAACCCCAGCGCCACCACTGCCGGCGCGAGAAGCGAACGTGATTCTCCATCCGCTTTACGCGGTACATTTCCTGTCCGACGAAGCACCCACACTCTCCGCTACGCAACTCGACCCAATTGCAAAAACCATAATTGGTTAACCTTGATCACTGGTTAACGCGGTCGAATGCGTGCCCGCAGGCAGACACAGGCAGCCAAGAAAAAACGGGCCCTGCCATGCAGAGCCCGTTCAAAAATCTTGTGATGTGGCGTCACACCACTCTCAGCGACGCTTCTTCGCCCGCCCCGCATAGGGGTTGTCGGAGGTGCGCAGCGCCATGCGGATCGGCACGCCATGGAGGTTGAAGGTCTCGCGCAGACCATTCACCAGATAGCGCACATAGGATTGCGGCATCGCCTCTGGACGCGAGCACGAGACCACGAAGCCCGGCGGACGCGTCTTGATCTGCGTGATGTACTTCACCTTCAGGCGGCGGCCTGCAACGGCCGGCGGCGGGTGCTGCGTGGTCGCGCCTTCGAGCCAGCGGTTGAGCCGGCCGGTGGAGATGCGGCTGTTCCAGGTACGGTGCGTCTTCTCGACGGCTTCCATCAGCTTGTCGAAGCCACGCCCCGTCTCTGCCGAGATCGGCACGGCCTGAAGCCCGCGCACCTGCGGCAACAGCCGCTCGGTCTTTTCGCGCAGTTCGGCCAGCGTTTCCTGCCGGTCCTCGATCAGGTCCCACTTGTTGAACGCGATGACCGGCGCACGGCCCTCACGCATGATCAGGTCGGCGATCTGCAGATCCTGCTTCTCGAAGGGAATGGTCGCGTCGAACACCACGATCACCACTTCGGCGAAGCGCACGGCCCGCAGGCCATCGGCGACGGAAAGCTTTTCCAGCTTTTCCTGCACGCGCGCCTTGCGGCGCATGCCTGCCGTATCGAACAGCTTGATCTTGCGGTCGCGCCACTGCCAGTCGACAGAGATCGAATCGCGCGTGATGCCGGCTTCCGGCCCCGTCAGCATGCGATCTTCGCCCAGAAGTGCGTTGATGAGCGTCGACTTGCCCACATTGGGTCGGCCGACAATGGCGATCCGCAGCGGCTTGGAGGTGTCGTAATGCACCTCCTCTTCCGAATCGGGCTCGATGTCCTCGCCGACCGCAATTTCGTCCGTCGTAACGATGATGTCTTCCGGCTCTTCAGCCAGCGCCACGTCTTCGCCAAGGCCCTCAACGATGGCGTCGCGCAGGTCGGACATGCCGAGACCATGCTCCGCCGAAATCTCGACCGGATCGCCAAGCCCGAGTTCCCAGGAATCGAGAACGCCGCTGCGGGCGGCATTCACGTCCATCTTGTTGGCGACCAGCACCACCGGTTTGCCGCGGCGGCGCAGAAGATTGGCGAAGGTCGCATCGTCCGGCATCACGCCGACGCGCGCATCGATCATGAACAGCGCAATGTCTGCTTCCTCGATCGCCTGCTCCGTCTGAACGCGCATACGCCCTTCCAGCGTCGGCGCGGCGGCGCTCTCCAGCCCCGCCGTATCGATCACTTCGAAACGAAGATCCTGCAGGCGCGCAGGATGCGAACGCCGGTCGCGCGTGACGCCGGGCGTGTCATCGACTATGGCCAGACGACGCCCGGCGAGCCGGTTGAACAGCGTCGACTTGCCGACATTGGGTCGGCCGATGATTGCAAGCTTGAAAGCCATAGAGTTACACCGGTTACGGCTATTCAGCCGGGCCTGAGCCGAGAATCAGTTCCACCATCATTTCGGCGCGCTGACGCGTGTTGCGCGGCGCGGCTGCATCGCCCGAGATCTGCTGGAAAAGCGTCAGCGCATCGTCGCGCTTGCCTTCCTTCCAGGCTGCCAGACCGAGCGCCTCGCGCGCCGTATGGCGCAGCGCGTTGCCATCAGCCGTCAGCGTCTCGACGCGGGCTGCGACATCCGCATAGGAACCATGGTCAACCAGAATCAGGCCGGCCCGCAGCCTTGCCGTATCGGCAATGACGTCGGTCACCGACTTGTCGGCGGCAATCTCGTCGAATGCGGCGACCGCACCATCGGCGTCGCCGTCAGCCGCCAGAACCGTGGCTGCGCGCATGCGCGCCAGAAGCGGATAGGAGCCATAGCCGCTTCCCTCGAGTTCTTCGAATGCGGCCAGCGCCTCTGCGGTTTCACCCTGACGTGCCAGATCGAGCGCCTGCGAGAACGCGTCACCCGATGCATTGGCCTGCGAAGAGGTCCAGCGCTCATAGCCCACATAGCCGGCGGTAGCGACCACGAGCAACACGGCCGCACCAATGGCGACCGGGCCAAATCGACGCCAAAGCGACTTGAACTGATCCTGGCGGAGCTCTTCGTTGACTTCGCGAATAAAACTGTCGTCGGACATATGCGACCCATGTTTAGCGGGATGTCCCGCAATGTTCCCGGTTTCGGGCTTTTTAGACTAAATTTGTCGCCATGGAAGGGGGCGAGCGCGATTCCACCTCATTCTGTTGATTTCCGGCCTTTTCATGGCGTCTTGTTTCAACAGGTCTTTGCCTTCCAAACTCGGCCATATTTGTTCGCTACCGCTGCCTCGACTTTGCATTCTGGATATTGAGATCATGCTCAAATTACTCTGCGCCGGGGCGTCCGCGCTGGCGCTGACAAGCTCTTGTTTCGCCAACGATGCCGCACCGACTGACAAGTCTCAGACCGCCAGGCCGCAATATGTGATCATTTCGTTCGATGGCGCGCTCCATCTGGAGCAGTGGCAGCGCAGCCGCGCAATCGCCGAAAAGACCGGTGCGCGCTTTACCTATTTCCTCTCCTGCGTCTACCTGCTCTCGCCGGAGACCCGCAAAACCTATCAAGCGCCGGGCATGTCACGCGGGCGCTCGAATGTGGGCAGCGGTTACAGCCGTGAGGATGTCGAGGGCCGGCTCGGCCAGATCTGGACCGCGCGCTCCGAGGGTCATGAAATCGCCAGCCATGGCTGCGGGCATTTCGACGGCAAGGACTGGAGCGCGGCCGACTGGGGCCAGGAGTTCGACGAATTCAGCAATATCGTCGCCAATGCCTGGAAGCTCAACGAGATCGAAGGCGAGCCGAAAGAGTGGCAGGATTTCGCCCGCAACGAAATCCACGGCTTCCGCGCGCCCTACCTCTCCACCAACAAGGGCCTGTTCCAGACTCTCGCTCAAAAGGGTTTTGCCTATGACGCCAGCACCGTGTCGCGCGGGCCTGCCCTGCCGAAAGCGCGTGGCGGCGTCGTGCGTTTTTCGCTTCCGCTGATCCCGGAAGGGCCACGCGAGAGGCAGGTCATTGCCATGGACTACAATCTTTATGTCCGCCATTCCGGCGGCAAGGAGAAGCCCGAGGCGGCCCCGGCCTTCGAGAAGCGCACCCATGATGCATTCATGGCGTCCTTCAGGAAAGAGTATGATGGCCGCCGCACACCCCTCCAGCTCGGCTTCCACTTCACCCTCATGAATGACGGCGCGTACTGGGATGCACTTGAGCGTTTCGCCGGCGACGTTTGCGGCATGGATGACGTGAAATGCGTGAGCTACCGCGATTATCTGGCGGCCACCCAAAAGACCGAAGCCCCGCCCGCACAGGGCGGCACCTGATTGCAGAACCAGAAAGGCCCCGGCGCATGGCGCCGGGGCCTTTTCTTAAGGCGAAGACCGAAATTAGTTCCCGGCCGCGCGCTCGCTCATCAGAGCCTTGTAGGTCGCATAAAGCATGACCACGAGCAGGATCGCGAACGGGAAACCGGTCGCAATTGCGCCAGCCTGAAGCGCGGCCAGCCCGCCGCCGAGCAACAGCACGATCGCCACCAGCCCTTCAAACAGCGCCCAGAAGACACGCTGCGCCACCGGCGCGTCGATCTTGCCGCCGGCAGTGATCGTGTCGATCACCAGCGACCCCGAATCCGAAGACGTTACGAAGAAGACGATCACCAGAATGATGCCGATCAGCGAGCTGATGCTGGCCAGCGGCAGATCAGCCAGCATCGCGAACAGCGAAAGCTCCGGCACATAGTCCACCACCGTCTGCTGAACGCCCGTATAGCCTTCTGCAAGAAACTGGTTCATGGCCGTGCCGCCGAACGTGGTCATCCAGAGGATGGAAACCAGTGTCGGAATGATCAGCACGCAGACGATGAACTCACGCACCGTGCGCCCCTTCGAGACGCGGGCGATGAACATGCCCACAAAAGGCGACCAGGAAATCCACCACGCCCAGTAGAACGTGGTCCAGCCATGCATGAAGCCGGTGTCTTCACGGCCGATCCAGTTCGAAAGCTGCGGCAGCTCCTTCACATAGGACCATGTGTTGGAGAAGAAGCCGGTGATGATCGCCAGCGTCGGGCCGAAGATGATGACGAAGCCCAGAAGAAGGATGGCGAGCACCATGTTGATCTCGGAGAGGCGCTTCACGCCCGCATCGAGCCCCGCCACCACGGACACCAGCGCCACGCCGGTAATGCACATTATGAGCAGAACCTTGACCGTGTCGGTGTTGGGAACGCCGTAAAGCTCGTTGAGGCCGGCCAGCGCCTGCGACGCACCGAACCCCAGCGATGTGGCCAGACCGAACAGCGTGGCGAACACCGCCATGATGTCGATCAGATGCCCCGCCCAGCCGCGCACGCGCTCCCCGAGGATCGGGAAGAAGGCCGAGCGAATGGAGAGCGGCAGGCCCTTGTTGTAGGCCGCAAGCGAAAGCGAAAGCGCCAGAACCGCGTAGATCGCCCAGGGGTGAAGCCCCCAGTGGAAGATGGTCGCCGCCATGCCCATTTCGCGGGCGGCCGGAACCGCTTCCGCAACCAGCTGTCCGTCCACAACCGGCGGGGTGAGGCCGAGCGGCGGATTGTTGAAATGATACATCGGCTCAAGCACGCCGAAGAACATCAGGCCGATACCCATGCCGGCGGCAAACAGCATCGCGAACCAGCCGGAATAGGAATATTCGGGCACGGCGTCCTTGCCGCCCAGCCTGACCTTTCCGAGCGGCGTCAGCGCCACGACGATGCAGAACAGAACAAACAGATTGGCCGACAGCATGAAGACCCAGTCAAAGGTCGAGGTCAGCCAGACCCTGAGACCGCCAAGCGCGTCGCCGGCGATATCGCGGAAAATCAGCGTGACGATCACAAATGCGACGATCAGCACGGCGGAAATGAAGAATACGGGATTGTGAACATCAAGACCAAGCAGACGGACATTGTCTTGCCCCGGCTCGAGTCCGTGGTCCTCCTCAATGACTTGATTTGACATGTTTCACTCCATCTCTGTCCGAGGGCTGGAAGCAAACGACAGTATGGCCGCCCACCACCGGAGCGCTCCTCCACAGGAGAAAATTTGGCCCAAAAGCGCCATCGCACATGGTCTGTATGCGACCTCAACGGTGTGGATTGAGACCAGAATCAGTCAAATAGTCGGCTAGCGGAACACGGCAAGTTCAACAAAAGGGGTGATTCTCGCCCAAATGCCTGTTTCGCCTTCGGAACCACCTCCGTTTGAACGGGGGAATTCACAGAATTAGGATTTAAATCGTCACAAACTATGCTTGTGATACCGAGTTTTGCCGGATTTCATGTGCATGGTATACGGCGATAGGGACATTGTTATATCAGACAGCTTCAAGCGGAACCAAATTGGCTTTCGAAGCTTATGATCAAGAAAAGAGTTGGAGAGGTTTTATGAAAAAGTCACTGCTTATCGTTCCGGCGCTGCTTCTGGGCGTTGCGGCCTGCACCCCCACCCAGCAGGGCGCAGCCTTCGGCGGCGCCAGCGGCGCAGCCATCGGCGCGCTCGCTTCCGGCAACAAGGTTGAAGGCGCGCTCATCGGCGGCGCAGTCGGCACAGTGGCCGGCGCTCTGGTCGGTCGTTCGCAGGAAAACAGAAACGTCTGCGTCTACCGCGACGAGTATGGCCGCCGCTACGAAGCGCGCTGCCCGCAGGGTTACTGATCTGACTGGCAGCGCCCCGCGCTGCCCCTTAAAATCTGCAAAGGCCGGGATGCACATGCATCCCGGCCTTTCTCTTGTCCGGATCACCCGATCCGTCATGCCTGCCCGTCATGACTACAAGACCCGCTTCCCCATGGTTCGCGCTTCTTCGCGGCGATGAATTGACTTTTGTCAATCACCATGAATAATGTCGAAAGGAGGCGCGGAATGGCTTATCGTCCGGCAGAACAGATCATACACAAGGCCGCCTGGCTTTATTACACGCACGGCCTGCGTCAGGACGAGGTTGCGCAGCGGCTGAACATTTCGCGCGCGTCCGTGGCGCTTTATCTGCGCAAGGCGCGCGAAGCCGGCATCGTCAACATCTCCACCTCCACGCATCTCTTCAGCGGCGAGCGTCTTGCCCGCCAGATGGAAGACGCGTTCGGGCTTGAGACCGTCTGGCTCGTCGGCGAAGATGCGCTTTCGCCCTCTCCTCCTTCAGAGATCCCCACGCTTGCCGCCAATGTGTTTCTGGAGATGGTCGAGAATGGCAACCAGGTCTGCGTTGCCTGGGGCCGCACCGTCTACGACATCGCCGATGCAATGAGCTACGCCGACCGCGAAGACGTGACGGTGGTGGAGATGTGCGGCAATCTCGGCTCGCCCTATGCCTACCGTCCCGACCAGTGCACCATGGAGATTGCCCGCCGGCTGAACGCCAAGGGTCTGAATTTCTACGCCCCGCTGGTGCTCAGCACCGAGGAGCTGGCGCGCGCCCTGCGCGAGGAGCCGGTCATCCGCGAACAGCTCGACGGGATCAGCGCCTGCGACATGGCGCTCTTCACGGTCGGCGCGCTGGACGCCGACAGCCACGTTATCAAATGCGGCGCGCTCAGCCTTGAAGAGCTTGAACGGCTGAAAACAATGGGTGCGACCGGCGTCATTGCCGGGCAGATCATCACCGCCGACGGCACCCTGCTCGACTGCGATTACAACCGGCGCATGATCTCTGCCGATTTCGACGCCATCCGCGCCATTCCCCGGCGGCTCATGGTGGTGCAGGAGGACGAGAAGTTCGAGCCCCTGCAGGCCGCCATCGCCGGCCGTTTCTTCACCCATCTGGTGACCACGTCATCCATGGCGACGAAGCTTCTGAAGCACCACACCGCCAGTGAACCCACGCCGGCCTGATCAACGCCAGCCTGACCCACCCCGGCCTGATTGACGCCGGCAAGCGCAACCCTTCAAGACACGTACAGGACAGACATGCAGAACCTCTGGAAAGACAGCGAAGCAGAAAAGCTTGTCGAGCACTATGCGCAGAAGGGCGTCGCACGCGACCTGGCGCTGCGCGTCTACACGACCCGTCTTCTGGGCGGCGAGCCACGCCTCGTGCTGCATGGCGGCGGCAACACCTCGCTGAAAAGCCGCGCCACCGACATTCTGGGCCGCGAATATGATGTTCTGTGCGTCAAGGGCAGCGGCTGGGACATGGGCGTGATCGAGCCACAGGGCCTGCCTGCCGTGAAGATGGACGCGCTTCTGGCCGCCCGCGAACTGCCCTCCCTGTCGGATGAAGACATGGTGGCGATGCAGCGTGCAAACCTCATCGATCCGGGTTCTCCCAACCCGTCCATCGAAACGCTTCTGCACGCCTTCCTGCCGCACAAATTCGTCGACCACACCCATTCCACCGCGATCCTCGCACTGGTTGACCAGGAAGATTCCGAAGCGCTCTGCAAAAAAGTCTTCGGCGACCGGCTCGGCTTCGTGCCCTACATCAAGCCGGGCTTCGACCTCGCCAAGGAAGCCGCCGACATCTATGACGCAAACCCGTCCGTCGAGGGCCTGATCCTCGACAAGCACGGCATCTTCACCTTCGCCGAGGACGCCAAGACGGCCTACGATCTCATGATCGAGTTCGTCACCATGGCCGAGGATTATGTCGCCGGGCACGGCAAGACGCCGTTCAACCCGGTGGCGCTGCCGAAGGAACTCGCCACCCCGTCGCAGATCATGCCCTATCTGCGTGGCGCGATCGCCATCGATGAGGGCGAAGGCAAATATGGCCGCATGGTCTGCGACTTCCGCACCTCGCCAAAGATCCTCGACTATGTGAACGCCGACACCGCCGAAGAGCTCGCCACCCGCGGCGTCTCCACGCCGGATCTTTCGATCCGCATCAAGACCGGCCCCATGGTTCTGCCCGCCCCCGAGGCCGGCAAGCTCGACGCCTATGGCAAGATCATCCGCGAAAAGGTCGCCGCGTTCTCGGACCGCTACAAGGACTATTTCGAGACCAACAACGCCACCGACGATATCGAACGCACCATGCTCGACACCATGCCGCGCCTGACGCTGGTGCGCGGTCTCGGTCTCATCGGCCATGGCCGCAGCATGAAGGAAGCGAAGATCGCCGCCGATGTGGGCGAAATGCTGGTGGAAGCGGTCACCGGCGCCGAGGCCATCGGCTCTTTCCATCCGCTGGCGCTCTCCGACCTCTTCGAGCTTGAATACTGGTCTCTCGAACAGGCCAAGCTCGCGTCCAACAAGCCCAAGCCGTTGTCCGGCCAGGTCACGCTGGTAACCGGCGGCGCCGGTGCAATCGGCGCAGCCACGGCGAAGCTGTTTGCCTCGCAGGGCGCGCATGTGGTCGTCGTCGACATGCATGCCGACAAGGCCGGGGATGTGGCCAAATCCATTGGCAATGGCGCAATCGGCATCGGCGCGGACGTGACCGATGCGACCGCCGTGCGCGCCGCCTTCGACAGGGCGCGTGATGTGTTCGGCGGCGTCGACATCGTGGTCTCCAACGCGGGTGCTGCCTGGGAAGGCAAGATCGGTGAGCTGGAAGACGCCACGCTGCGCCAGAGCTTTGAGCTCAACTTCTTCGCCCATCAGAGCGTGGCGCAGAACGCGGTGCGCCTCTTCAAACAGCAGGGCACCGGCGGCGTTCTGCTCTTCAACGCCTCCAAACAGGCGGTCAATCCGGGAGCGAATTTCGGCGCTTACGGCCTGCCCAAGGCGGCAACGCTGTTCCTTTCGCGGCAATATGCGCTGGATTACGGCTCCATCGGCGTGCGTTCCAACGCGGTCAACGCCGACCGCATCCGTTCCGGCCTCCTCACCAACGAGATGATCGCCAACCGCTCCACCGCGCGCGGCGTCTCGGAGAGGGACTATATGGGCGGCAATCTTCTCGGCCTTGAAGTGCGCGCCGAAGACGTGGCGCAGGCTTTCCTGAACCACGCCCTTGCCGAACGCACCACCGCCGACGTCACCACCGTCGACGGCGGCAACATCGCAGCCGCCCTGCGATAAGGACGCCGGCATACGGGCATTGGCCGTCCCGGCATGGACCCTCGGGTCAAAGCCCGAGGGTGACGAATGGCAGGAGTGGCGTCTATCGCGGATACCGAAGATTTGCATCATCCCGCCCCCCATTCGTCATGCCCGGCCCCCGAGCCGGGTATCCATGCCTGAAGGGCAAATCAAAAGAGCAGCCCAAGAGCCGCGCTTTCCTTCTCCCCGCCAGCGGGGAGAAGGTGCCGGCAGGCGGATGAGGGGCGAGCGCCAACGCTCACAACATCGCACCCGCCATCCCGCCCTCGCCCTTCGACGCGCTCAGGATGAGGGCTTTCGTCGCGGCGTCACCCCAAAACACGCCCGCACCCTTCAAGCCGCCATACGTCCCCCTGCCCTTTCCCTCATCCTGAGCCTGTCGAAGGGCGGAGGAAAAGGCACGCACATCATCTCCGCGCGAACAAAAAGGGCGGCCCGCAAGCCGCCCTTTCCATTCCACCCAACGCACTGCCTCAGTCGCGCGCAGGCAGCGGCATCCAGTCCGGCACCGCCACATCGGCATGGGCAAACTGCGGCATCTTCGCCGACAGATCGTCCATGTTCTTGATGTCGCCATCGTTGAGCGCCTGCTGCGTGATCAGCGTCGGCGGAACGATGACGCTCTTGCCCGGCTCCTCGCCGGCCAGAAGCATGGCGAGCGCGCGCACCGAAACCTCGCCCACAACGGCAGGGTTCGTGGCGGCGGTGGCGACCCAGGCGCTGCCCGGCTCACGCATGGCCGAAATATCGGCCGTCGAAACGTCAGCCGAATAGATCTTGATGCCATCGGAAAGGCCGGCCTCGTCCACGGCGATCTTCACGCCCTTGGCGAACTCGTCATAGGGCGCGAACATGACCTGGATGTCCGGGTTTGCCGTCACCACCGAGCGCGCCTGGTTGGCGACCGAGTTGGCGATCGGATTGTCGAGCGTGCCGAACTGCGCCACTTCCTCGATGCCCGGATATTTTTCCTTGAACTCGCGCCAGGTCTCGTCGCGGCGGTCGAGCGGTGCAATGCCGGCCACATAAACATAGCCGGCCTTCCACGCTTCGCCATTGTCGGCAACGGCCTGCTCCAGCGCCAGACGCGCCAGATCCCGGTCGGACTGCTCGATCTGCGGGATCGCATCATTTTCGACATTCACGTCGAAGGCCACGACCTTGATGCCCGCATCGACGGCGCGCTGGGCAGCCTCCTTCATGGATTCGGTCAGGCCGTGCTGGATGATGATGCCATCAACGCCAAGCGCAATCGCCTGATCCACCATGTCGGCCTGAAGCGCGGCGTCCTGGCGGCTGTCGAGCACGCGCAGGTTCACACCCAGCGCCTCGGACTGCTTTTCCACGCCCGAAAGATAGGCCTGGAAGAAGTCGCCCGTGGAAAGATAGCGCACCAGCGCAATCTCCACATCACCCGGATTGTCGAACGGCGCGGGCTTGTCCTGCGCGCCGGCGGCTGCCGGCAGAAGCATGGTCGCGCCGGCCAGCGCCACGGCCATCTTGCCCAGAAGTCTGCGTGAAATTTCCATACTCTTTCTCCTCCACTGCCTGTTTGCTTTTGAACGGGCGCTACCGGGCATTCCTCCCAAGCAGCGCAAAGGTGAAGATCAGAGCGATGACGAGCACCGCGCCCTTGACGAAATCCTGCGTGTAGTACGGCACGTTCATCATGGTGAGCCCCTGCAGGAGCACGCCCACGAACAGCGCCCCGATGGCCGTGCCGAACGCATTCGGTTTGGCTGCACCCAGCACCGCAAAACCGATCAGCGCCGCCGCCACTGCATCCAGAAGCAGATTGTTGCCCGATGCGATGTCGCCGCGCCCAAGGCGCGCGGCCAGAAGAATGCCGCCGATGGAGGCGAAGACGCCCGAGATCACATAGGCCCAGATGCGGTAGGCCTTGACCGGCGCGCCGGCAAACTCCGCAGCGCGCGCATTCGATCCCACCGCATACATCATGCGGCCAAACCGCGTGTATTCGAGGAAGAACCAGATCAGGATCGCCAGCACGATCAGCACCACCACCGAGGCCGGCACGAGGTTCTCCATGAAGAGATCGAACCGGTGCCGCCCGAGCGCCAGAAAGGCCTGGCTGAACGTGCCCTCGGCGGTCGAGCCGTCGGGCAGCGTCATGCCGGTTGCGATGGAGCGCCCTTCGGTCGGAATGCGCTGCAGACCGATCAGCAGGAACATCATGCCGAGCGTCGCCAGAAGATCGGGCACGCGCATATAGCAGATGATCAAACCGTTGATCAGCCCGACCAGCGCGCCGATGGCAAGACACACCAGAACCGCCACCAGTGCGTTCTGCTCCAGCACCACCATCACATAGGCCGCCGCCATCATGGAGCTTGTGGCGATGGAGCCGATGGAAAGGTCGAAACCGCCCACCACCAGCGTCGCCGTCACGCCGAGCGCCAGAATGCCGGTGATCGAAACGGATTGCAGGATGAAGACCGCCGCCTGCGGCGAGGTGAAGCCGCGCGTCGCAAGCGAGAAGAAAATGATCAGCCCCACAAGCAGGCTCAAAAAGCCATAGCGGATTGCCAGCTCGCGCAGCGAGCGGCCGTCTTTCGGCTGCGCCAGCGCCTCAGCCGGGGTTTCAACCGGGGTCTTGTCCGCCGTACGGCTGTCCATTCTCTAAACGCTCCCTGCGGGTTCCAGACGCTGGCCGGCAACTTCGGCCAGCAGCCGGTCCATATCCACGTCGGCATTGCGATGCTCGCCGACAATCGTGTTTTCGGACATGACGAGGATACGGTCCGCCGTCTCCAGCGCCTCGTCCAGTTCGGTCAGAAAGACCAGTGTTGCGCGGTCGCGGGCGCTTTCGCGCAGCTTGGCCGCAATGTCATGGCGCGCGGCAATGTCCACGCCCTGAAACGGCTCGTCCAGGATCAGAAGCCGCGAGGGCTGTGTCAGCCAGCGCGCCACGGTCACCTTCTGCTGGTTGCCACCCGAAAGGGTCGCAAGATCGTCGCGCTCGGAGCGGCACACGATCTTGAGATCCGCAATCTGCTCGCGCGCGGTCTGCCGTTCGGCCCGCCGCCGCGTCACGCTCATGTTCGAGAAGCGCGGCAGAAACGGCAGGCTCATATTCTCGTAGATGTTGAATTCCGGCACGATGCCGGTGGAGGCGCGGTCCTTGGCGACAAGAAACACGCCGTCCCTGATCGCGCTGGCCGGCGTCCTGGGCGCATAGGCCCGGCCATCGAGCTGCATGGAGCCGGCAAGCGGTGGATGAATGCCGAACAGCGTTTCGGCAAGCCGCGTCTTGCCGACGCCCACAAGCCCCGTTACCGCCACCACCTCGCCCGCGCCCAGTTCCATGGAAAGCGGCTTTGCGCCCGGTGCGATGCGCAGATCGCGGACCGAGAAAACCGGCGCCCCGGCAGCGCGCGCATCAATGCTGTGCAGGCCGAGATTCTGGCCCAGCATCGCATTGACCGCGCCCTCATAGTCGAGCGGCTTTTCATCGAACTGCCCGACAATGGCCCCGTCGCGCAGGCTGACAATGCGGTCTGCCAGACGCCGGATATCCGACATGCGGTGTGAAATGTAGAGAATGGCGACGCCGCGCGCCCTGAGCCGGTCGATCAGCGCAAAGAGCCGTTCTGCCTCATTGCTGGAAAGCGAAGAGGTGGGCTCATCGAGGATCATCACCTGCGGTTCATGCGCCATGGCGCGCGCAATGGCCACCATCTGGCGGTCGGCGAGCGGCAGGTCGGTCACCTCGGCGCTGAGGTCGATCCCAAGCCCCATGCGCTCGGCCACCTCGCGCGCCTCGCGCCGCACCTTTCGCGGGTTGAAGAAGAAGCCGCTGCCCGCGCCATTCAGCCGGTCGAGTACCAGATTGCTGGCCACGTCGAGCGCGCCCACCACACCGTCATTGATGTTTTGATGCACCGTCACCACGCCGGCGCGCATCGCTTCTGCCGGGGTGGCAGGAGAGAAGGGCCTGTCGCCCAGCATCATCACGCCACGGTCGGCGCGGTGAACGCCGCTCATGACCTTCACGAGCGTCGACTTGCCGGCGCCGTTGGCGCCCATCAGAACCGTTACCTCGCCGGCGCGCAGGTCGAGCCCCACTCCACGCAACACGGCGTTGGGTCCGAACGCCTTGGTCAGGCCGGCTATGCGAAAAATCGCGGTGTCGCCCATGCTCTCCTCCCAAGGTGACGCTAACAGGTAACAAGCATTTGTCAACATGATTGACAAATGACAGAGCCTTGGTAGCGTGACGTCAGAACCGGTGGTGCAAACATGAAGACCATCGCCCTTCTCGCCCGCGTGCGGGAGAAGGCGATGGCGGGCGGATGAGGAGCGAACGCCATGATTTGCGCGCACCGGCGCGAACGGGAGGAGACAGAGACATGAAAGAGAACGCCTTTGAGGCCCTGACGGTGGAAACCCTGCCGACGCGCCTGGGCAGCATCCCGGAAATCGCCGACCGGCTTGGCGGTGCGCCCACGGACTGGGATGTCCGCGAGGTGGGCGACGGAAATCTCAATCTCGTCTTCATCGTCGAGGGCGGCAGCGAAACGCTCATCATCAAGCAGGCGCTTCCCTATGTGCGGCTCGTCGGCGACAGCTGGCCCCTGCCGCTGAAGCGCTCCTTCTTCGAATATCACGCGCTCACCCGCCAGGAGCAGCGCGCGCCCGGCACCGTGCCCGCCATCCATTATTTCGATGAGACGCAGGCGCTGATCGCCATGGAGTTCCTGTCGCCGCACATCATCCTGCGCCGCGCCCTCATCGAAGGCCAGGAGCTGCCGAAGATCGGCCGGGATCTCGGCCTGTTCATGGCCCGCACCCTGTTCCGCGGCTCCGACCTTTCCATGAAGGCATCGGAACGCAAGGCCGACCTCGCGCTCTTCTCCGACAATGTCGAACTCTGCGACATCACCGAAAACCTCGTTTTCTCCGATCCCTATTTCGAAGCGCCGATGAACCGGCACACGCCGGGTCTCGACGCGGTGGTGAAAGAGCTTCGCGCCGACCGCGACCTGAAGGTCGAGGCCCAGCGCATGAAGCACGCCTTCGCCTCGCGGGCGGAAACCATGGTGCATGGCGACCTGCATTCCGGCTCCGTCATGGTGACGCCCGACGACACGCGCATCATCGATCCGGAATTCGCCTTCTACGGTCCCATGGCCTTCGACGTGGGCATGCTGATCGCCAATTACTGGATGGCCTATTTCTCGCAGCGCGGGCACGAGCAGAATGGCAGCCGCGCCTCCATGCGCACCTATCTCCTGCGCGTCATCGACGAGACATGGAACACGTTCCGCGACGAGTTCGCCCATCTCTGGCGCACGGAACGCGGCGGCATGCTTTATCAGGCCGCCCTCTATGAAGATCAGGAGGATGGGCTCGCCGCCGAACAGGCGCTCAACCATGTCATTCATGATCTGTGGACCGACATGCTGGGCTTTGCCGGCATCGAGATGCACCGCCGCATTCTGGGCCTTGCCCACAATGCCGATTTCGAGGACATCGCCGACGAAGATCTGCGCGCCTCCTGCGAGACGGCAGCGCTCAAATTCGGCCGGCACATCGTCGTCAACCGCAACAGAATTCAATCGCTGGCCGAACTTGATCGGCTGGCCGAGGCACTGGACCAGGGGAAACTGTCATGAAGGTCGCAGACAAGCACTACCGCACCATCTGGGTGAACGAGGATGGCTGGTCCGTCGACCTCATCGACCAGCGCTGGCTGCCCCATGAGCTGCGCGTGGAAACCGTCAGCACCGTTGACGGCATCGCCACCGCGATCCGCGACATGTGGGTGCGCGGCGCACCACTGATCGGCGTCACCGCCGCCTATGGCGTCGCCCTGCGCATGCGCGAAGACGCATCCGACGCGGCCCTTGATGCGGTCTGGGAAACGCTGCACGAAACGCGGCCCACGGCCATCAACCTGCGCTGGGCGCTGGACGAGATGCGCGGCCTTCTGGGCAAACTGCCCGAGAGCGAACGCGCTGAAGCCGCCTACAAACGCGCAGCCGAGATCGCCAACGAGGACGTCGAGCTCAACCGCAGCATCGGCCGCCACGGGCTCGAAATCATTCGCGAAATCGCCGCGCGCAAGAAGCCCGGCGAAACGGTCAACATCCTCACCCACTGCAATGCCGGCTGGCTCGCCACCGTCGATTTCGGCACCGCCACCTCGCCCATCTACCACGCGGTGGAAGAAGGCATTCCGGTGCATGTCTATGTGGACGAAACACGCCCGCGCAATCAGGGCGCACAGCTCACCGCCTGGGAGATGGCCGGCCACGGCGTTCCGCACACGCTGGTGGTGGACAATGCCGGCGGACATCTGATGCAGCATGGCATGGTCGACATGGTGATCGTCGGCACCGACCGCACCACCGCCGATGGCGATGTGTGCAACAAGATCGGCACTTATCTGAAGGCGCTGGCGGCAAGCGACAATGGCGTCCCCTTCTATGTCGCTCTGCCCTCGCCCACCATCGACTGGACCGTGCGCGACGGGGTGAAGGAGATCCCCATCGAGGAACGCTCGGGCGACGAAGTCTCGCTTGTCTGGGGCAAGGACGAGAGCGGCCAGGTGCGCCAGGTACGCATTTCGCCGGACGCGACGCCTGCCGGCAACCCGGCCTTCGACGTGACGCCGGCGCGGCTTGTCACCGGCCTGATAACCGAGCGCGGCATTGCCGACGCCTCACCCGAAGGGCTCGCCAAACTCTTCCCTGAACGGGCGAATGCAGACGCTGCGTGAATTTCAGAAAACGATTCAGAAATGGCCTGAAATGCGCTGATTTTGAATCGTTTTCCGCCAAACCGGACCAAAACAAACAAAAAGGCTGACCTCACGGTCAGCCCCAGTCTGGCATCAAACGAGCGTACACTCCGTCAGGCCTGCATCTCGCGAATTTTGTAAGCGACCTCGGTTCTGTTGGTCGCGTTCAGCTTCTTCATGATGTTGCGAATGTGCACCTTCACGGTGCTCTCGCAGAGCTGAAGTTCATAGGCGATGATCTTGTTTGCCTTGCCGCGCCGGAGCGCTTCCGCCACTTCGGCTTCGCGGGCAGTGAACAGATTGCCAAGCCCGACAACACGACTGCTGTTCGAGTTGATGACATCGCGCATGGCAAGCACACCGCTTGCCGGCACGAAGACACCGCCTGCCCGGGCCAGAAGGATCGCCTCGGCGGCGACATCGACCCCGACATTGCTCGGAATATAGCCTTTCGCGCCGGCTTCCAGCGCCTTGAGGATCTGTCCCAGATCATCCGTATCGGCGATCACGATCACCGGCTGTTCTTCGAATTCCTCGGCCAGGTCATGAATTTCCGCGCAGATCCCCTGTTCGGAAATCTTGCGGCTCCCGACAATCAGGAGAACGGCCTCTGGATGACGTCCTCCGGAGGCCTTGTGCCATTCTTCCGAAGAACCGACTGCAACAATTTCAAGAGAAGGATTTTGAGTTTCCAGGCTGCGGGCCAGGCATTCCCGGTCCAGCACCCGGGGATCGATCAAAAGAACAAGTTCGCGATCAGCGTCCTTGTCCACTGCGTCCCAGTCCTTTCGTGACGATGCCGCAAGTGCACCGCCGGACGCATTCATGATCCCGTGTAAATCACTGCTATGTCCTACCTTTGCCTGTTCCATTTCAAATGCTCCCCAACACTCACTCAAACCAAGCCCCAGTGACATCGGAAAAGCGCTATATTTATTGTTTGCACACCCCGCCCGCCCCGCCGATGAACTATCGGCAGAATGAAACCTCCCCAAGAGGCTTCCATCAGGACTATCACTTGGAGATTTATTATCCTCACAATTGGGGATAATTTGCATTAACATGGATCAATGCATTTAAAGAATCATTCAAAATGATTATACTTGCAAAATAGATACTTAAAGTTGCAATCAGATGATAAATTCGCGCCATTCGCGAATTTGGTTCTCTTCATTTCATAACCACTGCGCTCCGCACAGGGCATATGGCGCATACATCTGAAGTCTAATACTGATTATATCAAATGCGCTTCGCATTGCGGCAATCACGATTATGGGAGCCGCGCGAATACCCCTTCCGTGAGTGCCCGAAGGGTCAGTTATCCACAGGCGCGGCATCCGCATCGGAAAGAGCCAGATAGGCATCATCGAAGCCGGTGGCCGTGATCAGGCCGGCGCGGTTCTGAAACGTCACCACCCCGCCCCGGAAGGAGACATACCCGCCCTCGCGCAATTTGCGCAGAACGCGATTGACGTGAACCACCGAAAGGCCGAGCGCATCGCCCAGATCGACCTGGGTAAGCGGACAGGCGAAGGAACTGGATCCCTGCCCCTCATAGAGGCCGACACGGAAGGAAAGTTCGAGCAGAAGATGCGCAACCCGCTCGAATGCGCCACGGCGGCTGATATTCACGAAATGCTCGGCCGCACGGGCGTACCGCCGGGCCATTCCCTTGAGAACGAACTCGCGCACATGCCGGGGATAGGTGGAAAGGTTTTCGTAGATCGCACCGGGAAATTCGAACAGCGTCACCGATGTCAGCGCCCGCACTTCCTCACGCGACCACTCGGTTGATCCCACGGTGATCACGTCACCGGTCAGCGAGAAATCGACCACGGTTCTGGAGCCGTCTTCCAGCTCCTTTCCGTTTGCCACCCAGCCCGAAACGACCAGAAGAACGGCGCGCTTTTGCCCATCCATGTCGGCAATCGTGTCGCCACTCGCGTAAAGACGCTTTCGCAGAGCCGAGCCGTTTGCCTTGCCAGCGCCCATTCCAAACAGGCCCCGCGCCGTCTCAGCCTCCAGGTAATGCAGTATTTCTCTATAATTATCGGAGCCCCGAGCCCGCATACTTCCCCGCTCTTTGCGCCACTTCTGGCCACCAGGCTGACCGGTATGTCGACCAGAGGCAGTCATGTGGCTTCTAACCACGAACTAAACGCCCTGTTCGCAAACCCGGTTCCATAAAACTGCTTTCGCAGTCGCAGACCCCGCCCCACGATCAGGAGACACGCGGATAAGTCTCTAATTAACATGGTATTCTGCCCTAATCACAAATATGTCAGCCAGCCCCAATTTCACCGAATAATGATTATTTCTTCGATTGAGGGCCGGATTGACCAATTCGCACGCCGATTTACAGCGAAGCATCACGCTGAAGCGCGATCCGCGGCGGGCGCCGGCATCTTCATGTCGCGCGTGAGTCTGAGGATCGCTCCCCGTGCTCCGGCAACGCAAAGACGGTGTGTTTCTGGGTCGATCCCCTGTTCCAGCGCCGCCAGCACGCGCTTCGCGATGGCTGCTTCATCTTCTTGGTGCGCTGAAACGAAGAAGGGTTCACGGGCGGTGAGCCGAAAGAAGCCCTTCACCTTCTGATCCCATCCAAGCCCCACGGCAGGAATGCCGAGTGCATAGGCCGTGATGCAGGCATGCAGCCGATGGGCCACGAGCCCGTCGAGACTGCCGATAAGGGCAATCAGTTCGTCGGGAGATGATGGCCGCGCGACAACACCGCACCGCCCCGTCATGCGCCCGTCGGTCTCGGGAAGGTCAAGCCGGACCCGCTCCAGAAAAGCCTGATCCTCCAGCGCGCCATTGGTGAAGAGCACCACATCGCAGCCCGCCTGCAACAGCTGCCCGGACAGCGCCCGGTAGCTTTCGACCGAAGCAAGGGGAATGGCCTGCGCATCGCCGCTTGCATGCCGATGTAGAACGACCGGATGGGTGACGCACAGGCCGACCAGCGGGCGGACCCGGCGAACATGCCCATGCGCATGTTCCGCCCGCTCCACCGTCAATGCGGGGTCGGGCGCGAGGTTCGCATCCCGCCAGTCGGAGAAATGCGCCTGCCAGTTCTGCAAAGCGCCCGCATCGCGCACCGATGCATGAAAGACCCGGCACTCCCGCAGGCGACCGAACAGCGCCGCCGCGCGCGGCGACCAGTGGCTGCTGACGCCCACGGCAAAGACGCCCACCGGCGTGTCCGTCTCCCGGCAGAGGTCCAGCACCTGCCCGACCTTCAGCGGAAAATTGAGATCGTCGTCCTGAAAGAGATTGCCGCCGCCGATGACAACGAAATCTGCGCTCTCGATCCTGCGTTTCCAGACGGGGCGCAGCGCCGCCAGACGGCGGCCAAGCACGCGCTCCACGACCATGCGGCGCACCGGCCCGGGCATCGCCCCCAACAGGCGCAGAACACCGAAGCGCCGGCTGTCCGCAGCGCCATAAGCGTCGCGCCCGGCAAGATCCACCGTCTCGACCTCAGCGCCCGGCAGGGCCTTTGCAAGCTCGCGCTCAAGGCATTCGGCCAGAATGCCGTCCCCCAGATTGGGGCTGTAGCGCACATTGAAGACCACGACCCTCACGAGACCGTCTCCAGACGGGTCCTGCTGCCGGCTCCGGCCGCCACCGGCTCGCTGCGCAGGGCGGCGGCAGATCCGGCAAGGATGAAGAATAAAAGCCCCAGATCGTAGACGGTGCCTGAAATCATGGCCTCGCAGAGCCCGGCAAACACGCCGGCCTTTGCCGCCCGCGTGGCGGCCCGCTCATAGCGCCCGGCATCGCTGCGCAGCATCAGCGTGTTGCCGACAAACAGCGCAAACAGGATCGCGCCGATGAGACCGACATTGGAAAGAAGAACCAGCGCATAGCTGGACGCGCGCGCGCTTCCGAGCCCCGCACCCCAGCCCCAGGTATCAAGGAAGACCTGAAACGCGACCGCATTCCACTGCATGCGCTCCCGCGCCGACTGGCTGCTGAGCTTGGAATAGAGCGTCTCGTCGAGGAACGACTGAACGCCATCGGCAAATCCCGGCGCGAAGACCAGAACAAGCATGAAGCAGAGTGGAACGCTGAGGAGAGCGAGCGCTATCGCCGCCGGTCGACCGGTGACGCCATGGGGTCCGGTTGCCGGCAGCGCGCGCCATGACAGGAAGACCATGACGGCGGCAAGGCTCACCAGCGCCGTGGTCGAGGTCGACAGAAGAAGCGCCAGGAGGAGAAGACCCGCAATGACGCCTGTTGTCATGGAGCGCATGCGGTCGAGCCACAGGCTGGCGGTGAAGGCGAAGAGAACGATGGTGTAGCCCGCAAAGGCCGATGCTTCGGGAAAGGTGCCGGAAATGCGCTTGAAGCCCGCTTTTTCCGAGCCGGTCAGGAGCGCGTAATTCGCCGTGCGGATGAAATCAAAGAGATGGGCCGTGCCCGTGCGATAGGTGACGACATCGAGCAGCGCAAAGACGAGATTGGCGACCGCCAGAACCAGCATCGCATTCACCACATCCCGCGCCGTGCCGCCGCGTTTCAGATAGGCATAGGTGAAGGCGAAGCAGAAAAGACCGCCCAGCGCATAGACCGTTTGGGTGATGTTGTTGCTGGAGAACGACAATGGTGTGAGGTCGATGATCCGATGCCCTGCGGAAGAGCGCAGCACGATCATCGTTTCTGTGACGCCTTGAAGAATGCGCGGGAAGAAAAGCGCGGAAAAGACGCCATAGACGGTGAGCAGAAGCAGCCAGATGCCCGGCGAGGATGACGAGACGGCTGCGAAGACCGGGCGCTCGCCATGCGCCATGAAGAGACGCAGGCAGAAAAAGGCCAGAAGCAGGCTCGGCACGAGCACCGAAGCGCCGCCCAGACCCGGCACGCCAAAGGCTGCCGCAGCGCCAAACAGCGTGGACAGGACGATGACGTAGAACGCCATGCGCGGCGGCGCCAGAAGGACCACCCCACCGAGAACAAGCGATAACAAACCCAGTAATTCGATGCGCATGGCGCGCCTCGCCCTTTAGCCGCACAAGCGGCGTAAACCCGGTTGAGGATACCACGCATGCAATGGAGCGTCCCTGTTTCAGGGATACCTCTTATGGACAGTGGGACCGCGATTGGCTGAATTCCGGGATTGGCGGATGCAGTGATAATCTGCCGCCCGGGAGGTTACCGCATTGCCGTTTTCCTCAGATACATCACGCGCTTCTGGCGCATCACGGATCTCGGCGAAACGCCGGCTCCTTGTGTTCGGGTTTGCCACGGTCCTCACGCTCGGCATGCTCAAGGCCAGCGCCAATGACGAACCGGGCACAGAAGCCGACCGGCTGGACATTAACGCCATGCGCCTGTCGTTCGACGAGGATTTCACAAGTCTCGACGTTTCGGCCTGGGGACCGGGCACACGCTGGATCGCGCATACGCCCTGGTCGGGCGATTTCGGCGGTGCGCGCTTTGCCGATCCCGGTCAACGCACGCCTTTCAGCATCGAAGACGGGATGCTGAAGATCGAGGCAAAACGCGACCCGGAGGGCGACTGGCAATCCGGCCTGCTCGCCTCGATGGACCCCAAGGGCAACGGCTTTGCCCAGCAATACGGCTATTTCGAAATGCGCGCGCAACTGCCCGACGGCCCCGGCGTGTGGCCGGCCTTCTGGCTGATCGGCAAGGACCGCTCGCAATCCACCGCAGAGATCGACGTGATCGAATTCTACGGCGACAAGCCGGATGGCTATTCATCGGTCGTGCATGTCTGGCACCGCGACGGACGCCATTATTCGCGCTTTCACCGCAACAATGTCTTTGAGGATGCGCGACCGGGCGACTTCCATACCTATGGCGTCAGGATCGACCGCGACTGGATCCGCTTCTATTTCGACCGCACATTCGTCTGGAAGACCAAAACGCAGGAAGAGCATCGCCAGCCACTCTACATCCTGCTCAATCTGGCTCTGGTGGACGGACCGACGAAGGACGAGGCCCCCGACCCCTCGCACATGATCGTCGACTATGTGCGGGCCTACCGCCTTGATTGACGGGCAGCCAATGCCCTTCCAGAGCCGCCAATGCCCCCTCAGAGCCCCGGGGCTTAATGCTTTGGGATAGGCCTTCACCCCCTCCCGCAGGCCCCATCGCCGAATGACCTAGATGGGTAAAAACCTAAGACCTCCGGTCGGCGCGGGGCTCATCCAGATGGCCATCTGTTTCTTTGGCCGCCCACGTGGAAGTCTTGGCGTTGAAGGCATGAGAACCAATTTTTCTCCCGCGCCACAACTATAAACAGTGAGCATTTGCAGATGCTTGAAATATAGGCGCGGGCTTTTTCGGGCGGGGCGTCTACATGCATCGAAACCAGAACGACACCGAGCTGTCCATTTCCGGAACGGCCGTTTCTTCCACTCCTCATTCAGGGCACGCATCCGAACGCGGGTATGACCGCGACACGACGGTTCACGACACCGTGGCGGCGCTGGCGCGCCAGCGCCCCGATGCGATTGCGGTCGGCTTCGACGACGAGCGCCTGACCTATGCGGAGCTCGACCGGCTGGCCGCAAAACTCGCCGCCCGCCTCACCGCGATGGGCGTGCGCAGGGGCGACATAGTGGGCCTGCTTCTGCCACGCGCGCTGAAGACGCTGGTTGCCAAGCTGGCGATCCTCAAGGCGGGCGCTGCCTATGCGCCGTTCGATCCGGCCTATCCTCTGGAACACCTTTCCTACATGACGCAGGATTGCGCGCCGCGCGCCCTGATGATCGACGCCGAAAGCGCGGATCTTGCAGCCAGACTTCCCATAAGTGCAGAGCGCCTCATCGACATCGATGCGGCCATGGCCGGGCTGGCTGAGGACAATGCGCCGACCGGCAGCGCCGTGGCCGTCTCGGGCGGTGACGCTGCCTATGTCATGTACACGTCGGGCTCGACCGGCCGGCCCAAGGGCGTGGTCATACCGCATCGCGGCATTGTGCGGCTGGTGCGCGCGCAGAACTATGTCGACTTCCGCCCGGACGATGTGGTGCTGCACACGGCGACGATCTCTTTCGACGCCGCCACATTCGAGATCTGGGGCGCGCTGCTCAACGGGGCGCGGCTCGCCGGCATTGGCGACCGCACGCTTTCCATGCAGCGCATCGCGAAAACGATTGATGATGAGCGCGTCTCGGTGATGCTGCTCACCACGGGGCTGTTCAACCTTCTGGTCGATCATCCGGGCGGCAGGCTCACCTCGCTTCGGCATGTGTTTTTCGGCGGTGAAGTGGCGTCAGCGGATCATGCGCGGCGGTTTCTCGCCGCTCACCCCACATGCCGCCTGACCAACGCCTATGGGCCGACCGAGGTGACCGTCATCGCCTCGACTTTTGAGGTTCCGGCCGAGTTCCGGGACGACGCGATGCCGATCGGCCACTCCATCGCGCATAGCGGCATTCACATTCTTGATGATGATCTTCGCGCGCTGCCGCCCGGCCAGGAAGGACAGCTTGCGGTTTCCGGCGACGGGCTCGCCATCGGCTATCTGAACCGGCCGGAGCTGACGCAGGAGCGTTTCGTGACGATCCGCACCGCAGACGGCGAAAGCCTGCGCGTCTATCTGACCGGCGACATGGCGGTGATGGAGGCGGACGGGCTCCTGCATTTTCGCGGCCGCCGCGACCGGCAGGTCAAGATCGACGGCAAGCGCATCGAGCTGGACGAGATCGAGACGGCGCTGCGCCGTGACGCGCATCTGGCCGACGCCGTGGTGCAGTGTCATCAGGCGGGAACGGCCAAACGGCTGGTCGCCTATCTGCGCCCGCGCCCGGAGGGCGGAGCCATAAACGGTTATGACGAGTTGGGCTTTGCGGCTGCGGTTCTCGGGCGGCTGAAGGGCGTCCTGCCGGCCCATATGGTGCCGGGCCGGGCCATCGTACTGAACGAATTCCCCATGAACCGCGCCGGCAAGGTGGATCGCGCGCGCCTGCCGAACCCGGCTGATGCGCCCGCTTCCGCACCGGCTGCGGCAACGCCCCCTGCAGAGGGCATGGAGGCCGTCGTCGCGCGTCACTGGCGCAGCGTTCTTGGAACCGATGCCATCGGCCCGGACCAGAACTTCTTCGACCTCGGCGGCACGTCGATGCAGCTGATGCGCATTCACGCAGCACTCGAACAGGAACTTGGCCGCGCCATCGATGTGGTGACCCTCTTCGAGCACCCGAAAATCCGCATCCTCGCGCGCTTTCTCGAGAAGCAGGCGGCGGACGGCCCGCAGACCGCCGCCGCCCAGAGCCGCGCCGCGAGGCAGAGACAGGTCATGTCGCAATTCCGCCGGAGCAGAGCATGAACGGGCAGAGCATGAACGAGCACACGACGCCGAACGAACACGCACCGATGGCGGAAGACGATGCGGGCATTGGCAGCATCGCCATCATCGGCATGGCCGGGCGTTTTCCCGGCGCGCCCTCGGTCGATGCGCTGTGGCAGATGGCGCGCGAAGGGCGGCACGCCTTCCGCGCCTTTGCGCCCGACGAGATCGAAGACGCCTATGACGACGCCACCCGCGCGTCGCCCGACTATGTGCCCTCGCGGCCCTGTCTGGACGATGTGGGCATGTTCGATGCGGAGTTCTTCGGCATGTATCCGCGCGAAGCGGCGGTGCTCGACCCGCAGTTCCGCCTGTTTCTGGAGCTTTGCTGGGAAGCGCTGGAGAGTGCGGGCTGCGATCCCTTTGCGGCAAAGGACGCCATCGGCGTTTTCGCCGGGTCGTCGCTGAGCACCTATCTCATCAACAACATCCTGTCCGACCGGAAGAAGGCGGAGGCCTTCACCTCCGGCTATCAGGTGGACATGTTCAACGAGCTGGTGGGCGCGATCAACGACACGCTGGCGACGCGCGTGGCCTACAAGCTGGACCTGAAAGGGCCTGCTTTCACCATCCAGTCGGCCTGCTCCACATCGCTTCTTGCGGTGACGCAGGCCTGTCAGAACCTCCTGACCTATGGCTGCGACATGGCGCTGGCCGGTGGCGTGTCGATCTCGGTGCCGCAGAAGCGCGGCTACATCCACATGGAAGGCGGCATGGTTTCGCCGGACGGGTTCTGCCGCCCCTTCGATGCGCAGGCGGGCGGCACGGTATTCGGCAATGGCGGCGGGGTGGTGCTTCTGAAACGGCTGGAAGACGCCATCGCGGATGGCGACACGATCCACGCCGTCATTCGCGGCTATGGCGTCAACAATGATGGCGCGGACAAGGTGGGCTACACAGCGCCCAGCGTTTCCGGTCAGGCCGAAGCCATTGCGATGGCGCTTGCAAGTGCGGGCGTCGATCCGGCGAGCGTTGGCTATATGGAGTGCCACGGCACCGCTACGCCACTCGGCGATCCCATTGAGTTCAACGGCCTGATGAATGCCTTTGGCAACGCCGGCCCCGAAGGGCACTGCGCGCTGGGCTCCGTCAAAGGCAATATCGGCCATCTGGATGCGGGCGCGGGCGTGACCGGGCTCATCAAGGCGGCGCTCGTGGTGCGCGATGGTGAAATCCCGCCGGTGGCGAATTTCGTGTCGCCCAACCCGCACATGGCGCTCAAAGGCAGCCCCTTCCGCATCCCGACAGGGCTAACGCCATGGAAGGCGCAAGGCGCGACACGCCGCGCCGGCGTCAGCTCCTTCGGGGTTGGCGGCACCAATGCGCATGTGGTTCTGGAACAGGCTCCCGAAACCAGCACGCTGGAAGACCACACCACCCGGCCGCTCATCCTGCCCCTTTCGGCGCGCAATGAAGCAGCGCTCGCCACCATGCGTCAGAACCTGGCCGATGCGCTGCGCAAAGGCGCACAGCCGCTTGCCGCCGTGGCGCACACGCTTCAGGAAGGAAGGCACGCTTTTGCCCATCGCACTGCCGTCATCGCACGCACGCGCGACGAGGCGATCGCCGGGCTGGAGGCCGAACGCCCGATCAGTGGCGAAGCAGCACCGGAAGCCCCGCCCGTGGTCTTCATGTTTCCGGGCCAGGGCGCACAGCATGTGGGCATGGGCGGCGCGCTTTATGAAAGTGAGCCTGCCTTTGCCGAATGGATCGACCGGGGCGCTGCACTTCTGGAACCGCTGATCGGCCGCGACATCCGCGATTTCATCCGCCTGCCCCAGAACCGCGCGGCAGAAGAGCTTGCCGAAGCGCTGCGCGACACGCAGATCGCGCAGCCTGCGCTCTTCCTCGTCGAATATGCGACGGCGAAACTCTGGATGAGCCGTGGGCTGATGCCCGACGCCCTGATCGGCCATAGCGTTGGCGAATTCGTCGCCGCGACGCTTTCAGGCACGATGCGGTTTGAAGACGCGCTGCGTCTGGTGGCTGCGCGCGGAAGGCTGATGCAGGACCAGCCCAAAGGGGCCATGGTTTCGGTGCGCGCCGATGCCGAAACGGCTGCCGCACATCTGACCGACGGGGTGGAGATCGCCGCCGTCAACGCGCCGAAGCTCAGCGTCATCTCCGGCACGTTCGAGGCCATGGATGAAACATGCGCCGCGCTCGATGCCGCGGGCATTGCCTATAGCCGGCTGCACACCTCGCACGCCTTCCACTCGGCCATGATGGACGAGGCGGCGCAAGCGCTGGAAGAAGAAACGGCGATGGTCGAATATGGTCCGGCGACCATCCCTTACATTTCCTGCGTCAGTGGCGACTGGCAGACCGATGCGCAGGGCGCGTCACCAGCCTACTGGGCGCGCCACTGCCGCGACGCCGTGCGCTTTGCCGATGGCATTCAGGCCATCGCGCGCGACCGCCAGCCGGTGTTCATCGAAAGCGGCCCCGGCCGTACACTTTCGGTCTTCACCGCGCAGACGCTGAAGCGCGACGCCATTGCCGCCATCATCCAGTCCCTGCCCGAACACGACCGCGCATCCCTCGGCGAAGAAGCCTTCGCCGGGGCGCATGCGCGGTCGTGGATCGCCGGCTGCGCGCTGGACTGGCCGGCCCTGCCGGAAACGGCGCGGCGGAAGATCCCGCTGCCAACCTATCCATTCCAGCGCCAGATGCACTGGATCGACGCACCGAAGCCGGAAAACCGGGCGAGCGCCGCGACCGATGCGCCGCAGGCGGAGCCTCAGCCCGTGGCCCAGACCCAGACAACCATGACAGACGGAACGAGCCCAATGACCGCTGCACCTTCGACAACCGACCGGCCAGCCATGCTGGAAAGCGCCCTGATTGCCCTTCTGGCCGACCTTTCGGGCGAGGAAATGCCTGACGACGCGGCCGGCGCGACCTTCCTCGAGCTTGGCTTCGATTCACTCTTCATCGGCCAGTTCGCGCAGAAGGTGGAGAAGGAATATCGGATCAAGCTCTCCTTCCGCGAATTGCTGGGCAACATTCCGACCATTCATGACTTGGCGCGACACCTGGATGCCGAACTGCCGGCAGATGCCTTGCAGACGGCGTCTCCCCCTCCGGTGAAACAGGTCCCCCCCACGCCGGACGTCGCGCCCGCTGCGCCATCTACCTCGGTGAATGGAACCCCACAGCCGCCTCTCGGGCTCGAGGCGCTGTTCCAGTCTCAGTTGCAGATGGCGCAGCAACTTTTTGCGCAGCAGATGCAGACCATCCAGTCGCTGGGCGGCACGGCGGCAGCGGCAATGCCGCCCCCCGCCGCACAGGAGGCCGCGCCCCCTGCGCCAGCGCCGTCCCCTGCCCCGACACCCGAAACAACCGGTGATGAAAGCGAAATCGGCGGCAGCCGCATCCGTGTCTACAAGCCCGGCGCACAGGCCGGCGATCAGACGCTTTCGCCCGAAAAACGCGCCTTCATCGACGATCTGGTGACGCGTTATTGCGCGAAGAACGCAGGCTCCAGGGCGTTCACGCAAAAGCACCGGCCGCATCTGGCCGATCCGCGCGCAGCCTCGGGCTTCCGCTCCGACTGGAAGGAAATGGTGTTTCCCGTCGTCTCCGACCGGTCAAAGGGATCGCGCATCTGGGACATAGACGGCAATGAGTATATCGACCTCGTGAACGGCATGGGCCAGACGGCCTTCGGCCATGCCCCCGATTTCGTGACCGAGGCGATCCGCGCGCAGGTGGACAGGGGCTTTGCCATCGGTCCGCAGACGCCGCTTGCCGGCGAGGTGGCCGATCTCATCAGCGAGCTGACCGGACACCAGCGCGTGACCTTCTGCAACACCGGTTCCGAAGCGGTGATGGCCGCCATGCGGGTTGCCCGCACGGTGACGGGCCGCGACCGCATCGTCGTATTCGGCAATGATTATCACGGCCAGTTCGACGAGGTTCTGGTGAAGGGGCGCAGCCGCGCGGGACAGCACCGGACGCTGCCGATTGCGGCAGGCATTCCCTCGGATTCACTCTCGAACATCACCGTTCTGCCCTATGGCGCAGCAGAAAGCCTCGACTGGATCCGCGCCAATGCGGAGGACATCGCCGCCGTCATCATCGAGCCGGTGCAGAGCCGGCATCCCGAATTGCAGCCCGTCGAGTTCGTGCGCGCGCTGCGCGCGGTGGCGACGGAACGCGATTTCGCGCTGGTCTTCGACGAGGTGGTAACCGGCTTCCGCGTCGACCCCGGCGGCATTCAGGCCCTGTGGGGCATTCGCGGAGACCTGGCGACCTATGGCAAAGTGCTGGGCGGCGGCATGCCCATCGGCGTTCTGGCCGGCGACAGCCGCTATATGGATGCGCTGGACGGCGGACGCTGGGACTATGGCGATGACAGCGTGCCCATGGTCGCGCCGACCTTCTTTGCCGGCACATTCGTGCGGCATCCGGTGGTGCTGGCCGCAACCCGCGCCGTGCTGCAACACATCAAGGGCGAAGGCCGCGCGCTTTATGACCGGGTGGCCGGTCGCACGGAGCAGCTGGTCACACAGCTGAACACCCAGCTTTCCGAGCGTGGCATCGCCATGCCGATCCACGGCTACAAGAGCTGGTTCGTGACCGATTTCGGCAATGCCGATCCACTCGGCTCACTGTTCTACCCCCATGCGCGCCTTCAGGGCCTGCATGTGCAGGACGGCTATCCCTGTTTCCTGACAACCGCGCATTCGGAAGAGGATTTTCAGCGCATTGCCGCCGTGTTCGCAAACACGCTTGATGCCTTGCAGGAGGCCGGCATTCTTCGTGGTGAAGATGCGCAGAGCGCCCCTCTTTCAAAGCCCGCGCCGGAAGTGACGAAAACGGAAACCCCGCCCGCTCCAGCGCAGGCCCCGCTGACCGAAGCGCAGAAGGAAATCTGGCTTGCCGCGCAGGCGGGCGATGAAGCCTCGTGCTCGTTCAACGAATCCTTCAATCTCACGCTCGATGGCGCGCTGGACGAAGCCGCTTTCCGTCGGGCGCTCGACCTGGTGGTGGCGCGGCACAATGCGCTCCACATCAGATTTGCGCGCACCGGCGAGCATTTCGAGGTGATGCCCGATTTCCGCATCGACATGCCGCTGACCGGGCTTCCCGATGAAGCGGCGCTGGCCGCGATCATGGACCGCGAGGCCCGCACCGCCTTCGATCTGGTCAATGGACCGCTGGCGCGCGCGGAACTCGTGAAGCTTTCGGCAGACCGGCATGTGCTTGTTTTCACCGCGCACCACATCGTCTGCGATGGCTGGTCGGTGAATGTGCTGGTGGAAGAACTGGCCGAAGCCTATTCGGCGCTCGAGAAGGGCGCGACGCCCGACCTGCCGCCGGCGCTGGCCTTCTCGGCCTATGCGCAGGGCCGGGCGAACCGGCCCGGGGCGAGCAGCGAGACGGAACAGTTCTGGCTTTCGCAGTTTGAGACCGTGCCGGATCTGCCAGACATGCTCACCGACCGGCCACGGCCGGAACGGCGCAGCTTTGCCGGCGGTACCTGCACCGCGCATATCGGTGAGGACACCTACAAGCGGCTGAAGAAGGCCGGTGCAAAGAGCGGCGCGACGCTGTTCTCGACCCTGCTGGCAGCGCTGCAGGTGATGGTGTCGCGCCTTTCCGGCAGCAACGACATCGTGATCGCCGTGCCTTCGGCGGGCCAGAGCCTTGTCGGCGAAGAAACCCTGGTCGGCCATTGCGTGAACCTCCTGCCGCTGCGCCAGACGCTTGACGAGGACCGCGCTTTCTCCGCCCATCTGAAGGACACACAGACGCTCGTTCTGCAGGCCTTCGAGCATCAGGACTACACCTATGGAACGCTGGTGCGGAAACTCGGGCTGAAGCGTGACCCGAGCCGCCTCCCGCTCACCGAAATCCAGTTCAACCTGGAGCGCATGAGCAAGGGGCTCGACTTTGGCGGACTGTCGGCGAACGTGACGCCCAATCCCAAGGCGTTTTCCAATTTCGACATGTTCCTCAACATGATCGAGAGCAGCGACGGCATCCGCATTGATGTCGATTACAATGGCGATGTGTTCGACCCGGAGACCATTGAGCGCTGGCTCGGTCACTTCGCCACGCTGGCGGCGGCGCTGGCCGACGACATCGATGCGCGGATCGAACGCCTGCCGCTTCTCTCAAATGATGAGGCGGCATGGCTGACCCATGGTCTGAACCAGACCGAGACGCCCTGTGAAAGCGAGCGCTTCGCCTTCGAACTTTTCGGCGACCGGGCTGCTGAGACACCTGACGCCATCGCAGCCATGCATGGCGATGAAACGATCACCTATGGCGAACTGGATGCGCGAAGCTGGCAGCTTGCCCGCCTGCTTCAGGAAAAGCTCTTCATCCCCGGCCGCCGCATCGCGGTGGCGCTGGACCGGTCCATCGACATGCTGGTCACGCTGCTGGCGATCATGAAGGCGGATCACATCTATGTGCCGCTCGACCCGGATCACCCCGAAGCGCGTCTCAGCCAGACCATGGACGCAGCCCATATCGCCGCCGTGATCTGCCGGGATGAACGCATTGCCGCGCTTGCAAGCCACGATGTGCTGCCGATCCGGCTGGATCAAGAACGTGCGGCCATTGCCGCGCAGGATGCCGCGCCGCTTCAGATCCGCGCGCATGGCACATCGCAGGCGGCCTATATCATCTTCACATCCGGCTCGACCGGTGTGCCCAAAGGGGTGGAAGTGCCCCACAGCGCGCTGGTGAACTTCCTCACCTCCATGGCGAAGGAGCCCGGCTTCACGGCGCAGGACACGCTTCTGGCCGTCACCACCATCTCCTTCGACATTGCTGCACTCGAACTCTATCTGCCGCTCATCTGCGGCGGGCGGGTGGTGATCGCCGACCGGCTGCAGGTGCAGGACGGGTTCCAGCTCGTGCACCTTCTGAACGCGTGCGGGGCGAGCGTGCTCCAGGCGACGCCGACGCTCTGGCAGATGCTGATCGAGGCGGGGCTTGGCGAACGTCCGGCGCTCAAAATGCTGTGCGGCGGCGAGCCCCTGCCACCGGCGCTGGCGCGCAGCCTGATCGAAACCGGCGGCGAATTGTGGAACATGTACGGGCCGACGGAAACGACGATCTGGTCGTCCGTGGCGCGCATCGATGATGCGGATGCGCCCATCACCATCGGCCATCCGATCGCCAACACGCAGCTTCACATACTCGATGCGCGGGGCCGGATCGCGCCGGTTGGCGTGACGGGCGAGCTGAACATTGGCGGCGACGGCCTCGCCATCGGCTATTTCGAGAATGGCGAACAGACCCATGCGGCCTTCCGCAACGTCTCCATTGGCGGCGTTCCGCAACGGCTCTATAAGACGGGCGATGTGGGGCGGCGCATGCCAGACGGCTCGCTCCAGCTTCTGGGCCGCCGCGACAACCAGATCAAGCTGCGCGGCTTCCGCATCGAACTTGGCGACATCGAGGCGGTGGTTTCGGCGGCGGAGGGCGTGCGGCAGTGCGCCGTGGCCGCACCCGTGAACCGCAATGGCGACCGGCAGCTTGTCTGTCATGTGGTGCCCGATGATCCAGCGAACCCGCCGCGCCCGGATGCGCTGAGCGCGCATGCAAAGGCGCATCTTCCGGGCCACATGGTCCCCGCCTTCTGGGTCGAGGCCGAAGCGCTTCCGCAGACGGCCAATGGCAAACTCGACCGCAAGACGCTGGAACAACAGGGCATTCCGCGTCAGGAAGCGGCCATCATCCGAACCGCGCCACGCACACCGATGGAGGAGAAGCTCTCGGCCATCTGGCGCGACGTGCTGAACATTCCCGAGATCGGCGTCGAGGAAAACCTCTACGCGCTGGGCGCGGATTCGCTCAGCATCTTCCGCATCGCCGCAAGGATGATCGACGCCGGCCTGCCGCTGGAGGCGCGGCATCTTCTTCAGCACCCGACCATCGGCGAACTGGCGCTGATCGCCGAGGAAGCAGGCGATGAGCCGGTCAATGGCGTGCAGCCGCATGTGCCCTCGCTCAAGGATTTCCGGCATGGCGCACGCCGCCGCATGGAGGCGCACTGATGACCGACACGGAGCACCGCCCGCTTGCCGAGGGGGCAGACGAGATCATCGGCGAATTCCCCTGCACGCAGACGCAATTGCGCTGCTGGTTTCTGGACCGCTTGAGCCCGGGAAACCCGGCGCTCAACGTGGCCGTGCGTTGGGAAATCCGGGGTGATTTCAAGACCGAGAGCATCGAAACGGCCTTTCGGCAGATCATCGAGCGGCACGAGATCCTGAGAACGCGCTTTATCGAAATGGGCGGGCAGCCCGTGCAGCAGGTGGTGCGGGCGGTCTCGTTTCGCATGCCGGTGATCGATCTGCGCCATGTGCCGGCCGACCAGCGCGAGGCGCGCGTCCAGTCGATCAGCAAGGAGACGGCGGCGGCACCCTTCGATCTTGGCCAGGCGGGGCTCTTCCGCGTCACGCTCCTGATGGTGGAGAACCGGCGCGGCTTCATCCTGATCACCGCGCATCAGTCCTGCTTCGATGGCTGGTCGATCCGGGTTCTGGGGCGCGAGCTTGGCGAACTGGCTGCCGCCATCGACGCCGGACGCCCGGCGCAGCTGCCGGAACTTGCGCTGCAATATGGCGACTTCGCGCTCTGGCAGGACGAGTACCGCAACAGCTACGGTTTCGAGACCGAGAAGACCTATTGGCGCGAACAGCTGCGCGATGCGCCCTATTTCGAGATCCCGCCCGACCGGCCGCGTGGACGCGTGAAGACCAGCCGTGGTGAAATCCTCTCCGCCGTGCTTCCGATGGAGCTCGGCGAGCGGATCGAGGCGGCGGCGCGGGCGCAGCATGTTTCGCTGTTCAGCTATGGCGCGGCGGTGATCAGCGCAGCGCTGCATCACTATTCCGGCAGCCGCGAAATCCTGTTCGGAACGCAAATCGCCGGGCGCGAGGATGTGGATCTGGAAAGCCTGATCGGCGTCTTCATCAACAATCTTGTGCTGCGCTTCGACATTGCCGACGATCTGAGCTTCGCCGATCACCTGGCGCGGGTGAGCGCCACGGTGGGGGCCGCGCTCAATCATCAGAAAATGCCGTTCAACAATCTGGTGGAGCTGGTCAATCCTGCACGCGATCCCTCGCGCAATCCACTGGTTTCGCTGAACTTCAACCAGCAGAAGGCGTTTCTGGAAGACACGCGCTATGGCGATTTCGAGCTGATCAGCGCGCCCTCGCAGTCGCCGGGCGTCATCTACGATCTGAACTTCATCATGATTGGCCGCCCGACCGGCTGGCGCATGTCGGTGGAATACAACACCGATCTGTTCGATGAGGCGACGGCGCAGGAACTGCTCGACCTCTGGCAGAAGGCCTATGCCTTCGCGCTGACCGACCCGCAGGCGAAGATCGGCGACATGAAAGGCCCCGTGCGCGCACCCGCATCGCCGCAGGAGACGCGCGCAGAGCCGGCTTCGCACGTGGAAGCCCTGCTTCTTGCGCATCGTGACGTGGCTGATGCGGCGGTCAGGCGCGATGCCTCCGGTGCGTCTCACGCCTATGCGGCGCCGGCTGCCGGCCTTGCCACACCGCTTGAAACGCTGCCGGCGCATCTCACCGCCTATCTGGCAGAACGGCTGCCTGACGACGAGATGCCGGCGGGCATCAGCATTCTGCTTGCCCTGCCGCGCCGGGCTGACGGCGCGCTTGATGATGCAGCACTTCCCATGCCCGACCCCATGCCTGCGCCCGTCGCTCCGCCAGCAGCACGCAAGGCATCGCCACCAGCGGATCGGGAGGCGGAGCTTGGCCGGGTGTGGGCGCGCGTTCTCGCTGTGCCGCAGGTGCAGGGAAGCGATGATTTCTTTGCGCTCGGCGGCCATTCGCTTCTGGCGCTGCGCATGTTCTCGGCAATGCGCGAGACCTTCGGCGTGCAGCCGGACCTGGCGGTGCTTTTCAAGGAGCCGACGCTTTCAGGCTTTGCCCGCGCGGTCTTCGGTGAGGCGGAAGCACCGGTCGCAGACCATGCACCCGCTGCGCCGCCTGATGTGGAAACGGCGGAGCAGAACCCGGCGATCATCGACTGGGAAACCACCATCTACCGGCAGGGCAGCGGCGATTGCGCGATCTACACGCTCAACCATCCTTTCCTCTATTACCGGATGGCCAAAACGCTTCCCGGCCATGCCTCGGTCGTGAACCTGCACATGTTCAACGCCCGGATCGATGCGGAGACGGAGAACCTGACGCTGGAACAGATCGCCGGCGATGCGGTGGACGCCATGCAGCTTGGCGACCGGCCCAAAACGGTGGCGCTGGTGGGCCTTTGCGTGAACGGCATTCTGGCGGCGGAGATGACGCGGCAGATCCGCCTCAAAGGCCACGATGTGAGCTTTGTGGCGCTGATCGACAGCTGGGCTCCGGGCTATGTGCGCTCGCAGCCACGCTTCACCCGCTGGCGCTGGAACACCGAGAAACGCGCCAAGCGCCTGCTCTACTTCACCGGCAAGCTGATCCGCGGCCGCATTTCGATGATGACCTATCTGAAAGAGTTCAGCTTTTCGCTGAAGCTGGTGGAGCGCTATGCGCCGGACCGGGCGCTGAACCCCGAGGAAGAGGCAAACGAGGCGGTGACGCAGTTTCTGGTGCGGGCAGCGCGGCGCTACACCCCGCGCGCGCTCGATGGCGAAACGGTGCTCCTGTTCCGCAGCCAGGCGAACCATCCGCGCGCCAAACCGCTTCTGTTTGGCTGGCGCGGCTTCGTGCCGGATGATTCACCCGTGTTCGACCTGCGTGGCTGGCATGAGGATTCGCTCAGCGACAGCGGCATCGACAAGCTCTCGACCGTGCTCGGCGAGCGCCTTGAACTGGGAGGCGGCTCTGAACGCTAAGGGAAAACCGGCCAGCAACAGGAAGCCGCAGGCGCGTCCCCTGCGGATCGGGATTGTGCGCGCCATCGGGCAGACCTTCGAAAACTGGGAACTGCTTTTGATCGAGCGCCTGCTCTCGGACCGGCGCTTCAGGCTGGTCGCGTTCCTCACCGATCCCGCTCCACACCATGCGGCCCGGCCCGGCCTTCTGGCCAGAACGGTGGCGCGGATCGACAATTCGCTTTTCGCGCGCCAGCCCGCCTATCGCGCACGCCGCTTCGAGCGCGCGCGCAGTTCCTTCGTGAGCATTCCGCTGGAAGAAACCGGAGAGAACAGCGACCGCCACAGGCTGGAACTCGATCTGGTGCTGCGCCATTGCGAGGGCGCGCTGCCGGAAATGCTGACCGAAAACCTTCGCTTCGGCGTGTGGTCGCTTAGCCATGTCTTCACCCAGTCCGGACCCGTGAACTGGGAGGGCATGGGCGATGTGGCCGAAGGCGCGCCGACGAGCCATCTCTCGCTTTTCGTCGAGACTGCGCGCCAGCCGGAACGGCGTGCAATTGCGGAGGCCGAGTTCAATGTGAAGTTCAGCGCCGCGCGCAACAACGCCTTCATGAAGGAGAAATCGGTTCTGCTTCTGGTTCGGGAACTGCGGCGACTGGCCGAGACCCGGAAACTGCCGAAACCACTGAAAGCGGCTGACAGTGTTCAACCTGCTGCACCGCCCGGCCTTCTGACGACCGGTCGCTATGCGGCAGCACTTGCGAAGAACGTGACGCAGCGGGCGCTGAAATCCGTGCGCCGCGCCTCCCATCAGGATACGGCCGTGTGGACGCTCTACAGCGGGCGCGGGTCCATTGACGATTTCGATCCGAGCAAAGCCACGGAAATCCCGCCAACGGACACGGCCATCAAGGCCGATCCCTTTCTCTTTCACCATCAGGGAAAGACCTATCTGTTCTACGAGAATTACGGGCGCGGCGACACCAGGGCGCACATCGCGGTCGGCGAGATCACGCGGCGCGGCTTCGAACCCATCGGCATTGCGCTTGGCGGTGAGGAACACCTCTCGTTTCCCTTCGTTTTCAAGCATGGCGACGAGATCTTCATGATGCCGGAAACGCATCAGCGAAAGCGCATCGAAATCTGGCGCGCGGTCAGCTTTCCGCTGATCTGGGAGCCCTATTCGCGGGCGCTCGAAGGCTGGTCGGCCGCTGACAGCACGCTGTTCCACCATCGCGGCCAGTGGTGGCTTTTCACCAATCTGTCAGAGCATCACGCTTTCGAAGATCATTGCTCGGCGCTCTACGCTTTCCAGGTCGATGGCCCGAAACTCAACCGGCTTGTGTCGCACCGGCGCAACCCGGTGGTGATCGGCAGCGCCACGGCGCGCAATGGTGGCCGCATCTTCTCGCGCCATCGCCGCCTCTACCGGCCCGCGCAATACAATGCCCATGGCATTTACGGATACGGTCTCAACATCATGGAGATCGAACATCTGGACATGGAAGACTATCGGGAAACCTGCGTGCGGCGCATCCTGCCCGACTTCAAGCCGGGCCTGAGCGGCTGCCACCATTTCGATGCCAGCGGCTCCCGCTACATTCTGGATGCGCGCCTCAACGCCTGAGAGCGCTCAAGGCGAGCGCCCGGATGCCACGCGCCGCGCGTTTCGCGCCCCGGAGCCGGTTGCCGGCGACCGCGATAGTTGAGCGCAACGGCGTTGCCGGCCGTCATCGCGGCCACCGCACCGATATAGCCGCGCGGCAGCGCAAGGTTGGCAAGCCGCCACTGGGCCGGTGCATCGGCAACGCCATCCAGCCTCAGAAGCCGCGGCTGACCTTCCGGGTCGATGGTGACATCGAAGGATTCAAGCGGCAGCGAAAGCCCTGCCCCGTGCGCCTTCACGAAGGCTTCCTTGCGGGTCCAGCAGCGGAAGAACGCTCCCAGATAATCCTGCGAGGGAACGGCGGCGAGCGCCTCGTTCTCTGCCGGCGAAAAGAAATGCGCGGCCAGGTTTTCCCGAAACGGCAGAACGCGCTCGATGTCAATGCCCAGCCGATAGCGGTCCGATACGGCGAGCACCGCCATGCCCCCGCTATGGCTCAGGTTGAAGTGAAGCGGTGGTTCGCCGCGTCCGGCCAGCCGTGGTTTGCCAAAGGCATTGTAACTGAAGGAAAGACGCCTTGCGGGAACACCGAGATACGCCCCCAGAATGACCCGCAGCCGGCCCCGCCCGGCGATGAAGCGCAGGCGGTGCCTCTCATGCACGAAGCGGCCTGCGCGTGCGAATTCCGCCTCATCGAGAGCGGAGACGAGCTGCGGCAGCGCATCTAGGGGAACATCAAGCGACCATTGCCAGACATCAATCGTGCTGGCGCCAATACCGATCGGTTTAAGATGCATAGGACAACCGCCTTTCCTGTGAACTCTGGCCGGCCATGCGGCGGGCAAGATAGGCCATGAGCGCCGTCGGATAGTTCTCGCCAAGGCTGATGCGGCAGGTGCGCTTGAGAATGTCGCGCGAGCGGGCGCACATGTCCGGCCCGTAATCCACGCTGGCCTTTGCCCAGCCATAGGGGTTCATGGCCGGATGGAAGGCGCGCTTTTCAAGGATCGGCGTCCAGTGGGTGCAGACATGACGGCTGGAATCGAAGACCCGATACACGCCGCGCCTGTGTTTTGCGGCAAACGTCTTCGCCTCCTCTTCGGTCTCGAAGAGAAGGTGAAGGCCAACCGCATTCTGCGGATCATTGTGCGGCCCCAGCCGGAAGGCGTCGCAGCCCGACAGGATGCGCGCCATGACCTGATGCCGCCGGCGCATGCGCTTCAGCATCGGGTCGAGTTTCGCGAGCTGCACATTCAGCATCGCGCCCTGGATCTGGCTTGCCTTGAAGTTCACGCCAAAGAAGCTCGGCTCATTGTAATTGTCGAGATGGCCGCGAAAGAGCTCGCCCACATCGTGATACATGCGCGCGCGGGCAAAGAAGCGGTCGCTCTGCGAGGCCACCGCCCCGCCCTCGCCGATATTGATGTTCTTGAACTGGTTGAAGCTGAACGCGCCAATGTCGCCAATGGTGCCCACGCGCCGGTCGCGATAGGTGACACCGACCGCCTGGCACGCATCCTCGATGACAAGCAGGCCATGCTTTCGCGCCAGCGCCATGATCGCTTCCATGTCGCAGACCATGTTGGCCATGTGCACGGGCAGGATCGCGCGGGTGCGCGGCGTGATCCGGCGCTCGATGTCGTCGGGGTCCATGGTCAGCGTTTCGTCGATGTCGACAATCACCGGCACGGCCCCAACCGCAAGCACGGCGGCGGCGGTGGCGATCCACGTATAGGCGGGCACCAGAACCTCATCGCCCGGCCCCACGCCTGAAGCTGCAAGGCCGCTGATCAGCGCCCCGGTGCCGCTGCTGACGGTGAGCACATGCCTGATGTCGAACTGTTGCGAAAACGCCTTCTCGAACCGGTCAAGCGGCCCTTCGCCCGGTCCCCCATAACGCGCCAGACGACCAGAGGCGATGACCCTTCCGATGGCCAGCCACTCACGCAAACCAACCTTTGCCATAGTGTTTTCCCGCTTTGCCGGCGGGCGGCTTCATGCCCGGTCTGCGCGGTGCGCAGAAGGGGCACGTCGCTTGCGCCGCGGCGCCCCATTTACGCTTCGAGCCTATGCCGCGCCCAAGGGGTTTTCAAATAATCCAATCATCCGAAACAGGGGCGCTCCGGCCCTACCCGGCCATGGCCAAAACCCTTAGCAAGTAGCCCCTTCTATGCAATTTGGATGAATTCGGCCTGGGCCGTGTTTTTGCTAGCCTTGCTGCGGGGTTTTCACGGCGCGGCAAGCCGTTTTGTCCATGGCTGAGCCGCCCTCTCAGGTGGCAATGTGTCCGATACAGACTTGCGAACCATGCCTTCCGGCACTCAGTTCGAAGCCGATCTCGCCCTTGTGGGCGCGGGACCGGCAGGGCTGGCGATTGCCCGCGAGTTTGCCGACACGTCCGTAAAGGTTCTGCTGATCGAAAGCGGCGGCACGGATTTCGATCCGGACGCGCAGACACTCAACCGGGTGGAAAATGTCGGCGACCCGAATGCGCGGGACGCCATGCCGCTCCAGCGCGGCTATACGGGCGATCTCGCCTGGCTCAACGATATTCCCGCCTTCGAACTGCGCAACCGTCTGGTCGGCGGCAGCACCCACACCTGGGTGGGCAAATGCGCCGCCTTCGATGACATCGATTTCGACATGCGCAAATGGGTTCCCGGCTCCGGCTGGCCCTTTCCGCGCCGCGATCTCGCCGGCGAGCTGGACCGTGCGGCGGAACTGCTCAATCTCGGCCCCAACATCTATGACAGGGCGCTTTATCACCGGCTGGTCTCGCCGCCGGCCGAAATAGATCTGAACGACGATCTGGTGCGCACCTTCTTCTGGCAGTTCAGCCACAGGGCGGGCAGCAGCGAGCCGCTGCGTTTTGCAGATATCGCGGCCAGGCTGACGGCGAAGAACATTGACATTCTCACTCATGCGACCGTCACCCGCATCGGCCTTTCCGAGAATGGGCGGCGGATCGAGACGCTCGACCTGAAGAGTCTTTCGGGCACCGAGGCGAGCGTGCGGGCGCGCAAGGTGGTTCTGTGCTGCGGCGGCATCGAGAATGCGCGGCTTCTGCTTGCCTCGAACGACGTGGCGAAACAGGGCATCGGCAATGAGCGCGACTGCGTGGGGCGGTATCTTGCCGATCATCCGCGCACCGTGATCGCCCGGTTCGGCAGGGACACGCTGCAGGACGTGGCCGAGCATTTCGGCTTTTACGGCCTGACGCACAATCACCGCACGCATTTCTATCTGCGCGGACTGGCGCTGAGCCCGCGTCTTCAGGCCCGCGAAGGGCTGCTCAACTGCGCCACCTATCCGGTGCAGATGCTTGCACCGACCGACCCATGGGTGGCGCTCAAGCGCTTTTATGCAGGCAGGCAGCGGTTTCGGCTCGGCGATCTGCGCACGGCCCTTGCCGCGCCCGGCGGGCTGGCGGCTGGCCTGCACCGGCGGCTCATCATGAAACGCGGCCTGCCGCGCCAGATGACGGAACTGCGCTTCGACGCGATGGTCGAGCAGCGGCCCAACCGCGAAAGCCGGGTGACGCTTTCATCGCGGCGCGATCCGCTTGGCATCCCCATGCCGCGCGTCAACTGGAAGATAGGCTGGGCGGAAACGGCCAGCGTGGCGCGGCTTGCCGAGTTGATCTCGGCGGAATTCTGGCGGGTGGGCCTGCCGCAGCCAGGTCTTGAACAATGGGTTCTGGACGAAGACTTCAAACATGCGCCCTTCGCCGACATGGCGCATCCCGCCTGCACCACCCGCATGGGCGAAGACCCGTCGTCCAGCGTGGTCGACCGCAATGCGCAAATTCATGGCGTCGAAGGGCTTTATGTGGCGGGAAGCTCCGTCTTTCCAACGCCCGGCCATGCGAACCCGACGCTGATGATCCTCGCGCTGACCCTGCGGCTGGCCGACCACCTGAAAGCACGGCTCTTGCGCTGAAAGCCCCTGCCGGGGTTTCCTCTAGCCTTCGGACTTCAGCCAGCCGGTCCATTTCCAGCTTGCATAGAGAACGCTCAGATAGATCAGTGCGCCGACGAGCACCTGAACGGCCATCTGCGAATAACTGGGCAGATGCGCTTCGGCGGGCCAGTGCGCAAGCGACGAGACACCCACGAACATGACCGCAGCAGCGAGCCCGATCAGACCGCTATTGGCCGCGATGCGGGACCAGTCGAGCCGGCCATAGCGCGCCTGATACCAGATCGAGAGCCCGCCGGCGAAGACAGCCGCCACGCATTGACCGAGCGCCGCATAGACAAGCCCGAAAGGCGCAAGCGCAACCATCATGCCGATGGAGGTGACACTGATCATCAGCGAGAGCGGCCAGAGCCGGCTCACCTCGCCTCGCACCGAAAGCAGCGGTTCGGTCACATAACCCTGGAACATGAGCAATTGCCGAACGGCGAGGATCTTCACCACCAGCGCCACCGGCGCCCAGCCGCTGCCAAGCGCGATATCCACCAGATTGGTCGCCACCAGAAGAAGGCCGACATAGACAGGGGCAGCCACGGCGAAAAGCACCGGCAGGAAGACGTTGCCCGCCCGCGTGATCGCATCGTCACCCGTCCCTGCATCCTGATTGCCGGCACGGCGGAAGATCACCCAGGCGAGAAGACGCGCCGGCTCGCCGACGAGTTCGGAAAAGGCAGCGACGATGCGCTCGGCCGCCCGGTAATAGCCAGCATCGGCAAGGCCAAGCAGGCTGCCCACAAGCAGCGTTCCCGAATAGGCGCGGCCGAAAACGATGAGCCGCACGCTCACAATGTAGCGCGCGAAGTGGATCACTTCGGCCAGTACGCTGCGGTCCGGCAAGCGTGGGGCGATCCAGCCCAGCACCCAGATGCCGCCAAGGACATTGAGGAGGTTCGTGACAAGACGACCGATCACCAGCGCGACGATGTTCCAGCCCGTCCAGAGGCCGAACAGCGCCACCACCAGACCGCCTGCCTCGCTGATCATGCGGATGATCGCCTGACGGTTGAGCATATGGCGATGAACGAGCGTGCCGTCATAGACCGTGTTGAGCGCGGCGGGCACGAACCACAGTGTGAAGAGCGCGAACAGCCAGGATTGCCACACCGGGAACCACAGCCCGCCGACGATCAGAACGCTCCAGAGGCCAAGCAGCGTGAAGCCGCTGCCGCTCAGGAGTGCGATTGCCGCAAGCTCGGGAAGCCTTTGCTCGCCATGTTCGGAGCGCATGATGAACTCGGCCCACCCGCCTTCGCTGACCACGACCAGCAGAAACGCGATGGCCGAGACGAAGGCGAAGAGGCCGAATTCGGCCGGTTCCAGCACATGGGCGGCAGCGACGAAAACGGCAAGCTGCGCCACCTGCGCGAACAGCCGGGCCACCATGACCCAGACCCCGCCGCCCAGCAGTGTGGAGAGCGGCAGACCGAGAAAGCCGGCGGGCTGTGTGTCATCCTGCCGAGGTTTGTGATCCGGTTTCACCAGCCGTTCCCCCCGCCGCTATTCACCTGCGCGGGCGCATCAGCTACGCTTTCCTTGAAATGACCGATGATTCGCCGTCTCTGGCGGTGCATAAATCGGAAGTGCGGTTGCATGGATTTCGATGCCCGATCTCGGTGCGGCCCGGCGTTGAGACAGGGGCTGCAGATGGTTGCGGTTCCTCGTGAGCGGTTACAGCTTTGGTGCTTTTCGGCGAACAACGAGCAGACAGTGCGAGACGCGAGTAAAGAAGACCAGATGAACCAGGGTTTCCTGGCCCGGCCCTTCAAGGCGATCAGCGCAAAGATCGCCACGCGTTGGATTGTTATTGCCTTCTGTCTTGTCGTCTGGCTGGCCGTTGTCTTTCTCTACCTCCTCTAGAATTCCCGTGTGCGCTCTGCTCTGCGCCAGAGCAATTCCAGGAAAAGCGGGAACCGGTTTTCCGTCCGGAATTGCGCAGGAAACGCCCTAACAACCATTGTGATCGAACAGGAACACGCCGACCGTGCGCCAGACGATCTTGAGGTCGAGCCAGGTCGTGCGGTTCTGGAAATAGTGGACATCAAGCCCGACGCGCTGGTCGTAAGACGTGTCGTTGCGCCCTGACACCTGCCACAGCCCGGTGATGCCCGGCTTCATCAGCAGATAATCATTGATGCGTTCGCCATAGCGCACCATCTCGTCTTCCACGATCGGGCGCGGCCCGACGACGCTCATCTCGCCTTTCAGCACGTTGACGAACTGCGGCAGCTCATCGAGACTCGAAACCCGAAGGAAACGGCCAATGGGATGGATGCGCGGGTCGTCGCGCAGTTTCTGGCAGGCGCGCCATTCCTGAAGAAGCACCGGATTCCTGTCCAGAAGCTCCTTGAGCAGCCGGTCGGCGTCGCGCCGCATGGTGCGGAACTTGAGACAGTCGAAAACGCGCCCGTCGCGACCGATGCGCTTCTGCCGATAGAAGACCGGCCTTCCGTCGCTGATAAGGATGCACATGGAGATCGCGGCGAAAGCCGGCAAAAGAAAAAAGAGAACAAGAATACTGAAGACGATGTCGAATGTTCTCTTGAAAACAAAATAGGAGCGGAAATGTCTTACTTTCCGCAGCTCCAATTCCTGTTTTACGGAACTATCGTATGCGTACAGCATGAACCCGCCCCTGGGTGTTGTTCTGTGTGCCTCGACGTCGATCATTATAAAGCCGCGCAAACCGCGTGATATAACTCCATCGGGGTAGTGGACGGCGCTATTTAGGTGCAATCCACCGAACAATCGGACCATCCCTACCCCCGCAACGCCGCCGGTCTAATCGGCATCATTTGAGTTGCTGGGCGGCTGGCCAAAAGCATTAGCGCTCCAGACTTGTGCGATGGAGGGAACGCCCTGTTTCGGTTGCGGCGGCCTTTGCACGCGTGGCCCGCAGAATGCGGCGTCCGTGCTCTGCACTGGCGCGCTCCAGCACGCTGCCATAAAGCGCAAGCAGCGCTGAAAGCCACGTCTGCGCCGTATTAGCGAGCTGCGGCGCGGCCGCCAGCGCATTGTCGCTCATCGCCGCGACCAGCCCGTCATCATCGGCAAGCCGGCGCAGTGTGGCGGCCAGCGCCTCGATGCCGCCGGTCGGGAAGGTGAAGGCCGCGCCCGCATGCGTCAGCTCCCGACCCAGAAGCGCGTGGCCGGGCAGCACGACCGGAATGCCGCTGCCCACCGCTTCGAGCGCCGCCAGCCCGAACGGCTCGGGCACACGCGAGGAAATGACCACGCAGCGCGCAGTGCGCATCAGCTCCGCGATGCGGGCGCGGTTGCACCAGCCGTGCAGCGTGACTTCCGGATAGCGGTTTTCAAGAACGGTGCGCCCTGCCCCTTCGCCGATGACGTGAAGCGGGACGCCGGCCAGACGGGCAGCCTGTGCCGCGTCTTCAAAGCCCTTTTCCGGTTCCAGCCGCCCGACAAAGAAGAAGTCACGCATCGCCTGCGGCCGCGCGCCCGACCGCAGGAAGGGCTCGACCGGGTTGCGGATGGTCACCATGCGGCTGTCATCGATGCCCGAACGGGCAAAGTAATCCCGCATCGCCTCATGCACGAGAACGATATTGGCCGGCTGGCTGTGAAGCGCGAAGAAGCGTTGCATCATCATATGCCGTGCCGAGCGCCAGGCCTTTTGATGAAAGCCGCGCTTGTCGCATTGCGTGGTCAGGCAGCGCAGCGACATGGGCGCAAGCTTGCACACCGAAGCCATCGGGTAGTTGATGAAGCCGCCATTCGGGCAGGCCAGAAAATAGTCATGCGCGTGCAGCACGACACGCCCGCGCACCGGCATCAGCGCGCGGAAAATGGAGGGTGACAGGATCTTCGACCACCCATGCACGTGATAGATGGTCGAGGGTCTGTCGTGCGCCTCGATCCAGCCTCTGAGTGCGGCATGGGCGTTGCGATTGTAGAGCCCGCCGACAAAGGCCGCGATCCGCCCGCGCTCCACGAGCGGCCTGCCGCCCAGATGCACCGCGTCTGGCTGGCCTGCCTGCGCAGGACTGTCGCCGGCAAAGAAGGTGACCGGCACGCCGGCCTCGCGCAACAGGCGCGCGGACAGGCACGAAAGGTTGGATGCGCCACCGATCTCGGCTGACCTGTCATTGATGATGACGACACGTCCCGGACGCATGGCTGGCTCCTAGTCCAGAACGGTGACGTTTTGCGGCGCAAGCCGGCCACGCACGAGATCCACCAGCGCGCGCATATTGCCCGAGAGCCGGCCACGCCGGTCCACCCAGGGTTCTGGCCGGAAGATCTTCACCGTGTTGGCGACAAGATTGCGCATGATCTGCGGCGCGGCATGGCGCGGGCTCATGGTCTTCTTGCGCATCAGATAGACCGGGTTGGCGATCTGCGAATAGCCAAGCCGGATGCCCGATGTGCGCCCCGTCTTGGTGCCCAGATGCACCCCGCGCAGCCTTTGTGAGCGCACGATGCGCCCATGGCGCGCAAGCTGCCGGCTGAAATCCACATCCTCCAGCCAGCCATAGAGCGGCAGGTTTTCATCAAACCTCAGCCCATAACCACGCACCGTCGACATGCGAACGGCCATGTTGCAGCCATAGCCGTTATAGACCGGCTGTTCGCCACCGCGCGGCGGCGCGTCCGACCGGGTGCGGATGATCCGCAGCCCGTCTTCCAGCGGGATTCCCGGCCCCAGAATGCCGTCGGCATCCACCGTTCCCGTGCTCATGACCACATCCGGATATTCCCGGAAGATGCGCACAGTCTCTTCCACATAGGAGGGGGCGACGAGGAAATCGTCATCCAGAAAGAGCAGAATGTCGGCCTTGCCGACGCATTCAAGAATGCGGTTTCGCTGTCGGCAGAGCCCGCGCTCCGAGAAGACCACGCGGGTTCGCCCGGAAAGCGCGCCAAGTGCGGCGGGATCGACGTCATCATCGGCAGCCGCGCAAATGACGATCTCGTCGACCGGCTGCGACTGGTGCAGAAGATGCGGCAGGACAGAATGAAGGATCGGCCGTCGGCCAGTGGTCGCAATGCCCACGGCCACCCGATAGTGCATGTGTCGATGAAACCGTTCAAACGCCATGATGCTCTCCCGCTCCAACCGTGTTTCTGCTGGAAGGTCGCCACCACTGCCCCGATTTGCGCTTGTTGAAGACCACGCCCAGAATGCCGACGCGCGACTTGCCGAAGGTGGAAAGCGCATTCGCCAGCCACTCCACAGTCATGTTGCGGCGGTTTCCGAGCACGAGAAGAATGCCGTCGACATAGGCGCTCGCCGCGCGCGCATCGGCGGACGTCGCGAAGGTGGAGAGGTCGACGATGATCACGTCATAGTCGTGCCGGAGCTCTTCCAGCTTCTTCTTCAGCGCCGGCAGATGGCCGAAGCGGTGCCCCGGATGCGCGGCCTTTCGTATCTGGTCGACGGTCAGGACGGGAAGGATCGGCGCTTCATCGTGACGGACCTGCTTTTCGCCCTTGCGCTTTCCATCGGCAGGCGTGTCCAATTCCAGATCGTCGCGATAGATCGCAAGCCCTGCTTTCGGGCCTGCACTGGCGGCCTGAATGCTGAGATAGGGCTTTTTGAAATTGGCGTCGACCAGCACCACCCGCAGCCCTTCATTGGCGTAGAGCTGGCCCAGATTGGCCGCGATGGTGCTCTTGCCCTCGCCGCCACCGACCGATGTGAGGCCGACGACGATCGGCCCACCTGCAGGAAAGGCCGCGTCGATGGAGCTTTTCACGCCGCGCAGCGCCTCGGAGAAACCCGAATAGGGCGCATCCAGAACGAAGCGCAGCGCGCCCTTGCTGCCGGGGGCCTGGAAACGCGTGAAGGGCACATAGCCAAGCGTGGGCAGGCCCAGTTCGCGCCCCAGCCGCTCGCCGGAGCTGATGCGCCGGTCGAGCACGTCGCGCAGGCCCGCAAGCCCCAGCCCGCCGGCAAAGCCAAGCATCAGCGCCATCGGCATGATGAGGGTCGTCTTCGGCCAGTTCTTCGCGAGCGGCGGCGTGGCCGCCGTCACCATGCGCGCATCACCAATCGGGAAGGACTGTTTCTGCAATGTGCTGATGAGCTGCTGCAGAACGCTTTCATACATGCGGCGATAGGTGGTCGCGCGGCTCTCAAGCTCCGTCAGCTCGACCCGTGCGAGGTTCTTTTCCGACACATTGCCCTTGATCGCATCGAGCTGCTTCTGAAGGAGCTGTTCGCGCGCCTCAGCCGTGTCGAGATTGGACTTGTAGACCCCCTGAATGCGCACCAGCTCGGTGGTGATGAGACCTTCAAGACGCGCGATCTCGGCCTTCGCCGCAAGCGTCGGCTCGCTCTCTGCGCCATACCGCGTCTGCTGCGCCTCAAGTCGGGTGCGCGCGGCGCCTAATTCGCTGCGCAGCCGGTTGATCTCGGTGTTGTTCAACGCCTCGCCGACATAGCTGTCCGGCAGTTCACCGGCGAGCATGCGGTTGATCGTGGCAAGCCGCGCGGCCTCGCCCGCTTTTGCAGCCTGCGCGGACAGCAACTGGCTGCTGATCTCGGTGAGCTGCTGCTGATCGAGACCGGACGCACCCACCTGTGCGATGTCGTTGCGGTTTCTGTATTCCTCGGCGCTGAGGGCGGCCTCATGCGCCTGCTGACCGACCTCGACCAGCCGGTCCTCAATCCATTGCGCGCCCCGCGCGATGATCTGCGATTTGGCGTCGAGGCTCGACTGCATATAGGTGTTGGCAATGGCGTTGGCCGCCCGCGCCGCCTTGACTGGATCGGTGGAGGTGTAGCCGATCTCAAGCACATAGGACTGACCCACACGCCGAACCGAAACGCGCCCCAGAAAACCCGCCATGGTGCGGCGCATGATGTCTTCTTCATCGGGTTCGCCCGCGGCCGCAGCGCCTTCATCCCCCTGATCGAACACCGATAACAGGGAGGAGATCGCACCGCGCACCGCAGACCGCCATGAAGAGCTGGTCTGTATCTCCGGATCTTCGGTCAGGTTGAGCTGCTTGATCACCGAGCGGGCGATGGCCTCAGACTTGACGATCTCCACCTCGCTGGCGATTTCCGCCGTCTCGATGATGATGGTGCCGGTGGAAGCATCCTGCGACGCGATGCGGGCCTGTTCGCGGTCGATCACGATGCGCGCAATGGAGGTGTAGGTGGGCTGGGTCTTGGCGATGTAGAGCGCACCAAGCGCAAGCCCCGCCGCCGAGGCCAGCGCGAGGATGAAGAAATGCCGGCGCAGAAACGCCCATATGTCGCGGAATGAAATGTAGTCCTGCTGCTGCCGGCTTTCCCTGGACGCCATGTCCGTCCCGGTCAGCTTTCTGATTTCCTGCACCACCATGTCCTGTCCCGCCCCGTCTTGTAGCGCCGCCTTAAGGCACGGCGATCTAGCGCGACTGCGCCTGCATGATTTCGTTTTCCAGAGACACGCGCGGCGTTGCGGCGCGCAGCAGATCGAGCTGCACGTCAAGAACGTCGCCCGGCTCCAGACGCGTCGTCTCGCTTGCCTCGACCCGCATTGTCTGATCGCCGCCACGCAGCACGCTGAAGCGCAGCGGCTGCTGTTCCACCGCGCGCTCACCGCGCCGCAGGAGCGAAGCGCCCGTTGCCTGAAGAAGCTGCTCCGTTACCCCGCGACGCAGTTCAAGATCGTCGATTTCCAGATTGACCTTCTGCAGTTCCGCGCCGATTTCGGTGCGCCGCACGCCTTCAAGGCTGAGCGCGTCGCGCTCGGTCTCGCTCAGCCGCTGCTGCGCGCGCATCGAAGCGACCGCCAGATCGAGGCGGCTTGCCTGCAGATCCGCCACGATGCGTTCAAGCCCGGTTTCGCGCGATTTCGTGACCGTGCCCTTCTTGACGAGCTGGGCCACATTGCCGAGTTCGTCCTGGGCGATCTGGATCTGCCGGTCCTGCGCGACCATCTTCTCGCCGAGGATCTTGATCTCCTCGCGGAAGAGCGTTCCAAGCTCCGAAAGCGAATTGTGTTGACGCTGATAGGCGTTGCGCCGGGCCTCGAAAATGGCCTGCTCGTCCCGCACGAACTGGGCTGCATGACCCGCCAGCGGACGGCCCTGCAACGCCGTCTCGAAATCGACCTCGGCGTTCTCGACCAGCTCCGCCTCAAGGCGCGCACGGCGTGTTGAAAGCTGGAGAAGCTGAAGATCGATGCGGCCGATCTCGCCGGCGTAACGGATCTGTTCAAGCTCCGAATAGCCGCCGGACTGGTCGGTTCGGCGCACCCGCCCGCCCGCCATGGCGAGCGCCTGCAGCACGCTGAGCCCCGGTTTGAACTCGAACTCGCCCGGCCGCTCCACGCTGCCGGTGACGAACACGGATGGATACCGCACCACCTCCACCGTGGTGTCGGGCGGCGCGAGTAGACCGGTCTTTTCCTGAAGTGCCGCCGCAATCTCTCCGGCCAGCGCCTGCGGTGTCCGGCCTTCGGCCTCCATCGGACCGACCAGCGGCAGCGCAATGCGGCCCGAAGGCGAAATCGCATATTCGCCATTGAGCGCCGTCCATTCGCGATATTCGCCCTGCGCCTCCACCCACTCGACCACCGCGATCTTCACCCGCGTCTGCGGCAGGAGCCGAAACTCCTCGGAAGCGCGGGAAGGAGTGCCCGGCAGGAGAAGGAGAAGAGAAGCGAGGAGAAGCATGAGGGCCGCGATGACGCGCCCTGACAGATGGTCGGTGGAGACTGTGCACTTGATGCTGCGCTGCTTCATCCTGCCCGTTCCGAATAGATGCGGTTCTGGATCGATACGGTTCCGGGGAAGACGCGAGACCTCCTCCCCCACCGTCGATCATCGGGCGAAACGGCGTCAGGTAAATTCGGTTGAAATGCTGTGCGGCTAGTTCCTTTCGGCTAGGGCGTCTAAGCCCATTGGGCTTTTGAGGCAGAGCGGGCAGCCCCGCCCCTTTGCAACCGTCCGATCGGATGATGACCTAGCCCGTTTGCGCGCAACGCTCCCTCGTTCAGACATGCCTTAAACCGTATTGTCGGCGTGCCCGCGCGCGCGCTTTCACAGCAATATCCCGGAAGACAAATCCGGGAGGAGCACCGTGCGCGTCGCCATTGTCCATTACTGGCTTGTCTCCATGCGTGGAGGCGAAAAGGTCGTCGAAGCCCTGTGCGACATGTATCCCGATGCGGACATCTTCACGCTGATCTATGACGAGAGCCGGGTTTCGGAGAAGATCCGGCGGCACCGGGTCATCCCCTCCTTTTTGCAGAAAATCCCGGGCTCGCGTCGCCACTACCAGTCGCTTCTGCCGCTGATGCCGTTTGCGCTGGAGAGCCTTGATGTGTCCGGCTACGATCTGGTGATTTCCAGCGAATCCGGCCCGGCCAAGGGCATCACGCCGGGGCCGCAGGCTACCCATGTCTGCTATTGTCACTCGCCCATGCGCTATGTGTGGGATCACTATCATTTCTACCGCGCCAATGCCGGGCCGCTGGCCCGCCTCATGATGCCGTGGATCGCGCCGGCGCTGCGCACCTGGGATGTCACCACCGCCGCGCGCGTGGACGCATTTGTCGCCAATTCGCGCCATGTGGCCGACCGGATCGGGAAATACTATCGGCGTCGCGCAACCGTGCTCAATCCACCGGTGAGCGTCGATGATTTCGCGCCGGCTGCAAATCTTGGCGATCACTATCTCGTTGCCGGCCAGCTCGTCGGCTACAAGCGGGTGGATCTGGCCGTACGCGCCTTCACCACGATGGGACGAAAGCTCGTCGTCATCGGCGAAGGGCCGGAGACAGAGGCGCTGAAGCGGCTCGCCGGTCCCACGATCATATTCCTCGGCCGCGCCCCCTTCCCGCAACTGAAGGAGATGCTGGCGACCTGTCGTGCACTCGTTTTTCCCGGCACCGAGGATTTCGGCATCGTGCCCGTGGAAGCGATGGCGAGCGGCAGACCCGTGATCGCCCATGCCAGTGGCGGCGTGCTCGATTCCATCGTGCCCGACCGAACCGGCCTTCTGTTCGAAGACCAGTCCGAGGCCGGGCTGATCGACGCCGTGCATCGTTTCGAAGCGATGGAGAGCGCCTTCCGGCCAGACCTGATCCGCCAGCATGCCGAACGCTTCAGCGACACGCATTTCAAGGCGCGCCTCCAGAAAATCATCGATGACGAGATCGCCCGGCGAAAGCCCGCGCCCGTTTCGCCGATGCCGGCGCGACGCCCGCGCACACCGCTGCACCCAAGGCTTGCCGGCGTGAAGATGCAACGGGACACCCATATGAGAAACGGAGCGTGACGGGACCATGTTTTCAGCTCTGCGCATACGCAACACAGAGCCCGACCGGGACAGCGATGCGGCGCGGTTCGCGCAGCTTCTGGCGAATCTTGAGGAACTGGAGGCGGCTTTGCGGCACGAGCGACAGGGCCTCAAGGAACGCTGCGAGCGCGTGGCGGCCACTGCCGCCTTTGCGCAGGAGCGTTTCGAGGACCACCCCCGTGAGGCACGGCTCTCCACGCAGATCGATGACATGACCTGCGCCATGAAAACCTACACGCGGCGCATGGCGGCGCTGCAACGCCAGATCGGCCTTGTCGGGCAGCTTCGGCTGATGGCGCAGAGCTTTGTCGCCGACCATGACGAGACACCGTCCTACACGCTGGCGCGATCCGAACTGCGCCACTGAACCGGCGCCAAAGCCATGCCTTTCAAAATGATTAGAGGAGAACCGCCGATACGCTGACAAGATGAAAGGCATAAGACCTAAGCGCAGGGGATTTGCACCAACGTTCTATCTGCACGGCGCGCGCGGGCTTTTATGATTTCAGGCAGTTGCAGGCATTGCACAACACAAGTCATTGGGTGTTAAGCCACCGCCTTCATTGAGGTTTTCAGGGAGGCTTTCAGGCTTGACGCAATAGATAAACGAGGCTCCGGATCGTCACGCCGAGGCAATGGCGAGGGATGTCTCCCGGTTCAAACGGAGAGGAGCGAACCGGGGGAGCGGGAGGATATGCGAAACGATGGCAGTGAGCCGGTGTCGGCCAACCAGGCACCGGACGGCGGACCAGGAAAGGTCGGTGAACCGGGCAGAATTCTCATGACAAGCAGTGGCAGTTCAGAACGCGCAACTCAACAAACCGACACAGCCGACATGCTCGCGCTCATCGAAGAGAACATTCGCACCTTCGAGCTGAGCCTGTCGGGAATGCGCGTTGTGGTTCCCGTCGACAACGGGCTTCTGGCCGCCACCGCCACCATCGCACTCATGGCCGGGGCAAGCGCCGTCACCGCCATCACCCCGCCCGCCACGCGTTTCCAGCCTGCTGAAGAAGCAGCAGACGCAACGCGTGCGCTGGCCGAAGCAGCCGGACTTGCGGACGCCCTCTCCATTGAAGAGCGCATTGACGACGAGACCTGCCGCACCACCAACATTCTGGTGAACGGCCCATCCATTCGCCCCATCACAAGGTCCCTGATCGAGCGCATGCACGAACACTCGGTCGTGGCGCTTCTCCACGAAGCATGGATGACGCTGACCGGCGAGGTGGATGTGGAAGCCTGTCTGGAACACGAGGTGCTCATTTCCGCCGTCAATGAATCCCACCCCCTCGTGGGCGGCAGGGAATACCAGAGCGCGCTTTGCCAGGCGCTTTTCAGGGATGCCGAAATTCCGCTGGAGGATGCGGACATCGTGCTCATCTGTGACAATCCCCTCTCCGACAATCTGGAACAGGGCCTGCGCCGGGCCGGTGCGCAGGTGGCTGTCGTGGCCCACGCCAACCAGATATTCGAACACAGCTGGGACGCCATCCTGCTCGCCAAGCGGCCGCATGACGAACCCCGACTGGGCATTCAGGATCTCGGCTGGATCGCCAAGAGCGCTCCCAATGCAACGGTGATCCAGTATTGGGGCGATGTGGACCGGAAGGCGGCGCGCTACTTCGAACTGAAGGTCTGGCCGCAGCGCACGCCTGGCAAGGGACAATGGGGCCTGCCGCTTGATACGCTCGGCCCCGGTCCGATGCTGCGGCGCATCACAGGCGGCCTGAAAGCGGCCCAGACCGTGCTCGCCGGCCAACCGATCGCACCGGGTGATCTGGCGCAAACCCTTACATCTCCCGACATTTTCAATGGCGATTGACATTCGCCAATCTGCGCCTCACGCCTTCGCAACTGCGAAAAACTGTGTCATATCCCTGTCGCTATCGCACGGATGCGACCCTTTCCGGATCGTCTGGCGAAAGCGAAGGGAGGAGTATATTGAGCGCCACCGCAAGAATTGCAGCTCTCACCCCGCCTGACATTCTGGCGAGAAAGGGGGGCGAACCGCTCGTCTGCCTCACCGCCTACACCACGCCCCTCGCCCGCATCGTGGACCGGCATTGCGACATCGTCCTTGTCGGCGACAGCGTGGGCATGGTTCTTCACGGTCTGCCAAGCACGCTCGGTGTCACTCTCGACATGATGATCATGCACGGGAAGGCCGTGCGGCGGGGCGTGGAACGCGCTCTGCTCGTGGTCGACATGCCCTTCGGCTCCTACGAGGAATCGCCGGAGCAGGCCTTTCGCAATGCCGCCCGCATCATGGCCGAAACGGGCTGTTCCGCCGTCAAGCTGGAGGGCGGTGAGACGATGGAAAGGACCATCCGCTTCCTCACCCGCCACGGCATTCCCGTCATGGGGCATATCGGCCTGACCCCGCAGGCGGTGAACAGTTTCGGCGGCTACAAGGTGCAGGGGCGCGGCGATGACGCCTTCCACATTCTGCGTGACGCGGAAGCCGTGGCGGACGCCGGCGCGTTTTCCGTGGTGCTGGAGAAGGTCCCGGCCGCACTTGCCGACCGGATCACCGCCACCACCCCCATCCCCACGATCGGTATCGGCGCATCCGCATCCTGCTACGGCCAGATCCTCGTCGTCGACGACATACTCGGGATGTTCGATACGTTCCGGCCGAAATTCGTGAAGCGGTTCGCAGAGCTCGGCCAGACAACGGATGAAGCCATTGCCGACTATGCGCGCGATGTGCGCGCAAGGCGCTTCCCCGCCGCCGAACATGTTTTCTCCGACACCGTCCCGGCGCTCCACAAGGGAAAGACCGAATGAGCCTCAGCATTCTCCGCACCGTTGCCGATCTGCGCGACCGGGTTCAGACGTGGCGGCGCGCCGGCGAGCGCGTAGCGGTGGTGCCCACCATGGGGGCGCTGCACGAAGGCCATCTGAGCCTGGTGCGGGCCGGCAGGGAGCGCGCGGAACGCGTGATCGTGACGCTCTTCGTCAATCCCAAACAGTTCAACAACGCATCGGATCTGGCAGCCTATCCGCGCACCGAGGCTGACGACGCGGCGAAGCTTGCGCCATTCGGCGTCGATGTTCTGTTCGCGCCCGGCGTTGAGGAAATGTATGGCAACGGCTTCGCCACTACCGTTTCGGTCTCCGGCGTGAGCGAGGGCCTGTGCGGTGCGCACCGCCCCGGACATTTCGACGGCGTCGCCACCGTGGTCAGCAAGCTTCTGCTGCAAAGCGGCGCGGACTGCGCGCTCTTCGGCGAAAAGGATTTTCAGCAGCTTCTGGTGGTGCGCCGGCTTGTCGCCGACCTCAACATCCCGACAGAGATAATCGGCTGCCCGACCGTGCGCGAGGCCGATGGGCTAGCCCTCTCGTCGCGCAATGTGCGCCTGACGCCGGAAGAACGCCGCAAAGCGCCTGCCATCGCCAATGTGCTGCAGGAAACTGCCACGCGTCTTGCCTCGGGCATGGCGGCCGCGCCGGTTCTTGAGGAGGCGCGTTCGGCACTGGAAGCTGCCGGTTTCGACCGTGTCGAATATTTCGACCTGAGGGACGCAGAAACCCTGCTTCCGATCGACCGCGTCGATCAACCCGCAAGGCTGCTCGCCGCCGCCTGGCTGGGTGAAACACGCCTCATCGACAATCTGCCGGTGATACCTCTGGGGAATTGAAGACCGGCTTTTGCTGATACGGATTTTGCAATAGCGATCACGTCACAGCTGCGTGATTTTCAATCCCAACCACTTGATTTCACAGTGATCGCCCGCCCTGCGATACTCCGCGCTTCGGCAAGTGTAAGATCGCGCCGAAGTCCGTAAAAAATCACCATCTACAGGGAGGTCGTTATGAAAACCCTCATTCTGACGGCATTGGCAACGCTGTTTCTCGCCGCACCTTCAGTCGCCGTGGAACCGATCAAGGGAAGCCTGAATTACGAAACCAGCATGTCAACGCTGGACAACACCCCTATCGGCTCGGTGACCTTCAATGACTTCTACAACAGGGGTACCCACTACCGTGAAATCTACATCGTCGGTCCGGACCGTCGCCTGAACCTGGTCAACCGCACGGTGGTCAGCGATTGATGTAACATTGTCTGTTTCCCAGCTAAAACGGCCCTGACATTCAGGGCCGTTTTTTTGTGCGCCCTGCACGCTTTTTCCTGTCCGCCCCGTCTTCATCCTTGAGACGATGGGAGAGGATGGCGGTGGCGACGGTGGTGGCCGTGGCAACGAAGACACCGAGGCCAATCAGCACATAGACGATGGTGAACATCTTGCCTGCAAAGGTTTGCGGGGAGAAGTCTCCATAGCCCACGGTCGAGATGGTGATGACCGAGAAATAGACTGCATCCAGAAAAGACCAGTCTTCAGCCCAGGAATAGAAGATCGCGGCACACAGAACGATGGTGCATGTGAAAGCCATCAGGCTCAGAACATTCCTGTCGGAAAAGGCCGCACGCACCCCCCGCCAGAGTTCCGCGATCATCCTCATTTTTCTTCGCCGTTTTGCAGCACCGCCTGCACGTCTTCGGCAAGAAGGAGTGCAATCGGCCGCGTGCCCTCAAAGTTTGCCAGAATGATTGCAAACATCGAAGTGAGCGGAATGGCCAGAATGGCGCCCGGAATGCCCCACAGGGACGACCAGAGCGCAAGCGACACAAGCACCACGAAAGGCGACATGTTGATCCGCCGCCCGATCATTCGCGGCTCCAGAGAATTGCCGACCCACATCTGCGCACCCGTGAGCAGGATCGCAACAACAACCGTCGTCTGGATCGAACCGAACTGCGCAAGCGTCAGAAGCACGGGGAAGACCACGCCAAGCAGCGACCCCACATAGGGGATGTAGTTCAAGAGGCCGATAAGCACCGCCCAGAACAGCGCAAAATCGACGCCAAACAGCTTGAGGACCGTAAAGGACATGACGCCCAGAATGACGTTCACAAGCGTTTTGACGGTAAGGTATTCGCCGATATTGCGGTTGATGTCGCGCACCATCATATGCGCCTGGCTGGCCCGCTCCTGAGGCAGGACAGCAGCGATCTTGCGCGCAAAGCCGCCACGCTCGGCCATCAGAAAGGTGGAATAGATCACGGCCATGAAGATCACGCCGGCCAGCGAGCCGACCGAGCCGATGCCGACAGCCGCAATCCGCTGCAGGTTGATCCGCCCCCAGAGCGTCTCGATCAGCGTGCTGAGATTGGGAATTTCTTCAATCTCGAAGCGGGCCGATATGCTCTCCAGCATATCCGTCAGGTTCTTCTGGTAGACGGGCAGGCGCGCCATCACCTGCTCTGCCGTGCCGACCAGAACGCTCGCCAGAAGCAGCAGCACCAGAACGAAAATCGCCAGCACAACGCCCCTGAGCGCCCATTCCGGCAACAGGCCGATCAGCGGCACCCGGGCAAGCGCCGCTGTCGCGGTGAGCAGGACATAGACGGAAATGATCGCGATGAAGATCGGCATCAGAACCGATTTCCCGACCACAAGTATCCACCCGATCAGGACCGCCAGTACGACGGCCATGACCAGTGTGGTGAAGGCACGAAGCGGATCAGCCTTTTGGAGCATGTTGTCTCAGACGCAGCGACAGAAGCACGAGTGCAGCGCCGCTTGCGAGCAGTTCGAGTGCAACGATCAGCCCGAAATTGAGGCTGAGGCCCATGAGCACGATCAGGCCGAGAACGGCCGATACGCCGCCCGCCACGAGCAGCGCGGGGAAAACCGTGTCACCGCGCAGGCTACGCCCCATCCACACCTTGCCGAGGCCCGACGCGAGCAGGAACACACCCAGCAGGACGCGCAGTATGCTGCCATCGCCAAACGGTCCGAACAGAAGCGACACGCCGAGAAAAAGCGCGGCTGCCGCCAGCAGCCCTGCGCCGGTCATCGTGCGAACATCCTTCGCCTTATAGGCTGCCCAGCCCTGAAGGGCGCCGACGATGACCAGCGCCCAGCCACCCAGCGTGATCGTCAGGTTCGAGGCCGAGTTCAGGTTGAACAGGGCAGCCAGGCCACCGACCAGCGCCACAACGCCGGCCAGGAGCCACAACATCCAGTGCTTCATTTTATCTCTCTCACACTGCCGGGCTTTTGCGGGAAAGCGCCAGCACAATCAGGGACACGCCATTGGAGATCAGTTCCACGGCGAGGAAAATGCCCAGAACGACCAGCGCCGACTGCGGGAAGTTCGCGAGAATCATGCCACCGAGCACCAGCGAGACGATGCCGGCCAGGATCATGATCCAGCGCAGACGCGAATCCGATGCGCCAATGCCCAGGAAAATGCGCATCACGCCCATGGCCAGAAGCATCGCAGCGACCACGAAGGTCAGCGAGACCATGCCGCCAAGCGGATTCGCAATCAGGCTCACGCCAACGAAAAGCAGCGCCAGCCCCAGCAGGATGGACAGAAGCCGTCCGCCCCACCCCTGATCGTTGAACACCGACAGGATCGTCAGAATGCCCACAACGATAAACACCCAGCCGGCCAGAAGCTCGGCCGTGAGCGTTGCGGCCAATGGATTGGCCAGCGCGATAAAACCACCGACAAGCGAGATAATGCCCGCGAGCAACCACCAGAACCAGTTCTTCATTTTACTCTCCTTGAGGCCGCCTAGAGCAGCCATTCCACCGGCAACCAGCCGATAACAACTGTAGCAATCTGCTGGAACCATGTAGCGCCAGGTTCTTCCTGATAGATTACCGGATCGCCCTGCCGCTTCTCCTCTACCCAGATCATCTTGTTTTCCGGTGTGAGTTCAGGCTGATAGCTTACCAGATCGAGCGGACCATCAAAGCCGGCGCTCACCTGCTGCGCCATGGACGGACTGTCGATCAGGAAACCCATCTCGCAATTCAGCATCGCCGAGCGCGGATCGAAGTTGAACGACCCGATAAAGATGCGCTCGCCATCCATCGCGAAGGTCTTCGCGTGCAGGCTCGCGCCCGAAAGCCCCAGCGGCTTCAACTGGATCGCCGATTCAGGCGTCACCCCGCCACGCAGCTTCAGCTCATAAAGATTGACGCCGGCCTCCAGAAGCTCGCGCCGGTATTTGGCATAGCCGCTGTGAACGAGAAGCACATCCGTGGTGTTGAGCGCGTTGGTCAGGATGTTCACCTGCCTGTCGGTGCGCGCCAGATCCCCGAAATAGGCGGCCCCGATCTTTCCCGGCACGAAATAGGCCGAGATCAGATCAAGCCTCTCGCGCGTTTCGCCGAGAAGCGCGCCCAGCCGCATGATCATGAGTTGATCGCGCGTGGCGATGCCCTGCCCCTTGACCGGATCGTCGGCCACGAGCTGCACATTGGTCCATTCAAGCGCCTCGCCGCCCCCGGCATAACGCGCCGCACTGCTTTCCAGTTCGGCCAGAACCGCGCGGGCTTCCTCGCTGCCCTCCACCTCCGCGACACGCGTCTCGAAGCCGGCCATATCGCCCGAACCATTGATGATCGTCTCGACGCTGAACACGGAAGCGCTGTTCCAGTATTGATCGAACACGGCCGCCGTCTGCGGCAGCACATGGCCCGTCGCCAGCACGTCCATGTCCACATAGAAGGCGTCGCCGATCTGGAAATATTCATCGCCGATGTTGCGGCCGCCGATAATCGCCGCCGCACCGTCCGCGATCAGTGCCTTGTTGTGCATGCGCCGGTTCATGCGGAAAAAGTCGAACGTATATCCGAAGAGCTTTGGCCGGCGCACCGTGGAAGGATTGAACAGCCGGATATCGAAATTCGGCAGCGTGTTCAGCGCGGCCATGTAGCCGTCGAGGCCCGGCACGCCATTGTCGTCGAGCAGGAGGCGCACCCGCACTCCGCGGTCGGCGGCCTCTTTCAGAGCCGCCAGAAGCAGGATGCCGGACGTATCGTCATGCCAGATGTAATATTGCGCATCGATGGAGACTTCGGCCCGCTCGATCAGCGCGAGCCGGCTCGCCAGCGCATCCTTGCCATCGGCCAGCGGAAGAACGCCGGTTTTGCCGGGGTGGCTTGAGGCCCCCTGCGCCATCAACCGCCCCAGCGGTGTGGCGGGATCGACCGCAATCGTCTTTTCCGGCGCGCGATTGGAAATGTCTGGAAGCGGGAACAGCAGGCGCAGAATGATCACCGCCACGGTGGCCGCGATCGCGATGGAAATCAGAGTGAGTATCACCCGCTTCATGCGCAAGGAGCTCCCGGCCGCGTGGATAGAAGCCCCAATGTATCCCAACTATATGAAGAATTGGCAAGAAACCGGCTTTGCGTGTCGAGAAACGGAATGAAAAAGGGGCTCTCGCCGGTGTGCGGGAGCCCCTTGTCTTTCTCGCCGGTGCGCCTTCGTTCAGGAGGCGAAGGCGGTCTCGTAGATTTCAGGCTTGAAGCCAAGGATGCGCTGATCGCCGAGATCCAGAACCGGGCGCTTGATCATGCTGGGCTGCTCCAGCATCAGCTTGACGGCCTTGTCGGCGTCGAGATCCGCCTTGTCCGCATCAGACAGTTTGCGGAACGTCGTGCCGGCGCGGTTGAGAACCTTTTCCCAGCCCAGCTCGCGGACCCAGGCTTCCAGCCGCTCACGGTCGATGCCGGCGGTCTTGTAGTCGTGAAACGCATGCGCAACGTCATGCGCCTCAAGCCAGGACCGCGCCTTCTTCATCGTGTCGCAGTTCTTGATGCCGTAGATCACGACAGGGTTCGAAGCGTTCATCGCCGGATCACTCCCACTCAATGGTGCCGGGCGGCTTGGACGTCACGTCGTAAACGACGCGGTTGATGCCCTTCACCTCGTTGATGATGCGGGTCGCCGCGCGGCCGAGGAATTCCATGTCGTAATGGTAGAAATCGGCGGTCATGCCGTCGACCGACGTTACCGCACGCAGCGCGCAGACGAACTCATAGGTTCGTCCGTCGCCCATAACGCCCACGGTCTGCACCGGCAGAAGCACGGCGAAGGCCTGCCAGATCGCATCGTAGAGACCGGCCTTGCGGATTTCGTCCAGATAGATCGCATCGGCGGAGCGCAGGATCTCGAGCTTCTCGCGGGTCACGCCGCCGGGGCAGCGAATGGCGAGGCCCGGTCCCGGGAAGGGATGGCGGCCGATGAAGCTGTCGGGCAGGCCGAGCTCCTTGCCGAGCACGCGCACCTCGTCCTTGAAGAGCTCGCGCAGCGGCTCCACCAGGCTCATGTTCATGCGCTCTGGCAGACCGCCTACATTGTGGTGCGACTTGATGGTGACCGAGGGACCGCCGGTGAACGAGACGCTCTCGATCACATCGGGATAAAGCGTGCCCTGCACCAGGAAGTCGGCGCCGCCGAGCTTCTTGGCCTCTTCCTCGAACACTTCGATGAACAGGCGGCCAATGGTCTTGCGCTTCGTCTCCGGGTCGCTCTCGCCTTCCAGAGCGCCGATGAAACGGTCGGAGGCGTCCACCAGGATGAGCGGGAGATTGTAGTGCTCGCGGAACATGGCGACGACTTCCGCCGCCTCGTTCTTACGCATCAGGCCGTGATCGACCAGAATGCAGGTGAGCTGATCGCCAATGGCTTCATGGGTGAGCAGCGCGGCCACGGAGGAATCGACGCCGCCGGAAAGCGCGCAGATCACCTTGCCGTCGCCAACCTGCTTGCGGATGGCTTCGACGGCCTGCTCGCGATAGGCTGCCATCGTCCAGTCGCCCTGAAGGCCGGCAATGTTGTTCACGAAATTCGAAAGAAGCTTCGCGCCATCCGGCGTGTGCACCACTTCGGGGTGGAACTGCACGCCGTAATATTTGCGCTCCTCATTGGCGATGGCCGCAAACGGCGCGCCCGTGGAGGTGCCGACAACGCGGAAGCCGGGCGGAATGGCCGTCACGCGGTCGCCATGGCTCATCCAAACCTGATGGCGCGTGCCCTTGGCCCAGATGCCTTCGAACAGCGGGCAATCGTCCTCGATTTCGAGGAAGGCGCGACCGAATTCACGGTGATCGCTGCCTTCGACCTTGCCGCCGAGCTGGGCGCACATGGTCTGCTCGCCATAGCAGATGCCGAGCACCGGAAGACCGGAATCGAAGATCACCTGCGGCGCGCGCGGGCTGCCGATATCGACCGTCGAGGCCGGGCTGCCGGAGAGGATGACCGCCTTGGGCGCAAGGCGCTCAAACGCCTCTTCCGCCGACTGGAACGGTGCGATTTCGCAATAGACTCCGGCTTCGCGCACCCGCCGCGCAATGAGCTGCGTGACCTGGCTGCCGAAATCAACGATGAGAACTGTGTCGGGATGGGATGTCGTTTTCATGGCGAGCCTTTAGAGAAAGATACGGGTGGGCGCAAGCGGGCGGGCAAAGTTTTCCCGGTGCCGAAACGCCGCATCCGGGCCTGAAGCGGCTGGTCTGTTTGTACTGAAAATCATGCAGCGCGCCATCACAAAAGCCCCTTGGCGAGGGCTTCTTCCAACTGATCCACGGCCGATGCGAGCTTCTCGTCGATGACGTGCAGATACTCCGTCCAGTCGGCCACGTGCTGCAGTTCGGCAGCGCCATCGGAGATGCCGCGCAGCGCCACCAGACCGAGACCGAAGCGCTGGCAGGCGCGCAGCGCCGCAAACGTTTCCATGTCCACCATCTCGGCGTCGATGGCGTCATAGGCCGCGCCCGAAACGATATTCGCGCCGGTCGAAAGCGTTGCCTCGCGAATGCCGGGAATGCGATGCGGCAGGGGCATGACCGCCGGATGATCGAGGAACGGCGTCACGCCCTTCTCGAAACCGAGCGGCGAGGCATCCATGTCGCGGTAGGACACGGCGGTCGCCTGATAAACCTCGGTCTGCTCCAGCGAGCGGCTGCCGGCCGAGCCAAGCGACACGAGCAGGTCGGGCAACTGCCCTTCCGCGTCAAGCAGCGCAAGCTCGGCGCCCAGAACAACGCCGGCCTCGACCGGGCCGATGCCGGTCATCAGCGGTGTGAAGCGCTTCTTGAGATGCGGGCCATATTCGGCATCCGCCGCCATCACGAAGAGAACGCGCTTGCCGGAGAGGATGGCCGGTTCCACGGGAGCCCGCGTCATCCTTCCAGCCCTTCCCGTCCGACGATGGTCATCATGGTTCCGGTCATGGTGGCGATCAACTTGGCATCTCCTTCAGAAGAATAGGCATAGGCCTGGCCGTCAGCGACAATGATGGTGCGGCCGGGCTTGGTGACCTCGCCGCGAAACAGAAAGCGCTCTCCGCGCCCCGGCGCAAGCAGATTGACCTTGAATTCGATGGTCAGCACCGCAGCATCCACCGGCATCAGCGAAAAGGCGGCATAACCGCAGGCAGAATCGAGCGCTGTCGAAATCACGCCCGCATGCAGAAAGCCGTGCTGCTGGGTCAGCCCTTCGGCATGAGGCATCTCGATCTCGACAATGCCCGGCGTCACGAGCGTCAGCTCCGCGCCGATGGTCTGCATCATCTTCTGGCGGGCAAAGCTTGCGCGCACCCGCGCTTCGACATCCGTGGGATTGGTCTCGTTGGGATTGGTCCCGTTCATAAGCAGACCTCCTGTGCCGCGGTTCCGGCCTCTCTCAGACGCACTCCAGAGCGGCGAAGTGGAAACCGTCCGTTGCAGTGCGGTGGGGCGAAAGCGCGATGCCGGTCGCCCGGTCTATTCTTGCCCTGGCCGCCTTGCCGGGGAAGTGCCTTTCCCAGAGCGCCTCATGGTCCACCGGGCGAAACGCCGGATTTGCCTCGATGAAGGCGCGGACCTGATCTTCATTCTCTTCGGCAAAAACCGAGCATGTAATGTAGGCGAGACGACCGCCGGGACGCACGAAACGCGCGGCCTTGGCGAGAATTTCGGCCTGCTCGGCCTGACGCTGTTCCAGCTGCTTCTCACCCAGCCGCCATTTGGCGTCGGGCCTGCGCCGCCAGGTGCCGGCCCCGGTGCAGGGCGCATCGACCACGACCAGATCGAGCCGTCCCTCGAAGGGCGCAAGGGCAGCCTCATCCGCCACCGCCTGCACATTGCGGCACCCTGCCCGCTTCAGCCGGTCGATGATGGGGGCAAGCCGTTTCCTGTCTGCATCGAATGCGTGGATCTGGCCGGTATTGCCCATGGCTGCCGACATGGCGAGCGACTTGCCGCCAGCGCCGGCGCAGAAATCGAGCACCTGCATGCCCGATGTCGCATCCGTCAGCTCTGCGACGATCTGCGATCCCTCGTCCTGCACTTCGAACCAGCCATCGCGGAAAGCCTGCTCGGACTGCACATTGGGATGCCGCCCCTGCCCTTCGATGGCCGGAACGCGCAGGCCCTGAGGCGCGAGATCGCAGGGCAGCGCACCGGCGCTGGCAAGCGCCTTTGCAACCTGATCGCGCGTCGCCCGGAGCGTGTTGGTTCGCATGTCGAGCGGCGGGCGTTCCGAAAGCGCTGCGGCTTCCGCCACCCAGTCGTCACCCCAGGTGCGTTTCAGAAGCGGCTCGCACCATTCAGGGCTTTCCGCACGCACACCATCAGGTGCTGCATCAAGCGGATGATCCGCAATGCGGGCAATTTCGTCGCTGGAAAGCGGCGGCGGCGCGAAACTGTCTTCCGCCAGCGCGGCGTTGAGCATGTCCGGCGTGCACTCGCCCTGCAAGAGCAGAGCGCCGAAGGCCAGCGCGCGTGGCGTTTCTTCCTGAAAAATCCAGCCGGCAGAGCGTTTGCGGCGCAGCGCATCGTAAACGATGTTGCCGATGGCGGCGCGATCCTTGGAGCCAGCGAAACGGTGGGACAGTCCCCAGTCTCTCAGCGCATCCGCTGCCGGCCTGTATCGCCGGTCGATATCGTCCAGAATCTCAATGGCCGCAGCCAGCCGTCCGCCAAGTCGCATGTCTTACCTTTGCCGGTTACCCGAATGGCGAACAGCTAGCCGGTACAGGCCATTTGCACAAGTGAAACGGGCGTGGATCGCTCCACGCCCGTCACTTATCCCCGGTACTGATCCGAGCCTTTTGCCGGTTTTCTATTCCGCAGCGTGCTGCGGTGTCTTGCCGGTCACCGGAACCGCATTGGCCTCATAGCCATGCGCTTCCTTCAGCGCCTTGCGCACACCGTTCCCGTAATCGGGATGCACCTTGTCGAAATGCGCGAGCTGGCGCTCGATGATTTCGCCCGGCACCCCGCCCATGGCGGCGGCGATGTTGGAGAACAGCCGGTTCTTCTGGCCCTCGTCGAAGAGGTTGAAGAGCGCGCGCGGCTGGCCGTAATCATCATTGCCGATGCGGTGGTTGTAGCGATCCGCATCGCCCGAGATCCTGAGCGGCGGCTCCTTCGCAGCCGGGCTTTCCACCGGACCGCCAAAGGAATTGGGCTCATAGAATGCATCCGGGTTGCCGGTCTTGATGCCGCCGAACGTGTTCATCTCGCCATCACGGTGATAGTGGTGAACCGGGCATTTCGGCTGGTTTACCGGGATCGTCTCATAATGCGTGCCCAGCCGGTAACGGTGCGCATCGGCGTAGGAGAAGATGCGCGCCTGCAGCATCTTGTCCGGCGAGTAGCTGATGCCCGGCACGATGTTGGAGGGCGAGAACGCCGCGTTCTCGATCTCGGTGAAGTAGTTGTCCGGGTTGCGGTTCAGCTCCATCACACCGATGTCGATGGGCGGATAGTCCGCGTGCGGCCATACCTTGGTGAGATCGAACGGATTGTACTCGGTCTTCTCCGCATCGGCCTCGGGCATGATCTGCACCTGCACCTTCCACTTGGGGAATTCGCCGCGCTCAATCGTGCCGAACAGAGCTTCCTGATAGCTTTCGCGGGTCTTGCCGACCACCTCTTCAGCCTCGGCATTGGTGTAATGCTTGTGGCCCTGCATGGTCTTGAAGTGGAATTTCACCCAGAAGCGCTCACCCTTGTCGTTCCACAGCGAATAGGTGTGCGAGCCGTAGCCGTTCATGAACATCGGCGCGACCGGCAGGCCGCGGTCGGACATGAGGATGGTCACCTGATGCAGGCTTTCCGGCGACAGCGACCAGAAATCCCACATCGCCGTGGGCGACCGCAGATTGGTGCGCGGGTGACGCTTCTGCGTGTGAATGAAGTCCGGGAATTTCAGCGCATCGCGGACGAAGAAGACGGGCGTGTTGTTGCCCACCAGGTCCCAGTTGCCGTCCTCGGTGTAGAATTTGAGTGCAAAGCCGCGCACGTCGCGCTCGGCGTCGGCTGCGCCCGCCTCGCCCGCAACGGTGGAGAAGCGCGCCAGCATCGGCGTTTCAGCGCCCGGCTGCAGCGCCTTGGCGATGGTGTATTTCGAAATGTCGCCGGTGATCTTCAGCACGCCATGCGCGCCCCAGCCCTTGGCGTGCACCACGCGCTCGGGAATGCGTTCGCGGTTCTGGTGCGCAAGCTTTTCGATGAGCTGGTAATCCTGAAGGAGAACCGGTCCGCGCTCACCCGCAGTCACGGAATTCTGGTTGTCGCTGACGGGGGCGCCAGCGGACGTGGTCATCGTGGGTTTGTCTGCCATGAAAGATACTCCCTTGCTTGCTCTCCGGTGCCTGACCGGTTGCCGGTTGGACTGCGGCATGGCTTGGAACAAATTGAAGGTAGTCACGCCGCCTCATAAATTCCAATTGTCTTTCATATTCGATGCGATAATCTGAAGTTATGATACGCCTCACCATCAGACAGATGCAGTATTTCGAGCGACTGGCCGAAACGCTTCATTTCGGACGCGCGGCCACGAGCTGCGGCGTGACCCAGCCTGCCCTTTCGGCGCAGATTTCCGAAATGGAGGCGCAGCTCGGTTTCAAGCTGTTCGAACGCGGCAGCGGGGCCGTGCGCCTGACCGCCGAGGCTCATACGCTGCTTCCGCGCGTGGTGCGCATTCTCTCCGAGATCCGGGAGCTGGAGGGCGAGGCCCGGCGCGAGCGAAAAGCGCTTGAAGGCCGTTTCCGCCTTGGCGTCATCCCCACGATTGCGCCTTACCTGCTGCCCGAGCTTCTGCCGCTTCTCAAACAGCGGTTTCCCAAACTGCGGCTGGAGGTGCGCGAGGCGGTTACCGAGATGCTGGCCGAGGACACGGCGACCGGCAGGCTCGATGCCATGATCGCGGCGCGGCCCATCAATGACAACCGGTTGCTGCCCGAAGCGCTTTTTGACGACCCCTTCTATCTCGCCGTGCCGAGCGAAGACGCTGAACGCCTTGCCCCGCCCGTGGCGCAGGAGAGCATGGCGCTCGAACGGCTGATGCTTCTGGAAGACGGGCACTGCATGCGCGGACAGGCGCTGGAAATCTGCGGCAAGGTGAAACCCGTCACCATGGAGACCTTTGGCGCAACCAGCCTGACGACGCTTTTGCACATGGTGTCGCATGGGATGGGCGTAACCCTCATACCGCAAATGGCGCGCGCTTCGGCAAAGCTCCTGCCCTCCGTCAGCGTGCTGCCGTTTCTCGCCCCCGGCCCTTCCCGCAGCATATGCCTGGCTGGCCGAAAGTCCAATCCGCGCAAGGCCGATTTCGCGGCCCTGCACGAGGCGATCCTGCAGGCTCACACAGCGCTTCTCGCGCGTGGCTGAAACTCAGATCGCCAGCCGCAGGGCGAGCAGAAGCCACATTGCGCCAAGCGCGAAGAACCCCAGCACAAACAGCGGCTGGCGGTGGCGTATCCTGTTCGACGTAACATGCACATAAGCATGACCGCAGCGCGACAGAACGAAGACCCAGGCCAGCGAAACCGCTGCCACGCCGGCACCCCCGGTCACGAACAGCGCCAGGCAGACCGCATAAAAGAGCACCGGCAGCTCGAACTGATTGGCCAGATTGTTGCGCACATAGAGGCTTTCCGCCGGCTCATCGCGGTTTTCGCGAAACTGCGAGACCGTGGCGCTGCCGCTTTCCACCGCCTTCTTCCGCCGCATGCCGATCAGCAGATAAACCGCATAGACCAGCGCCACCTGCGCGATCATCGGCCAGAAAATGGCGGTCTGGGACATGGTCTTCCCCCTGTGTGAACTGTGAATCCTGATTTCCCCATCAGCTCCTAAATCCAGAGCCTTTGCAAGGTTGCCCACATTGCAAGGATCGAATCATGAAAGCTTATGCCGCCGAGTGTTTCGGCACGTTCTGCCTCGTCTTTCTGGGCTGTGCGAGCATCATCGCCGGGGGATTCGGCAATCTTCTGCCGCTGGGCGGCATCGGCATCGCCCTGTCATTCGGCGTTGCCGTCATTGCCATGGCCTATGCCATCGGCCCCGTTTCCGGCGCGCATATGAACCCGGCAGTCACCGCCGGCGTTTTTCTTTCGGGGCGCATGCCGGCCCGCGACGTGCTTCCCTACATTCTGGCGCAGATTGTCGGCGGAACGCTCGCCGCAGCAGCCCTCTGGGGCATTGCGCAGGGCAACAACGCGGTCGCTCCCGTTTCACGCGCCGCAAACGGCTGGGAATCCGCCGGACTTTACCCCACACCCACCGCCTTCGCGCTTGAAGCGCTCGGCACCTTCATTTTCGTGACGGTCATTCTGGGGGTAACCGCGAAGAAACACCGCACCGCGCTTTCCGGCATGGTGATCGGACTGACGCTTGCGGTCCTTCACCTGTGCCTCATCCCGGTGACGGGCACGTCCATCAATCCCGCGCGCTCAATCGGCCCCGCCCTGTTTGCCGGCGCGCGCGAGATGAACCAGCTCTGGCTGTTCATCGCCGCACCGCTTACCGGGGCGATCCTCGCCGGCATTCTGGGAAGAACAGGATACCTGGAGCGCGCCTGACGCAATGAAAAAGGGCCTGAGCGGCCCTTTTCCAAACGCGTAGATGCCTGAAGCGCTCACACGCCGCCCGGATAATTCGGGCTTTCACGGGTGATCGTGACGTCATGCGCGTGGCTTTCACGCAGGCCCGCACCGGAGATGCGCACAAAGGTCGCCTTGCGGCGGAACTCTTCCAGATTGGCCGCGCCGACATAACCCATGGCCGCCTTCAGACCACCGGTGAGCTGGTGCAGAACACCGCCAGCCGGTCCCTTGTAGGGCACCTGGCCTTCGATGCCCTCAGGCACGAGCTTCAGCGTATCCCGCACTTCCGCCTGGAAGTAGCGATCCGCCGACCCGCGCGCCATCGCGCCAACCGAACCCATGCCGCGATATGCCTTGTAGGAACGGCCCTGGTGCAGATAGACCTCGCCCGGGCTTTCATCCGTGCCGGCGAGCAGCGAACCAACCATTGCCGCCGATGCACCGGCGGCAAGCGCCTTGGCGAGATCGCCGGAGAACTTGATGCCGCCATCGGCGATCAGCGAAACGCCCGCCTTGTCCGCCACTTCCACCGCCGACATGATGGCCGAGAGCTGCGGCACGCCCACACCGGCAACGATGCGCGTGGTGCAGATGGAGCCCGGCCCGATGCCGATCTTCACGCCATCCGCACCGGCGTCGATGAGCGCCTGTGTGCCTTCGGCGGTTGCGACGTTACCGGCAATGATGCGCACATTGCTGGAAAGCTTCTTGGCCCGCGCCACTGCGTCGAGCACGCGCTGGGAGTGGCCGTGGGCGGTGTCGATCACCAGAAGGTCGACGCCGGCATCGATCAGGCGCTCGGCGCGCTCGAAACCATCCTCGCCGACACTGGTTGCGGCGGCGGCGCGAAGGCGGCCCTGCGCATCCTTGGAAGCATGCGGGTTGAGCTGCGACTTCTCGATGTCCTTGACGGTGATGAGGCCAACGCAGTTGGACGCGTCATCAACCACGAGCAGCTTCTCGATGCGGTGCTGATGGAGAAGGCGCTTGGCCTCGTCCTGAGCGACGCCTTCCTGCACGGTGACGAGATCCTGATGCGTCATCAGCTCGCGCACACGCTGCTCGGGATCGGAAGCGAAACGCACGTCGCGGTTCGTCAGGATACCGGCAAGACGACCCGTTGTGTGGCCGCCAGCGCCGCCATTCTCGACAACCGGAATGCCCGAAATTCCATGGGCGCGCATCAGCGCCTGCGCCTCGGCCAGCGTTGCGTCAGGGCCGATTGTGATGGGGTTCACCACCATGCCCGACTCGAACTTCTTGACCTGGCGCACTTCCTCGGCCTGCTCGATGGGCGAGAGGTTGCGGTGAATGACGCCGATGCCGCCGGCCTGCGCCATGGCGATGGCGAGACGCGCTTCCGTCACCGTGTCCATGGCGGCGGAAAGGATCGGAATGTTGAGATCGATGTCGCCGGCAATGCGCGTGCGCACGTCCGTCTGGCCGGGCATCACTTCCGAGTGGCCGGGCTGCAGGAGCACGTCGTCGAAAGTAAGCGCCTCGGCGCCGGTTGCAGTCTCGATGATTTTAGCCATGGCCGACCCTTTGGAATAAGAGGACACGCGACCTCGCCACTCAAAAGCAAGGCCTCGTCTGTGTGATTCCCTTTCAGGATTGGCGCTGGCTGGTAACACGTCAGCGCCGACTTGAAAAGGTGGTGCTTTGTAAGCGTAACAATTGTTGTCCACATGACATGACAGCACCAACACAGCTCCGTCACTGCCACAGGACACGCCGCACGCGCCGTGCTAAAGCCTCCAACGCTGATCCGGTCTGCCCACAATTCCCCCTCTCCGCGGCCCCTTCCCGCGACAGACCGGCACAGGAACATAAAGCCTTGAACCGCACACTGCCGCTCATACTCGCCGTCGCGCTCTTCATGGAGCAGATGGATTCCACCGTCATCGCCACCTCGCTGCCGGCCATCGCTGCCGACCTCGACACCAGCCCGGTCACGCTGAAACTCGCGCTGACCAGCTATCTCGTCTCGCTGGCGATTTTCATTCCCATCAGCGGCTTCATGGCCGACCGCTACGGCGCAAAGCGGGTCTTCCGCATCGCCATCGGCGTGTTCGTGATCGGCTCCATCGCCTGCGCCTTTTCCAATTCGCTGGCTTCGTTCGTTCTGGCGCGCTTCCTGCAGGGCATGGGCGGCGCAATGATGACGCCCGTCGCACGGCTGGTGCTGGTGCGCGCCGTGCCGCGCGAGAAGCTCGTCAGCGCCATGGCGTGGCTCGCCGCCCCCGCGCTGATCGGCCCCGTGGCCGGCCCGCCGCTGGGCGGCTTCATCACCACCTATTTTTCCTGGCACTGGATCTTTCTGATCAATGTGCCCATCGGCCTTCTGGGCATCTATGTCTCGGGCCGCGTGCTGCCGGAGTTTCCCAAACAGGAGACCGGCCGGCTGGACACGATCGGCTTCATGCTCTCAAGCATCGCCGCCTCCGGTCTGGTGTTCGGCCTTTCGGTCATTAGCCTGCCCGCCCTGCCGCCGATTGTGGGTGTCTGCACCGTGCTCATCGGCGCGCTTGCAGCCGTGCTTTACGTGCGTCATGCGCGGCGCACCTCGCATCCGGTTCTCAATCTCGGCCTGTTCGCCAACCGCGCCTTCCGCTCGTCGATCATCGGCGGTTCGCTCTTCCGCATCGGCGTCGGCGCAGTGCCGTTCCTGCTGCCGCTGATGTTCCAGGTCGTGTTCGGGCTCACGCCCTTCCAGTCCGGCCTTTTGACCTTCGCTTCGGCCTTTGGGGCCATTGCCATGAAATTCATCGCCAGCACGGCGCTGCGCCTTGGCGGCTTCCGCGTCGTTTTGGTCACCGCATCCCTGCTGGGTGCGGCCAGCATCGGCGTCAACGCCTTCTTCACGCCGCAGACATCGCACTGGACCATCATCACGGTTCTGGTGTTTTCAGGCCTTCTGCGCTCGCTCTTCTTCACGTCATCCAACGCGCTCACATTCTCAGAGCTCGGCGACCGGGAGGCCAGTCAGGCCGCCACGCTTTCTGCGGCTTTCCAGCAGGTGAGCATTGCAATGGGCGTGGCCGTGGGCGGCGGCATTCTTGAGGCAACCGCGCTTGTCACCGGCACCGCTCTGGGCATCGATGCGTTCTTCAACGCCTTCCTGATCGTGGCTGGTCTTTCAGCACTGGCGGCCATTCCGTTCCTCAGCCTCCCGCCAGAGACGGGCAGCAGGGTGTCGGGCCACAAACGCCGCAGGAGCGCCGCATCCGCGACGCCGGCTCCCGCAGCAGAGTAAGGCGTTTTGCGCCTTACGCTTCGTCTTCGGGTTCTTCCTTCTTGCGGCCCTTAAAGCCCTTGGCGAGCAGATAAAGCTCCACCGATTCCGCCCGCGAGGCCTGCGGCTTCACATGATGAACCGACTTGAAGTTGCGTTTCAGCTGATCGAGCAGGCCGGTTTCCGCACCGCCCTGAAAGGCCTTGCACAGGAAGTGGCCGCCGGGCTTGAGCACTGACAGGGCGAAATCCGCCGCCGTCTCGCACAGATGCATGGTGCGCAGATGATCTGTCTGACGGTGCCCGGTTGTCGGCGCGGCCATGTCGGAGATCACCAGATCCGGCTCTGCGCCAAGCGTCTCCATCAGGCGCTCTGGCGCATCATCATCCAGAAAGTCCATTTCCAGAACGATGGCGCCCGGCACCGCATCCATGCCCAGATAATCGATGCCGACCACCAGCGGGTTCTCCGGCGTCGAGTTGACGCGCTCGGCCGCCACCTGACACCAGCCACCGGGAGCCGCCCCCAGGTCGATGACCCGCGCGCCCGGAAACAGGAGCTTGTGGCGGTCATCGATCTCGGTCAGCTTGTAGGCCGCGCGCGAACGCATGCCCTCGGCCTGCGCCTTGTGCACATAGGGATCGTTCAGATGGCGTTCGAGCCAGCGGCGCGACGAATTCTTGAGCTTGGTCTTCTTGATGCGCGTCTTGAGCGCGCGTGCGCCACCGCTCTTGCCTGCCGGTTTCTTGGTCATGCACTCCGTCCCGTCCGCCGCCGGCGACGCCAAGCGCCATCGGCCGCCATCATTTCACTCAACATGCCTTCGCGCAGGCCCCGGTCGGCCACTCTCAGCCGTTCCGAGGGCCAGCGGCGGCGTATCGCCTCAAGGATCGCGCAGCCGCCAAGCACCAGATCCGCCCGGTCCGCGCCGATGCAGGGATTGGCCTTGCGCTGCTCGAAATCCCACGAAAGCAGCGTGTCGATCATGCGGTCTACATTGTCCCGCTCCATCCACAAACCGTCGACCTGGCGGCGGTCATAGCGCGCCAGCCCCAGATGAACGCCCGCCAGCGTCGTCACCGTTCCGGACGTGCCGATCAGGTGGAAGCGCCCGCCGGCAGCGACCTGCGCCAGCCGCCCGCCATCATCAAACCGGTCGAGCATCTCGCTCACCGCATCGACCATCGCAGCAAAGCTCTCGGGCGTCACATGGTGTCCGCCAAAGCGTTCGGCAAGCGACACCACGCCCACCGGCAACGATGTCCAGGCGACGATGTGATCGGCGAGCCGTGGCGTGCGGTGGCGCGAAATGTCCACCAGCGCGATTTCCGACGAGCCTCCGCCAATGTCGAACAGGACCACGCCTTCCGTGCCGCGCTCGACCAGCGTGCTGCAACCGGCCACCGCCAGGCGGGCCTCGGTCTGCCGGTCGATGATTTCGAGCCTGAGCCCGGTTTCCTTCTTCACGCGCTCGATGAAGGCCGCGCCATTCTGCGCCGAGCGACAGGCTTCCGTCGCGATCAGCCGCATGCGCTTGGGCCGGCGATTGCCGAGCTTGTCGGCGCAGACGCTGAGCGCCGAGACCGCGCGATCCATGGCAGCGTCACTCAGGCGGCCTTCGATCGAAAGCCCCTCACCCAGGCGAACGATTCGCGAAAAGGCGTCGACGACACGAAAATATCCCGGCCGCGTGGGCGTTGCCACGAGAAGCCGGCAATTGTTCGTGCCCAGATCGAGCGCCGCATAGGAGGCGCGCTGGCTTTCCTGCGATGATTCGCGTCGACGGGCCTGTTGCGGGCGTTTTGGTTTTTTGGGTTCGCTTTGGGGCGCTTCCTGTGCGGCGACGCCTTCCTGCGCATCACGCACGAAAGCCCGGCGTTTCCGCCGTTTTCTGCGCTTCCGCTTGCGCACGGGCTCATCGCAATCGCGCACATCCGCGCTGCCGGATGATGCAGACGCACCATCCCTGCATGCAGAGGGGCCGGCCGACCGATCGTCGAAGCCGAGGGTTGATCCCCCATCCGACGCGGCATCCCGGACGACCCTCTCAACCGGCGAAACATCGCCGTGGTCGTGGTTTTCCACCGCTATTCCTTCGCCGCCGCGCAAGCCTCGGGGGCGCATCAGGCAGCTTATTTCGTTTAGTTGCGGCCAACGTATCAGCCGGCGTCGATTTCACCAATAGCGGTGTTTGCCTGAAACGCACTGTTCGATGATTACAAAGAAAATTGCGCAATCGCGAAATTGAATACGCATGTGCCCTTGACTATGAAATTCAGCTTGTTAAATAGCGTGTCGAAAGCGGCCACCGCCGCCCGCTGGGGAATAGGTTAACGGTAGACCCACGGACTCTGACTCCGTTAGTCCTGGTTCGAATCCAGGTTCCCCAGCCATTTCGCACGTCCGCAGTTTGGATTCATTAAAGAATCCGTCCGCTGCGAATCCTCAAATGCAGTGTTTTTGCCGATTTTTGCCCTCTGTGCCCAAAACTGTCGCACAGGACTGATGCACAATGCTGTGCACGTCCGTGCCAATGCACAAGGTAGCCCTCATGGCAGCACGGCATCGCCTCGCCAACCTCACCCGCCGCGGCAATATCTTTTACTGGCGCGCAAGGGTGCCCTCCGCCTTCGCCTCCAATCAGCGCAGCCATCTTGCATTGTCTCTGCGCCACGGGGATCATACAAAGGCCAAAAGCATGGTCCGGCGGCTCAACATGCTGCTGGCGGAACTGGCTGAGGAAGACAGGGCGCGCATGACAAGCCGCGAACAGCTGGAAGACCTTTTCCGCGCCGAGATCGAGCGCATGAATGAAAGCATGGACGATCTCGCCTTTGCCGCACGCCGCACAGGCTCGGCGGCGGAAGACAATGTGCGCGCCGACATCCTCATCGGCTGGGTCTATCGCCTGATCCAACTTTTCGGCACTGGCCGCCACATGCGCTTTGATGAAAACTGCCCTGCCAGGCGCGCCCTGAAAGAGGCAGGGTTTGCCCACCGCCAGATTGACAACATCGCAGAGACCTTTGAGCAGGAACGAACGGAATGCAGATCGCGGTATTTCGAGCGCTTCCTGAAAGCCGAAATGGACGCACACGGCGTGAAGGACACGCCGCTGAACCGAGAAAGAGCCACCCAACAGATCATGCGGGCCAAGGCGGACGTCCTGCTGGGTGAACCCGAACGCTATGGGCCGCTGAGCAGAGACAGCGATGTTGCGGCTCTGTTTACCGAAGCCCAGACACCTCCATCATCAGCTCCGGAGGCTTCATCCAACCCCTCACCCACTACAGTTGAACCGAAGCGGCCAGAAGAGAACCTGGAAACAGTGATCACGCCTGCCGATGAACAGACGGAAACACTGCAGGCGTCAGCCCCCGCCCCTCCGAAACCTTCCTCGCTCGCACCTGCTACGCACGAAGCAGAGCCCCCATCTGCACTGGTGAACACCCCTGCGCCAACGCCTAAAAGCATCCCCCCCCTCTGCTGCTGCCGCCTCCTCCTCAGTACCGGACGACACGGATGGCATTGACCTGCCGCTGCCGCAGTTCCTTTCTGAATGCGACGCGTTGATGAAGAGCAATCAGCATCACTGGGAGACGGCAACGGCGAAAGACGTCAAAGTTGCGGTCACCATGCTGGTAGGCGTACTGGGAGAACAAGGCGTCACGCAGTCAAGCCAGATGCGCCAAATCCACCTGGGCAGGCTGCGTGAGCATTTTGATCATATCCTTGCCAATTACGGTCGCAGCGCGCGGTTGCGCGATCTCGGCACAGCGGCGCTACGCGAAGCCTCAGCACAACGCTTGAAATCTGACATGGAAGCGGGGCGAGAACCGCCGAAAATGGGCCTAGGCCCATCAACGATCCGCAAGCATCTCGCCAATATCCAGACCTTCCTTAATTTCATCACAGGCCGCGGCTATCATGTACCGAAACTAACCATGGACGGCCTACGCCCGAAGAAGCCAAAACTCAGCGATGTAAGGCGCATCACCGACAAACCAGGCCCCGAACAGCTACGCCCCATGTTCGACATGCCGATCTTTACGGGCTGCAGGAGTGCGGAGGAACAGGAGAGCAAAGGGCCACACATCTACCATTCGGCGAGTTATTTTTTACCCATGCTGATGGTATATCTCGGCCCCCGCCGCAACGAGGTTGCTGGTCTGTCAGTCAATGACATTGTGGATACAGAAAATGGCTGGGCCATCAGTATCCGCCCGAACAAATACCGCAGTCTGAAGAATGCAAACTCGATGCGATTGCTGCCTGTTCCAGATGAAGTTTTGCGACTGAAATTCATCGACTACGTCGAGGCGATCAAGAGCTCGGGGTACGACATGCTGTTTCCGGAACTATTCGCGAAAACTCGCCAGGCTGATGTCGGCGACCGCTTCTACAAAGATTTTGTACCGAAGCTTCATCAGCACTTGAGAGATAGCGAACGCTGGAATCGCGTTTTGCATGCGCTAAGGCATGGGTTAGCGGACACTTTGAAGCAGGAACTGGTACATCCAAGCATCATCAGCGACATTGCGGGGCGGCTCAACAGCGACGAGACGAGCATGCGATATACCAATCGCGCGGGACTGAATGTTATCAAGGATGCGCTGGCGAAGTATCCGGTCATCACAAGCCACCTGGAACCGCGATCAATCGAGCTTCTTCCCTGGGTTGCGGCGAATGAGGCAGCCCCTTGGGAGGGACAGTCAAAGCGAGAGAGGCTTCGCCACGCACGCAGGCTGCGATCCGCAACCAAACCTTGCTGATTTGAGAAAAGCGCGATAGCAGAACCGACACTCGTTAAGCCGAGCACTATTTCTAGAGGACGACTATGTTTGCTGCACTAAGGAGTGCCATAGATGATTTGTGGGCTGGGCTTCGCATGCACAGAGTATGGATTGCGTTGGCGCAGGAAGATATCGGGGATCAGCATCGCAGAACAACGCTAGGTCCGCTTTGGTTACTAATAAACTACCTGGCATTCGCGGGAACGTTCATCTTCGTGATCCATCGTGGAGACAGCTCCGCTTCGAATTACGCAGCCTATGTGGCAACTGGACTGTTCGTTTGGTTTTACATCATGGAAGTCGTCACTATGAGTGCGACGCTATTCACGCGTGAAGAGAGCTTCATAAAAGGCACCACCCTTCCTCTGACCACCTACGTTATGAGGTTATTTGGCCAAACTGTGGTCCGTGCCGGATACGCGTCTCTTGGCTGCCTAGCCATACTATTTCTCAGCGGAGTATACCCTACCGCGTATTGGCTCTATGCTGCAGCGGGTTTAATCCTGATCTTGATCACCACTCCTGCAGCCATACTGGTGGTTGCATTTTCGGGAGCATACTTTCCTGACAGCCAATTCATCATTTCAAACGTTATGCGAATAGGGATGTTCCTAACGCCCGTTTTCTGGACATACGAAGGCTCTGGCGGCGTACGCCACTTACTATATTACTGGAATCCATTCACATATTTTCTCGAGACAGTAAGGATGCCTATCGTAGAAAACGCTCTCCCCGCCCAAGCTTTTTATATATGCCTCGCAATAAGCTTGCCCCTTTGGGCTTTGGCCCTCTTTCTACTCGGTAAATTCCGAAAAGAGATCGTGTTTCTGGTTTGATGGTTAGCATAAAAGTAGACAACCTTAGTCTTTCCTATCGGTTGCGTGAGAAACTTACACTTTCGCGCGGATCTCGGTCGGGTTCAACGGGCGGAAAGCTTGAAAGTACAGGGCGTACCAAGCAGGTGACCGCTCTAAGCGGTGTGAACTTCGACCTCACTTCAGGAGATCGCCTAGGCCTAGTCGGGTCAAATGGCGCGGGGAAAACAACACTACTGAAGGTACTCTACGGCATCTATCAGCCAACGATTGGCAGCGTTGATATCTGCGGGAAGGTGGATGCTCTGTTCAACATTAATCTCGGTTTCAGAAGAGAAGCAACAGGAAGGCGCAACATCGAACTGCGAGGCCTTATAAACGGCTGGCCACCATCCGTTATAGAAAGCCGGATGGAAGAGATCATCGAGTTTAGCGAGCTGGGCGATTTCATCGAATTACCCTTTAAGAGCTACAGCCAAGGCATGGCTGCTCGCCTGGCATTTTCTGTCGCCACCTGCCTTGAGCCTGAAATCCTGCTCATGGACGAATGGATCGGAGCTGGTGACCCACAATTCCAAGATAAGGCCAGAGAGCGTATGGATAAGCTGGCGAAGAAAGCGGGCATAATTGTCCTAGCAAGCCACAACCACGGGTTGCTAAAGAAGACATGCAACAAGATTCTTGAGCTCGAACGCGGTGAGGTAAAAGGCTTTTATAGCGCGGATGAATGGGCTTCGACTTAGCGAAGCTGCAAATCTGCCCGAAAAGATGGGACCACTTCAGAGAGAATGGCAGGCTGACTGGGACTATCCTGAATTTTGTGCCCTGACGTGGTAACTGCTCTGAGAGGAGACCCCACGTATGGGCATCGACAAAGACCTGCTGGACCGGCTGATGGAAGCCGCTCGCCGGGCGATCTGTTTGGCAAGACCGGCATCCTGGCGGAACTGACCAAGGCGCTAGCAGAACGTGCGCTGAGCACTGAGATAGACGTCCATCTGGATGAAGAGCGTGCAGAGGAAGCACCTGAGGGCCAGAACCAGCTCCCCAATCGCCGCAACGGGCGCAGCCATAATACGTGCAGGTTCTTCGTCTTCTGGAGAGCTTCGACCTTGCAGACCTGCATGCGGCCGTGAAGCAGGCCATTCAGCTCGGCGCGATCGGCTTCGATGCAGTCAAGCATCTGATCCTGTGCCGGGTCGAGCGCCGGCCGCCACGGTTGGACCTGTCGATCTATCCCTACCTGCCGAGGGCGACGGTCGAGAAGACCTCGGCGAAGGCGTATATGCGCCTCCTGTCGTCTGATGCGGGAGAAGCGGCATGAGCACCGAAGCGCCCGACATCCTGCTTGCCCACTACCTCAAGGCCTTGAAGCTGCCGACGTTCCAGCGTGAGCACCAGAAGCTGGCTCGGCTATGCGCAACCGAGGGCGTCGATCACGTCGGCTACCTCTTCCGACTTGCCGAGCGGGAGATGATCGAACGGGATCGCCGCAAGGTCGAACGCCGGATCAAGGCGGCCAAATTCCCGGTCGTCAAAAGCCTGGATAGCTTCGACTTCACAGCCATCCCGAAGCTCAACAAGATGCAGGTGCTGGAATTGGCCGTAAGCGGTGCGCCGGTCACACTGCCTGGTCGTAGTTCCATGG